>JAJQGP010000018.1 GCA_021200475.1 Lachnospiraceae bacterium
GATATCATATGTACGGTGACTCCATCGAAGACCCCGATTCTTAAAGGCGCATGGGTGAAGCCTGGAACACATATTAATGCTGTGGGTGCATGCGCGCCTGCCGATAGAGAACTGGATTCAGATTTGAGCGCGAAGGGACATTTTTTTGGGGACAATATTGATTCGGTGCTTCATGAAAGCGGAGATTTTCTGATTCCACAAAAAGAAGGCCGATACGGGGAGGAGCATCTGGCTGGCGTGATCGGAGATGTTCTTCTTGGCAGGCAAAAAGGGCGTTCTGATGAAAATGAAATTACTATTTTTGAGGCACTGGGGATGGCGGTAGAGGATATTGCGTGCGCAATATTCCTTTACGAACAGGCAAAGGAGGCCGAAGCCAAGTGAGAAAATATGTATGCAAACGAATCTTAATATCGGCTTTTACGCTGGTTGTGATCGTACTGGTTATGTTTTTGATGATGGAGCTGATGCCGGGTACCCCTTTCAATGATGAAAAACTGGAGGCGGAGCAGATTGCCGTTTTGTATCAGAAATATGGGCTTGATCAGCCAGTGCTTGTGCGTTTTGGAAAATATCTTGCCAATATGCTGAAAGGTGATTTTGGTGTATCCTATGTGCTGGCGAAAAATATGAATATCACGGATCTCCTGGCGAATCGTTTTCCGGTTTCGATTCGTATAGCGGTGATTTCTATGATCATGGGAACTGTCAGTGGGATTCTGCTTGGTACTTTGGCCGCAGTTTTTCACGATTCGATTCTGGATCCGATTGTTTCGGTGATTTCCATGCTGGGCAACAGTATCCCATCTTACGTGTTTGCATTAGGGCTGATGTATTTTGTGGCTTATAAAGCGGGCTTGCTGCCGATCCTTTACAGTGCGAAAACACCGATTCGTTCCATTCTACTTCCCTGTGTAGCATTATCAATGACGTCGATGTCGAATATTGCCCGTTTTACTCGTACACAGATGATTGAAGTGCTGAATTCGGATTATATCCTTCTGGCGGAATCACAGGGAAATTCCAAGGTTCGTGTGATTATAAAGCATGCGATGCGAAATTCTCTGATCCCTTTGATGACGATCATCGCACCGATGCTGGTATCCTTAATGCTCGGAAGTACCATCACAGAGAGTATGTTTTCCATTCCGGGAATAGGCAGTCTCCTGATTCAGGCGATTCAGGTCAATGATTATAATGTGGTAATTTCATTGGCCTTTATTTACAGCGCTCTGTATATCGGAGTGATGCTGATTGTTGATATTTTGTATGGAATCGTAGATCCACGCATCCGAATCGCCGGCAAAAAATGAGGTGGAACATGGACGAAAAATTTAAAATTGTCGGGGCAGAACTGAATCAGACTGTCCAAAAAGATTACACAGATATTCCACGATGGAAAGATATTCTGTATCGCTTTACCCGAAATAAAGGTTCGTTGATAGGGGCCATCGCGATTGTCCTGGTCATTGCATTCGCGTTTTTGGGACCGCTTCTTTCCCCTTACACTTATGACGCGGTAGATACTAAGCGGCAGAATATGCCGCCGCGCATTCCTGTGGTAGAAAATCTCGGGATTTTTGACGGATACCGCAATGGGGTTGATGTTTATGAGCAGAAGGATTGTAAAGACGAATACCATTATTTCGGAACGGATACTCTCGGGCGTGACCTGTGGGCACGCGTTTGTTATGGTACGCGAATTTCGCTTTACATTGCGCTGGTCGCGGTTCTGATTGATATGGTGATTGGTATTACCTATGGTATGGTATGCGGATATTTTGGCGGTGCAGTGGATATCATTTTACAGCGTATCGTAGAGGTGATCAACGGAATTCCCCAGTTGGTTGTCGTAACACTGCTGATGGTTATTTTAAAACCGGGGTTATTTACGATTACCCTGGCGCTGCTGATCACCAGCTGGATTGGCATGAGTCGTGTGGTGCGTGCACAGGTGCTCCAGCTGAAAGAGCAGGAGTATATCCTTGCGTCACGTACCCTGGGAACTCCGATACCGGTTATACTTTTTAAAGAAATTTTGCCGAATACAATGGGACAGGTGATTATTCTGGCCATGATGTCGGTTCCGAGCGCTATTTTTACGGAATCATTTTTGTCCTTTGTCGGATTGGGCATTCCTGCGCCGCTTGCGTCCTTAGGCTCTTTGATCAGTACTGGGTTTGATAATATCCTGACCTACCCGTATCAGGTGGCGATTCCGGTGGTGATTTTTTCGATACTGATGGTAAGCTTTAATCTGACGGCAGATGGCCTTCGAGATGCGATGGATCCGAGAATGTGGCAGTAGGAGGAGGATATGAACAGGGAACCAATTTTGACAGTAAAGAATTTGAAGATCTCTTTTCATACAAAAGCTGGAATGCTGCAGGCAATCCGGGGAATTGATTTTGATCTGGAGCGGGGAAAAACGCTGGCGATTGTTGGCGAGTCTGGTTCGGGAAAATCCGTTACTGTTCGGGCGATTATGGGGATTCGCAGCAAAAATGAAGACGCTGGTGGCTCCATTTTATATCGTTGCCGGCAGGATGACGGTTCTGTCAAAGAGTATGATATTATTGAAATGAAAAAGAAAGACGTTATTTCTCAGCTCTGCGGCAAGCATATTGCGATGGTCTTTCAGGATCCGATGACTACGCTGGATCCGACTATGACAATTGGAAAACAGGTAATGGAAGGAATGCGCCTGCATTTGCATATTACGAAAGATGAGGCGTGGAAAAGAGCGGTGGCTTTGCTGGATGAGGTGGGAATTACCTCTCCGGAGACACGCATGAAACAGTATCCGCATCAGCTGTCTGGTGGAATGAGGCAGAGAGTGGTGATCGCGATTGCGTTATCCTGTGAGCCGGATATTCTGATCTGTGATGAGCCGACGACTGCATTGGATGTGACAATCCAGGCGAAAATCCTGGAGCTCATTGCCCGAATACAGAGAGAAAGGGAAATTTCCGTTATTTATATTACTCATGATCTGGGTGTGGTGGCGAAAGTGGCTGACAGTGTGGCGGTTATGTACGCGGGGCATATCGTGGAACAGGGGACCGCGCGGGAGATTTTTTATGAGCCGAGACATCCTTATACCTGGGGACTTCTGGATTCTGTACCGGATATTTCAAAGGATACAGAGCGTTTGTACAGCATTCCCGGAAATCCGCCTAATCTTTTAAGTCAGGTAAAAGGAGACGCTTTCGCACCCAGAAACCAGTATGCGCTGGCGATTGATTATGAGGAAGAGCCGCCTAGATTTCAGATTTCGGATACACATTATGTGTATTCGTGGCTGGAGGATCCTCGAGCGCCCAAAATCAGCCGTGCAGCAGGAAAGTGAGGCCAGGTATGGAACAGAATCAAAATGAGATCTTATTGCAGGTAACCGGGCTGAAGCAATATTTTAAAGTATCCGGCAAAAACTGGCTGAAAGCGGTGGATGGTGTAACGTTTTCGATCCGGAAGGGTGAGACCTACGGTTTGGTAGGAGAGAGTGGAAGCGGGAAAACGACGATTGGACGTTCCCTGATTCGTATATATGATCCGACGGAAGGAACCGTCTGGTTTAACAGGAGAGAGATCAGTGGAAAACTGAACGGTGCAGAGAGAAAGCAGCTGACGCGGGAAATGCAGATGATTTTTCAGGATCCACAGGCAAGCTTGAACCCACATAAAAAGGTAATTGATATTATCGGTCAGGGACTGGACAATCATCATCTTTATAAAAACAAAGAGGAACGGAAGGAAAAGATCCTGGCAATTATGAAACGTGTTGGCCTTGATGCCGAGCAGGCATATCGTTATCCACATCAGTTTTCCGGAGGACAGAGGCAGCGGATTGGAATTGCCCGCGCCTTCATCATTCATCCGCAGCTGGTGATCGCGGATGAGGCAATCAGTGCATTGGATGTTTCTGTGCAGGCACAGGTGGTCAATCTGATGAAGGATTTGCAGGAGGAGTTGGGCACGACTTATCTTTTCATCGCGCATGACCTGGCAATGGTGAAGTATATATCGGATCATATAGGAGTACTTCATTTAGGGCACCTGGTTGAAACCGGCACCAGAGATGAGATTTTTGACCATCCCATTCATCCTTATACGAAATCACTCCTTTCCGCGATCCCGGTCACGGATCCGGATATTGAGAGAAATCGTGTAGCGATTCCCTATGATTATGTGACCAGCGGAATTGACTATTCGAAGGGCACGTACCATTTAAGCTCGGGTGAACATTATGTACTGGCGACGGATGAGGAATTCCATCGCTGGGAGGCATAAGTTACCATATATTTAATCTTATACGTTAGGAGGAAAAGGTTATGAGAAAAATATCCAGGAGGGACTTCTTAAAGGGGTCTGCAGCAGGCATGGTTACGATCGCGTTTTCAGGTGTCGGTCTGAACGCGATGGCAGAAGAGGGAACACGTAATTTGATCGTTCCGAGTTCTTCTACGCTTTCTACCCTTGACTCGGTGGTCGCTTCCAACTCTGTGGATATGACAATTATCCGAAGCAGTAATGAGGGGCTTTACCGTGATTCCGTGGACGGGATCATCCTGTCCCTGGCTTCTGAGGATGTGGTCAGCGAGGATGGGCTGACACACACGTTTACGATTCGGGACGATGCATGCTGGTCGAACGGAGAAAAAATCACTGCATATGATTTTGAGTATGCATGGAAGCGTCTGGCGAATCCGGACACTGGTGCGGAGTACGCGGAAATGCTTCTGACTGCATGCATTAAAAATGCAGAAGAGGTCACGACCGGAGAGATGGACGTGGATGAATTGGGGTGCTACGCTCTGGATGAGAGCACATTCGTGGTGGAATGCAGTCAGTATCTGCCGTATTTTGCGGATCTGCTGATTATGCCGTGTTTCTATCCGGAAAATCAGGAATTTGTTGAGGCACAGGGCGATCAGTATGGCATGACGGCGGATAAGGTTCTGTACAGCGGTGTGTTTATGGTAACAGAATGGGAGATGGGTTCTGATACGGTTGTTTTGAGCAAGAATCCATATATCTATGATTCCTCTCTTTCCAATTTGGATACCCTGACTTATCAGACGATCACAGAGACATCCACAGGTGTGATGGCTTATGAGAGCGGCCAGCTGGATGTACTGCAGCTGACCGGAGATTATCTGGATCAGTACGCGGATTCCGATGAGATTCATTACGTAAATAATGCGACGCTGTATTATCTGCAGCCGAATCTGAGCAATGAGTATTTTGCAAATGAAAATTTCCGCCTCGCTCTTGCTCACGCGCTGGATAGAGATTCCATTTGCTCAGACATTTTGAAGAATGGTTCGGTTGGCGCAGGCTATATAGTAGTCAGCAATTTTGCAGCGAATGATGAGGGTGTAGACTTCCGGGATGTTGCGAATGCGACTTACCAGGAGTATGACACAGAACTGGCGCTTTCTTACTGGGAAACCGCTTTGGAAGAGCTTGGTACAGATTCCGCTTCAGTGACGCTGCTTTATGATGATGCAGATGAGATTCCGACGATTGCGCAGTTTATGCAGGCATCCTTACAGGAGGCGCTTCCAGGACTTACTATTGAATTACAGGCACAGCCGACTACGAAGGCACGCCGTGAATTAATGGCGGCAGGTGATTACGATATCGCTCTTACTCGCTGGGGTTCTGATTATAATGATCCGTCTACCTTTATGGATTTGTTTAAGACTGGCAATTCGTTTAACTATGGCGGATACAGCAACGAAACCTATGATACGCTGGTGACAGATGCATCCGGCAAAGATATCATGGATACAGATACCCGTTTTCAGGAATACATTGAGGCGGAAGCCTTAATTCTGAATGAAGCCGGAATTATTCCGGTGTGGGAGGTTGGCCGGGCATATCTGATCCGTGAAGGAGTCCATGTTGATTTTACGGTAGACAGTGGATATATGTATCAGTATGCGAGCATGGATTGATAAGTGACAAGGACATGTTCTTCTGAATGCAGGAAATCAGCTTGTGAAGGAATCTGCATGTCATTTATGTGTTTTTTGTGATTATAAAACAGAAAAAGGTGAGACCCATTATTGTACTGGGTTTCACCTTTTACCGTTTTTTATACTTAGTGGAGGAAGGAAGATGAAAGATTATATCAAAGGAGCAAACCCTTATATGCCGCTGTGGGAGCATGTCCCGGACGGAGAACCGCGCGTATTTGAATATGGCGGGGAAAAGCGGGTTTATGTCTATGGTTCCCATGATACCATGCGGACAGAATATTGCGGAAAGGATTACGTGGTATGGAGCGCGCCGGTGGATGATCTGACGGACTGGAGGTATCACGGCACCTGCTATGAGACGAGTGACGGCAGCGTCCTCTACGCGCCGGATGTGGTGCAAAAGGGCGACACGTTTTATCTGTATTCTGCGGAGCAAAAGGGCTCCTGTGTCTATGTTTCTGAATCGAAAAGCCCGACCGGCCCCTTTATCCATCCCAGGAAAACGGAGCTTGGCTTCGACCCGGGCATCCTTGTGGATGACGACGGCAGAGTATATGCATACTGGGGATTTTGCGCGTGCTATTGCTGTGAACTGAATGAGGATATGGCGACGATCCGGGAGGGAACGCTGCATGCGCATCCGATGGAGCACACGATTGCGTCATGGCTGAAGGAGGATGATGGACATACAGGAGCTGAGGATGCCTTTTTCGAGGCCTCTTCTCCCAGAAAGGTGTTTGGAAAGTATGTTTACATCTATTCCAAGCGATATTTTACACCGGTGCCGGAGCTGGGGGTTTACACGGAAAACAATGGCTTTTTGTCTTACAAATACAGCGACAGCCCGCTGGAGGGGTTTCAGCCGGGCGGCGACATCAGCTTCAACGGCGGTGAGATTCTGAAGAATCCGGATGGAACCGGTACGATGAGCTACCGCTGGGGAAATAACCACGGCAGCATTATGGAAATCAATGGCAAATGGTACGTGTTCTACCATCGCCAGACCGGCACGGACGAATATTCCCGCCAGGCGATGCTGGAGCTGGTGGATGTCGCGATGGATCAGAATGGGAAGATTTATATCGGCGATATTACTTATAAAAATGGCGAACCGGTTTCCTCAAAGCCGGTCGAGATGACCTCGCAGGGTGCGCACATCAACGGTCTGGACGCTTACCAGCTGATCTCCGCCGGGTATGCGTGTCATCTGACCGACCGCAGGCAGCAGAAGAAGGGGAGCGCCGTCGCAAAAGCATATATCCGGCCGGTCTATGAGCAGGAAGATACGGTTTCCGCGCCGATTGTGGAGATAACAGACGGTGTCACGGCAGGATATCGATACCTGCAGTTTGGGGCAAATGCGCCGAAGACAGTGACCGCTTTTATCCAGGCAAAAGCAGATTTGACCGTAAACGTCCGTATGGACGATTACAGAGGGAGAATCTGCGCGGTGCTGCATATGAAAGCAGGAGAGAGCCAGGCAACGGCTGAGGTGACGACAGGGATGATCGGAAGACACGCGGTCTATTTTGAGTTCCTCTCAGAGAGCGAGGGTGTGATAGCGGAGTTTGAGCGGTTTACGTTTGACTGGGAGGAGTAAGATGCCAAAATATGTATATCCGGCTGTATTTACAAAAGAGGAGTGTGGGTATAGTATTTCCTTTCCGGATTTGGAAAGCTGCTATACTAGTACATCGTCTTCCAAATAGCTCGACTTTAGACGCAGGATGAATTTTCATATGCGAGGCGGAAGAAGGAGGCGTAGCGGTGGCTACGTCGACTGATGACAACGAAGCAGATGGAAATTCAGTCAAGTATAAAGTCGAGATAATTTGGAGACGAGGTACTAGTGCCAAGAGCCTTTATGAGGCGATTGAAATGGCACAGGATGTGCTTTGTCTGACTTTATACTGGCGTGAAAAAGAAGAAAGGGAAATACCGGTTTCCACCGAAGTAAATAAAGTATTTTATGAGGATAACGAATTTGTTTCATTAATTGCTTGTGATACCGACAGGTATCGCAGTAAAATAAGTTCCTTAAGACTGTCATACGAAAAAGAAGCTTGTGGAATTACGCTCCTTTGCGATGTGATCCCGATGGGGAGAGACTATACGATATGTGTAAGAGATGCCAAAGGCGGCCACGTCGGTTCCACGGTTATGTCGATCGCCCGGCAGAGTCTGACCGGGGAAGGCATCAGCGCGACCAGCTCTGTGTTGAATCGGGTGGGACATAAAGACGATGAGGTTGCACGCATGCTGGCGGAAGCGGTGGCAATTCAGAAAAATTGTACGGTAGTGTGTACTTGCGGGATTCACCTGGATGGTATTACGCCGGATCAGATTCAGGAGATTCTGGATGCGTGCGGGGAGCTTGAGCAGATGATCCTGGCAGATATGGAGGGCGAAAAAGGGGAAGATAGCACATTTTTCAGAAATAGGGACTGTTAAATTGACAGAGATATGATAAAATAACTTGATTGTAAATGCAGAATTTACCAAACGGGAGGAAAAATGTTATGAGTCAATGGAAAGGTATCCGCAGAATATTCGGTCTGCTGGCAATGGTTTTTGTATCGTCACATGTATGGGGCTTCCTCTGAACGCCAGTGCTTCCGCTTCTTCGGACAGCGCGTCTTCTTCGATACCGAAGGTAACGATCAAGGAATGCTCCAGTGTGAGCTACAATACGATTATGCTCTGTATCGAGCAGCCGTCGACCAGCTACACGATCCAGGTTTATCGGGCGACGTCTTCAACGGGGACTTACAAATTGGTCGATTCGATTAAGTGCAGCAGTTGGATAACTTATAATGGGATCACTTATACGACCGGTACAAAGGGTAAGATTACCTGCATAAAGGACAGCGGGGATTATTATCTGTATAATACGTCTCTTTCTTTTAATAAGCGATACTATTATCGGATTCGTCTGGTAAATGCATCCGGAACGAAAGGGGCGTTTTCAAAAAAAGCGGCAGCTACCACGAAGCTGGAACAGGTTTCCCTTGCGAGCTGCTATGCGAAGTCCTCTACATCTGTTTACCTGAAATGGGCTCAGACAGATGGCGCGCAGGGGTATTATATTTACCGGAAGGAAGCGGGTGGTTCCATGAAACAGATCGCGACGGTGTCTGGTGGTTCTACTCTTACTTATACGGATAATTCCGTACAGGCAAATAAAAAATATTATTATCGGGTTCGCGCGTATCGGAAATCCGGTTCTACAGTGAAGACCGGAAAGGTCAGCGACTATCTCAAGGTGTCAACTGGCTCACCGACGGTTTCAGGGAGCTACAGTACGGGCTCTGTCTACGGTCCGTCGCTGAGTACGTCACAGCTTCTGGAGGTTCGCCGCGTCGTACAGGCATTTAAGGATAATTATATAAAAAGCAGTATGAGTGATTATCAGAAAGTGCTTACGGCTTACAATTATATCCGCTATAATTGCAGTTATGCATGGGCGGGCTGGCAGTACAATGGCGCCAATACTGCATGGGGCTCCCTGGTTTACGGTGAGGCGCAGTGTTCCGGTTTCGCACGTGGCATGAAGGCGCTCTGTGACGGAATTGGCATTTCGTGTTATTATGTACATGCAAACTCCAGTTCAGCAAATCCGAGTCATCAGTGGAATGAAGTGTGTGTGGATGGGAAATGGTATATTCTGGACGCACAGGGCGGTTTTTTCCTGGTGAGTGCGAATACGTATAAAAGCTATACCGGAATGGACTGGGATACATCGGGACTTCCGACCTGCGGCAGTGATCACGCACAGGGCGGATTTACCGGGTCAATTATGTAAAATCAGACTGCAAGAACTAAAGCAACAGAAGGTGGATTTTAATGAAGAAAAAAAATACGGCTTCCCGCAATGAACAAATGCTGAACGATCCGGTAGAGAAGGTGATTCCAAGGCTGGCGGTGCCGACGATCATATCCATGCTGATCACGTCGATTTACAATATGGCGGATACTTTTTTGTGAGTCAGCTCGGCACGTCCGCGTCTGGCGCGGTGGGGATTGTTTATTCCGCGATGGCGATGATTCAGGCGCTTGCGTTTACGATCGGTATGGGAGCGGGAAATAACATCTCCCGGCTGCTTGGCGCGGGCAAAGAGGAGGAGGCGAAATGGTTCGCTTCGGTCGCCTGGTTCACAGGCTTTGCTCTGGGCTGTATCGTTTCGCTGCTCAGTGTGACACAGATGCACCGGATCATTATGCTGCTTGGTTCTACGGAGACGATTGCTCCCTATGCGGAGGATTACGCACAGTTTATTTTTCTGGCGGCGCCGTTTATGATGTGCTCTTTCATTATGAATAATATGCTTCGTTTTCAGGGGCTTGCGACATATTCTATGGTGGGCATCACAACCGGCGGGATTCTGAATATGGTGCTTGACCCGATTCTGATTTTCGGACTGGGAATGGGGACGGCAGGAGCCGGGATTGCGACGGGATTTTCCCAGTTTGTCAGCTTCTGTATTTTATTGTTTATGTGTAACACGCACAAAGACGCGATCCACATCACACCGCGCAATTTCAAACCGTCGCTGCAGATGTACGGGAAAATTCTTTATACGGGATCTCCTTCTCTTGCAAGGCAGGGCATTGCCAGCATCTCTTCTGTGATGCTGAATTCCATTGCCGGACAGTACGGGGACGCGGCGGTGGCGGCGATGTCGATTGTGTCGCGCTTTACAATGTTTATTAATTCGGTGATTATCGGCTTCGGGCAGGGCTTTCAGCCGGTCTGTGCATTCAATTTCGGCGCAAAAAAATACGATCGTGTGAAAACGTCGTTCTGGTTCTGTGTGAAAGTGATGACGGTCATGCTGCTTGTGCTGTGCGGGATTTCCATGCTGTTTTCCGGTCACATCATCGCGCTCTTTCGCAGAGACGACGCCGAGGTGATCGCGATTGGTACATTCGCGCTTCGCGCCCAGCTTGTTACGATGTCGCTTTGGGGTTATTATACGATGTGTAATATGTTTTCCCAGTCGATTGGCTATGGAGGGCGTTCTTCTATCATTTCCTGCGCGCGTCAGGGGCTTTTCCTGATTCCTGTGCTGGCTGTGCTGCCGCGTATTTTCGGACTGCGCGGTCTGCAGCTTGCCCAGCCGTTGTCAGATATTCTTGCCTTTCTGCTCGCGTATGTACTGACAAGCCGGATTTTGAAAGAACTGGATGACATGGCACATGACATAGGAACAGATCCGGGAGATTCCGGAGGTGTGCGCGGATGATTCGGACGGATGTAAAAGAGAATCCCGCTTTGCGGGATTCCCGCGCTGCTGCGCGTCTGCGCCAGCAGACATCTTCCTCTGGCGCGGCATATGCCATCCCCCGCTCTTATGAGCGGGGAGAGTGGATCATTCAGGAAACTGTTTATTTAATGCTGTATCTGCGCGTCTCCCTTTGCCATGGCGGCAAAAATCTGCCCGGTCAGGGGCTGCAGTGCCTGGATCAGGGCGTGATCGTGGTTCGGAACGACGTGGCAGTCTGTTCCCAAAAGCATAGTGTTTTCTGTCTCGGCTGTACTTTCAGACCAGCCCGGGTTCCCGGTTCTGGCGAAGGAGAGCACCGCCTGGAAAATGGTTTTTTCCAGTTCCTTTGCACCGTCAAAATCGCAGACAGGCACGAGGCTGGTGTTGTGGAAGACAAAGGGAATATCGGCACAGTGCCACGGAGTGCGCCCGCCTTCGAGCGGAAAATCCTGTTCAAAAAGATAGCTGTAGATGGCGCCGCCAGCTTTGGCCCGCTCCTGGATATACTGGATTGTAGGCGCGCGAAAAACGGTATCTACCAAAGCGATCTGTGCGGCATCGCGGTGAGAATAAGCGGCTTTAAAAAGCGGACGCAGCTGGTCGGCAGCTTCTTTTCCGAAGAGTTCTTCCGGTGTCATGGAAGAAAGGGAGTCGGAAAATCCCTGGAATTCGGAGAAGACCGTCCCGACAAGCAGAGGAATATTTGAAGTTTCCGGACGGAATCCCGAGCCGTTTGTGAGTGGGTCGCCCAGATAGAATTCATTTGGATGAGGCGCAGTGCCGACGTTTACGCCTTCCTTTTTGAGAGCAGGACTGACTTTATTGTACGCGGCGGCCAGATGCGCGTAAGGAACGGTTTCCAACTCGGCTGTGGTGGAAATTCCCAGCTCCGCCATAACCGCTTCCGCACATTTGCGTCCGCTTCCCTTGCAATCAGCTAATGTATCACCAATTACGCCACTCATAATGAAACCACGCTGGAATAAACCGTCCGCAGCCGGGCTCTGCATCAGAGTAGTGATCTTGGCGCCTCCACCGGATTGGCCGAATACGGTCACACAATCCGGATCGCCGCCGAATGCGGCAATATTTTCATGCACCCATTTCAGGGCAAGGATGATATCATCGCCGCCCACATTTCCGGAATTTGCATATTCATCCCCGAAATCAGACAGGTCGAAGTAGCCGAGGATATTCAGTCGGTGGTTGATCGAAACCACCACACAGTCGCCAAGTCTGGCCATGTTTTCCCCTTCATAGGCAATGTGTTCAATCGCGGAGCCGGCAAAATAACCGCCGCCGTGCAGCCAGACCAGAACCGGACGTCTGGCATCATCACAGGCAGGTGTCCACACATTCAGATTCAGACAATCCTCATCCTGAATCCAGTACCGGTGCGGGACAAGCAGCTCGCCTGTGGGTTTTTCCTGTTCCATCAGAGGACACACACAGCCAAAGCTGGTAGCGTCCAGCGCGCTTTCCCAGGCAGGCATGGGCTCTGGTGCGTGGAATCGGCGTGCCCTGCCATAGGGAATGCCTTTAAAAATATCAAGACCGTTGTAATGGAAACCGCGTACCGGACCGGAAACGGTTTCTGCCAGCGGGGAGCTGGCTGTGCAATAAAAGTGTTGATTCATAGAAGCCTCCGTTTCTTTGCTGAAGTGCGGGCCGGATGCGGCATAAACCACAAAACTGCCTTCCCGGCCCAACGTGTAAAAGGAAATAAGGGGAAATTTGCTCCCCGTATCCGTAGAAAACTTATTCGGGCTGTCTGGGATTGAACGCTTTTTCGAGGCGGATGACCGCTTTCCGGATGTTCAGTCCGTTTGCTCCGTAGTAGAATCGCATGTAGTGGTTGCTGCCTATCTGGAAACCAAGCTCCCGCTTTTCCTCAGCAACCCTGCCTTCCAGCCCCTGGAGGCTGATCGTCGTGTTCAGCCGGTTGTCTATGAAGATGGACAGGGAAAGCTGTGCAAGACTTCCCAGATCCGACTGCAGTTCCAGTGAAATGCTGTATAATCCCATTTTGTTCAGGGTGATGCCAAATGTCTCTGTTTCACCGGCCTTTGGATGGAACAGGGAACCATCGAGTACGATTGTCCCGGAAGCGTCCATGGAAAAATAGTCGAGGTCCGTCACAGCGTCCTGCTGATCTGCCATTGCCTTTGCCGCTTCGCGCTCTTCTCCGGAAATCCGCCCGCATATTCTCTGCATTGCCGGACTATGTAAGAGGAAACGCAGGATGTTTTTGGCGTTGCGGACGAGCTGCCCGCGGGTGATCCTTCCGGATTTCAGCTGTTCGGACAGAAGCGCCAGATCCGGGTCGTTTTCGCTGGAGGGAACGCACATGTACAGATCATTTTGCGCTGCAATCATGGGCGCCTTGACCGTTTTTGCGGATGGCTGGCCCGGCTCATTGGCTTCCGCCCACCAGTCTGTCATGACGATGCCGTCAAATCCCCATTCTTCACGGAGAATTTTTGTACAGAGGTCGTAGCTTCCCGCTGTCCACAGTCCATTGACCGGTCCATAGGTGGTCATAACGGAGCGCGCGCCGCCCTCTTTTACCGCGATCTCAAAGCCTTTCAGATAGATTTCACGCAGCGCCCGTTCAGAAAGGATTCCTTCTGCATTTCTGCGATGCCATTCCTGGTTGTTTGCGCAGAAATACTTAATGGTGGCGGAAACATCCCATTTCCGCATCGCCGTCACCTGGGCGGCCGCGATTTTTCCCGTCACATAGGGATCTTCGGAAATGTATTCGAAGTTTCTGCCATTCAGCGGATTTCGGTGAATGTTCATACCCGGTCCCAGCAGGGAATCAATCTGGTTCAGCCGCAGCTCCAGACCGGTCATCTCAAAAAGCTCTCCCACAAGCGCTTCATTGAACGTACATCCGAGCAGTGTCCCGTTCGGAAGGGAAAAAGCCTTCGTTCCACAGTCCATACGGATTCCGGACGGGCCGTCTGAACAGCAGGCTGCGGGAATGCCCATGTTCTGGAGCCGGTCTGTGACACCTCCAAACGCAGCCGCGGTACCGGGCGTCACCTTCGCGCTGCACATTCCTTCTCCCAAAAACATCTGCAGCAGGTCTTCGTCGTTCAGCTGTGCTGCAAACTGATCCAGAGAAATCTTCCCATCAAGAACATCCACAAGCTGGTATCCCTGGTCTCCTGTACAGGGGGAGATTGCTTTCTTCGCAGAGGTCCTCTTCCGGGAATGCAGGTTCTACAGGTACAGGCTCGAAACCGATCTGGTAAGGATTTTCCGCCGGGCTCTGTCCTGCTGCTGCCGCCGTCGGTTCGGAGCTGCCAGCCGTTTCCTGCTGACATTCGTTCACAGAAAGAGGACTGTCCGATATCGGACGCATTCTCTGAAAAGACTCCACAGGCGCATAGGCTCTGGAGAGCTGCTCGGCCACTTCGAATTCCATGAAACGGCTCCCGGCAAAGCGGGCACTCCGCACGTCCGTACCGATGTAAAACTGATAGCTGCCTTCCTCGATCACATAGCAGAAGGGATGCCCTGTGCACCCGCTGTCGTCGTAGGAGGCAAGCTCCCGCTTCGGGACAGAAAAGCAGAGTTTTTGCGTTTCGCCGGGCGCGAGCTCTTTTGTTTTTGCAAAGGCTACGAGAGTGCGCGCCGGGTTGCCGAGCTTTCCCTGCGGTTTTTCAACGTATACCTGAACCACTTCCCTGCCCGGAAAGGTTCCGGTGTTTTTGACCACGGCTTCCAGAAGGATGGCGTCTGAGGCGGCAGAGCCGTCGGATGCAGTACACGAATCCTGTGCGGAACCGTCAGGCTGGCCTGCCACGCCGGTGAGCTGACCGTCTACGGAAAATTCCGTGTACGAGCGCCCGTATCCGAACGGGTACAGGACTTTTTCTCTGGCAAATGTCTCGAAGTAACGGTAGCCTACATAGATATCTTCCGAGTAGTAGTTTTTCGCTTCATTCCCGAAATATTGCGTAGAAGGATAATCGGCAATATCCCAGGCGATCGTGTCAGTCAGCTTGCCGCAGGGCGCGGTTTTTCCGGTCAGAACATCGAGTACGCCGTTTCCGCCCTCCTGGCCGCCCTGCCAGACATAGAGTACCGCCTGCGGATGATATTCTTTCACCCATTTCATATCAATGATATTTCCGACATTCAGAAGAACCGCAGTCCGGTCCGAAGCTTCGCAGACGCGCCGGATCAGTTCTTTTTCTTCCCCCGTAAGTTCATAACTGCCTTCCTCCGGCTTGTTGTCCTGATCTTCTCCGGCTGTTCTTCCGATGATGATCAGGGAAAGATCGGAACGCGCGGCTGCTTCGAGCATTTCATCGGTTATCGGCATTTCTTTCTGAGACCATGGTACCTGTCCCCAGCCTTTGCCTTCGTCGTAAGGATGCTCCTGAATCCAGGCTTCATAAATATCCAGCAGCTTCTGATCCAGTGAAAGTGTTTCGCAGTTTTTCAGTGCATCCAGGATGCCGACGGTGTAATGGGTATTGACCATGCCTCCGGATCCGAGACCGCTTTTGTAATAGTGAAACGCCATGCGGCCATATACTGCTACTTTTCCCCCCCTGCGGACCGGCAGCGCGTTTCCCTCGTTTTCCAGAAGCACACATCCTTCAGCCACGGCTTTTCTGGCAAGGCTTTTATACCTGTCCATGTCCATCTGATAGGAATTCATAAAACTCCCTCCTTCTGTTCTGAATAGTTATAGTTTTTATACGTAACTGTAAAGATAGGAACAGCAACGTTGGGTGTAATCATAACAGATACTTTAAAAATTGAAAAGACCAAAAATGGGGACTGTTAAAAAAGGAGCCATATGATAAAATGGGTTATTATGAAAGACGCAGTGATAACAATGTCATCGAAAAAGGATGGTGGCAATGAATTGTCTGAGCGATATCGATTATGTCTATCTGGATCAGTCTGTTCTGAAACCTTACGATATTTCCGGCTTTCAGAAGAGGTATGCGGTGCAGATGAAGGGAAAAGACGATTGAGAACAAAGCTTCTTATCAGCGGATGAGATGCTCAGACCGGGCATTGTTTTATCTTGGAGGATTTGCAGGCAGGGCGTAGCTCCGGTTTCTGAAAAAGGTGATTCAGGATAATCCGCAATGCTCTTATTATCATTTTGGGGACATTGATGTGGGCGGCTTTCTGATTCACCGGCATTTGTGCAGGGCACTCTCGTGGAAGTTTGAACTGTACTGTATGAGAATTCGCCAGCTCAGGGATGAGCGGTTTGGTTCATGCCTGAAAGCGCTTACGGAGAATGAACGGAGCCGGATGAAGACGCTCTGTGGCGAGGAGGCTTACCGCCCGGTTCTTGCATATATGAAGGAAAAGGGAGTAAAGCTGGAGCAGGAGATTGTGAGCTATTACTGCGCGGCGGAGGAAACGGACAGGAAAGAATTAAGTAACGATTTAAAGGAGGATGCGGTAAAAATGAAATACATGATTGCATCGGATGTTCATGGTTCTGCCTGGTATTGCAAAGAAATGCTTGCCGCTTTTGAGAGGGAGCAGGCGGACCGGTTGCTGCTGCTTGGCGACCTTTTGTACCATGGACCGCGGAATGATCTGCCGGTCGGATACGCGCCCAAAGAGGTCATTTCCATGCTGAACGCACACAGGCAGCAGATTTTCTGTGTCCGGGGCAACTGTGACGCAGAAGTTGACCAGATGGTGCTGGGTTTTCCGATTATGGCGGACTATGCGTTATTAGCTGTGGGGGATCGGCTGATGTATGTTACGCATGGGCACATATTCAGTATTTCCTCACCGCCGCCGCTGCAGCTGGGCGATATCCTGCTGCACGGACATACGCATATCCCGGCGTGGGAAGTGTTTGGGGAGGACAATTTATATCTGAATCCGGGTTCGGTTGCTCTTCCCAAAGAGGGGAGTGTGCGCGGGTATATGATACTGGATGGAAAAAACGTTCTGTGGAAAGAACTGAATGGGACGGTTTATCATTCGATGTGCCTGTAAAGGCAGAATGCTGTTGTTTCGAAAAATACAATATAGGAGAGGACAAAAATGAGTTTAATTATTGGACTGGTAATTGGCGGCCTGGCCGGATGGATTGCCGGGAAGATTATGAATAACGAGGGCGGAATTCTGCGGAATATTGTTCTTGGTATTGTAGGCGGTGTTGTTGGGAATGCGGTGCTTGGCCTGATTGGAATTTACGGGAGCGGCTTCATAGGGAGTATTATCGTTAGTGTGATCGGTTCCTGTATTGTTATCTGGCTGGTGAATAAAATCGCAGGAAGAAGATAGTTGAGGAAAGGGTGAGATATTTGTCTGCTATGGAAGGGAATATCCTGCTTTTTATTCAGAATAATATTCGGAATCCGATTTTAGATCCGGTTTTTAAGACAATCACACATCTGGGAGACGGCGGGATTTTCTGGATTATTCTGACGGTTTTCCTGCTTTGCTTTCGAAAAACAAGAAGAGCGGGTGTTTACTCTGCGTGTGCGCTCTTGGGGTCGCTTCTGGTCAACAATCTGATTCTGAAAAACCTGGTGAACCGTACGCGTCCCTATGAGATGATTGACGGGCTTGTCTGCCTGGTTTCGCCTGCAAAGGATGCATCGTTCCCGTCCGGGCATACCGGTGCAAGTTTTGCTTCGGCGGTCGCAATTTACCGGCAGGTTCCGAAACGCTATGGTGTGCTGCTGCTGATACTGGCTGCGCTGATTGCTTTTTCCAGGCTGTATGTGGGCATTCATTATCCGACGGATGTGCTGGGCGGACTGGTGACGGGGGTTGCGCTGGGAATGCTAACGAATTTTGTGGGAGGGAAAATCCGGACCTGACTTTTACCGTGACACGCTTTGAAACAAGACAGTTATTTACAGATTGCTTTCTGTTCAGAATGATTTGATTTGTTTTCATCCTGTTCACTATGTTAATAATTTATTTATCAGAATCTACTTGCGAACGGATACAAAAATTGGTAGAATAAACCCGGTTTCGTTAATTTCACATGTGATTGTAGAAATGGAGCGAATACAATGAAAAAAGGTGCGGATATTTTAAAAAATATAACGCTTCTTGGCCAGTTTGGATTGTCGCTTATTACACCGCTCCTGCTGTGCCTGGCGGCCTGCTGGTGGCTGACGGCTCATACGGGAATCGGAAGCTGGCTTTATATCGTCGGCTTCTTCTTTGGCCTGGGCGGCAGCGGTATGTTTGCGTATAAGTTTTATCTCTCTGTGATAAAAAAAGAGGAAAAGGACAAAACTGGTAACGGGAAAATATCATTTAATAAACATCTGTAGAGATGTTTGGGAAATGTGTGCAACGCAAGGAGGCCGGAGATGAGTGGTTTGTTCGGTGAGATTCAGCCGGCGGTGAAAAAAGAGACTCGTCGGGTTACGATCATGACTGTTGCAGGGATCGTGATAATGTGGATTGTGTTTGGTGTCCTGCATATAATGATGCCGGATTCGGTTCCATTTGACTATACGGTTATTTTAGGCGGATTAGTGGGCGGCATCATTGCTGTCCTGAATTTCTTTCTGATGGGCCTGATGGTTCAGAGCGCGGCGTCTGCCGCGGATGAGGATGCTGCCCGGACGAAAGTCAAAGCGAGTTATTCTCAGCGGCTTTTGCTTCAGATGCTCTGGGTGATTGCCGCGATTGTAGCGCCCTGTTTTCAGTTTGTGGCAGGGATTGTACCTCTGTTTCTTCCCAGCTTCGGTATTAAGCTGACTGGGATTTTCAAAAAGTCTAAGTGAAAGCGGCTGACTCACGGACTTTTCTATGCTGTAAAAAATCAGCCGGTAAGGAGGTGGAGAATGTTATGGAAGTCGATATTTCAGGAGCAAGAGTCTTTTTCACCATACACACGAATATTCCCATACTGGGAGATTTGCAGATCAGCGAGACAATTGTCGTCAGCTGGCTGGTCATGATTCTGATCACGGGGCTTTGCATCTGGCTGACCCATGACCTGAAGGTGGAAAATATTACCAAACGGCAGGCTGTGGCGGAGATGCTTGTAGAGACGGCCAATAAGTTTGTGATTGGGAATATGGGGGAGACATTCCGCTACCTGATTCCATTTGTGGCGGCACTGTTTTCAACGAGCCTGGTTTCGAACCTGATCAGTCTGGTGGGATTAAGAAGTCCTACAGCCGATCTTTCTACAGAAGCAGCCTGGGCGGTGGTCGTATTTGTGATGATCACATGGCAGAAGATCAAGGCAGGCGGTATCGGTGGATATTTGAAGGGATTTACCCAGCCGATACCGGTTCTGACACCGTTCAATATTCTGTCAGAGATTGCGACGCCGATCAGTATGGCATGCCGTCATTTTGGAAATATTTTGTCGGGTATTGTCATCAATTCCCTGATTTACGCCGCCCTGGCAGTAGCCAGTGCTGCACTGTTGGGACTGATTCCGGGACTGGTGGGCGATGTGTTTGCGCAGATCCCGATTCTGGATGTTGGCATACCGGCGGTTTTATCGGTATACTTTGACTGGTTTACCGGTGTGATGCAGGCTTATATTTTTTGCATGCTGACGACACTCTATATCGTGAACGCGGCAGAGGGCTAAGAAAGACAGCAAATACAAAAACAATCAGTATAAAATGGCTTTTGACGGTGGAGGACAGCTGGATACATCGGATGCATAACAGCAGCCATGAGTCACTGGCCACAAAATAAGGAGGATTATATTATGGATTTCACAGTTTTGGCAAAAGGTATCGCACTGGCGGGCTGCGCCATTGGCGCTGGTTTGGCGCTGATCGCTGGTATCGGCTCTGGTATTGGTGAAGGTAACGCAGTGGCAAAGGCTCTGGAAGCAATTGGACGTCAGCCGGAGTGCAAGGGCGATGTGACATCAACGATGCTGATGGGCTGCGCAATCGCTGAGACGACTGGTATCTATGGTTTTGTTACGGGTCTGCTTCTGATTTTCGTAGCGCCGAATATGTTCATGAATCTCCTTGCCTGATGCAGAGAAGCAGACTGTGAGGGAAGCAGGATGTTCCTGCCTGGTTTTCTGTAAAATGCAGGATGGGTCTGACAGATAAAAGGACAGACGCAGGGTGCGGATATTCGGAAATCATCAGAAGAAGGAACATTTTTAACAGTTCACAGTGTGGGAAAGAATGGAGGTTACTGACATGGATGTACAGAATTTAGTAGGCCTTGTACCGTGGACCTTTATTGCACAGATTTGCAACCTGTTTATCCAGATGTATCTGATTAAGCGTTTTCTGTTTAAGCCGATCAATAATATTCTTGAGAAGCGCAAAGCCGCGGCGGACGCCGAGATCCAGGAAGCCACGAAGGCGAAGGAAGAGGCACAGGCCATGAGGGCGGATTATGAGCAGAGTATGCTGGAAGCGAAGACGAAGGTGAATGATATTCTGACGAATGCGCAGAAGACCGCGACCGTTCAGAGTGAGGAGATTCTCCGGGAAGCTTCGCAGCAGGCCGCTTCCATGAAAGCGAAGGCCGAGAGCGATATCGCGCAGGAAAAGCGTAAAGCGGTCAATGAGATCAAGGATGAGATTGGAAGCATGGCTGTAGAGATTGCCGGAAAGGTGATCGAGCGGGAGGTCAGCGAAGAGGATCACGCAAAGCTGATTGACGAATTTATAGCAAGTGTAGGAGAGAGCGCATGACACAGACTGCCAGGGTATATGGCGGCAGCCTGTATGAGCTTGCCGCCGAGGAGACGCTTACGGATATGATTCGCGAACAGATGCTTGCGGTGAAGGATTTATTTCAGGAGAATCCGGATTATCTGGCACTGCTCTGTGAGCCTTCGATTGCGAAGGACGAGCGGATCGGGCTGATCGAGACCGCGTTTGGAAATCGGACAGAGCGGTATCTGGTAAGCTTTTTGAAGCTGCTGTGTGAAAAGGGAATCCTGCGGGAGTACACAGGCTGCTGCGAGGAATACACACGGCGCTACAATGCAGATCATAACATTGCCGAGGCGGTAGTCACGAGCGCAGTTGCGCTGACGGATGCGCAGGCGGCGGCTTTAAAAGAAAAGCTGGAAAAGAAGAGCGGAAAGACTGTTGTGCTGACACAGAAAATTGACCCTGCGGTTGTGGCAGGCCTGCGTGTGGAGCTGGAAGGAAAACAGCTTGACGGTACGGTGCAGGGGCGCATATCCGGTATTTCCCGGAAGCTTGCGGATGTTGTGATCTGAAGAATGAAAGATGAATGCGTGCGATTCAGAACAGAGGGCTGCAGATTGTTTTTTCATTTTGATGCTGTTCTGAACAGTTACGGTAATTGATGCATATTAATCAGTAGTTTGAGTGTGGTTATTCGGAATGAAGCATTGTATTATTTGTGAAAAGTCTGGACAGCTGCATTCGGGTAAGGATGGATGAGACCATGCAATTAAAACCTGAAGAAATAACAAAGGTCATCCGAAGCCAGATCAAATATTACGAGAATGCGATTCACCAGGACGAGACAGGTACCGTTCTGCTGGTCGGAGATGGAATTGCCAGAGCCAGCGGCCTGGCGAAGTGTATGGCCGGAGAATTGCTGGAGTTTGAGGACGGCAGCTTTGGTATGGCACAGAATCTCGAGGAGAATAGTGTCTCAATCGTTTTGTTTGGTTCCGGCGAAAAGATTCAGGAAGGACAGACCGTGAAACGCACCGGCAAGGTTGTATCTGTGCCGGTGGGAGAAGCAATGATCGGCCGGGTGGTGAATGCACTTGGACAGCCGATTGACGGGGCAGGACCGATCACAGCCAGCGAATATCGCGCGATTGAGAATCAGGCGCCCGGTATCTGTGACCGGCAGCCGGTATTTGAGCCGCTGCAGACCGGTATCAAGGCGATTGACTCCATGATTCCGATCGGACGCGGACAGCGTGAGCTGATTATTGGCGACCGTCAGACCGGCAAGACGACGATTGCGACCGATACCATTATTAACCAAAAAGGCAAGGATGTTATCTGTATTTATGTGGCGATTGGACAGAAGCGGTCGACGGTAGCCGCATTATCCGAGAATCTCTCCAGAAATGGAGCGATGGATTATACCATTATTGTGGCGGCGACCGCATCCGAGGCGAGCCCGCTGCAGTATATCGCGCCCTATTCGGGATGCGCGATGGGCGAATATTTTATGCAGCAGGGGAAACACGTGCTGATCATTTACGATGACCTGAGCAAGCACGCGGTGGCATACCGCGCACTCTCTCTGCTGATCCGCAGACCGCCAGGACGTGAGGCTTATCCCGGTGATGTCTTTTATCTGCATTCCAGGCTTCTGGAGCGTGCCGCAAAGATGGATGACGCGCATGGCGGCGGCTCACTGACCGCACTGCCGATCATCGAGACACAGGCGGGGGATGTATCCGCTTACATTCCAACGAATGTAATTTCCATTACAGACGGTCAGATCTTCCTGGAGACGGAGATGTTCCACTCCGGCATTATGCCGGCGGTAAACCCGGGTATTTCGGTGTCCCGTGTCGGCGGCAATGCCCAGATTAAGGCAATGAAAAAGGTAGCCGGTACGCTGAAGCTGATTTATTCTCAGTATCGTGAGCTGCAGAGCTTCGCGCAGTTCGGTTCCGATCTGGACGCAGACACCAAGTCCCGTCTGGATCAGGGTGCCCGTATTGTGGAGTATTTGAAGCAGAATCAGAACTCACCGATTCCGGTGGAAAAGCAGATTGCGATCATTTACGCAGTGACCAAGGGCTATCTGGCAGGCGTCGAGACCGGTGATGTGCGTGACTATGAGGCAGGACTGTATCCGTTCCTCGATACAAACGCGCAGGGGGCTGCGGCAATGCAGGCCATCCGGGAGACCGGCAAGCTGGACGAAGATACGGAAACAAACCTGAAACAGGCACTGCAGGATTATACCGATCAGTTCCTCAGTACGAAATAACGGAGCGGGGAAGGAGGAACTGAGATGGCTGCAAATATGAAAGCGGTAAAACTGCGAATTAAAAGTGTGCAGAGCACGATGCAGATTACCAAGGCAATGGAGCTTGTGGCATCCTCCAAGCTGCGCAGGGCGAAAGAGCGCTCTGATCAGTGCCGTCCCTACTTTCGCGAGCTGCACCAGACGCTGGTTGACATCGCGGAAGGGAATACGGATTTTTCTTCTGCTTACGCGAAACCGTCATCGAATGAGCGCTGCTGCTATGTCGTGATCGCGGGTGACCGCGGACTTGCGGGCGGCTACAATTCCAATCTGTTTAAGAAGCTGGAAGCAGCTGCCGGAGATAACAGAGATTATGTTGTGCTGCCGATCGGGAAGAAAGCTGTGGAATATTTTCAGCGCAAAAAGATTGAGATTCTGACAGAAGAATTTGCGACCGTTGCGAATATTTCTGTGGCGGATTGTTTCGAGATCGCCAGACTTCTTTGCAGGGAATATCGGGAAGGCAGGTTTGGACATATTGAGCTGTGCTACACGGAGTTTGTATCCATGCTGTCGCAGCGTCCTGAGGTATATCCGATGCTGCCGCTGACGGATCTGGAGAGTGTAAGTAGTGATGCTTCCGGTGCCGATGTGTCGGACGGAGCAGGACAGGATGCAGGTTCCGGCAATGGACAGAAGAAATCGGTCCATGATCTGATTCTGTATGAGCCGGACAGTTCGGAAGTGTTTGACGCGATCGTTCCCGAATATCTGGGCGGTTTCATCTACGGCGGCATTTGTGACGCAGTGGCAAGCGAGCTGGCGGCACGCCGCAATGCGATGGAAGCGGCGACGAGCAATGCGGAGGAAATGATTGAGAAGCTGAACCTGAGCTACAACCGGGCTCGTCAGAGCAGTATTACAACCGAGATTACCGAGATTGTTGCGGGCGCGGAGGGCGTTGGCTGAAGCCGCGCAACGAAGATGCGCTTACGCGCATGGTGCGGCCTGCGTCCACGACCTGATATGCGGATCATGGACTGGATGGAGAGCCGCGCAATGGAAATCGCCTGACGGCGATGGCGCGGCCTGCGTCATCAGCCCTGTCGGTCTGATGACATATTTTGGAGGAATAGGAATGAGTGACAAACACATTGGCGAAGTAGTGCAGGTAATCGGTCCTGTCCTGGATATCCGCTATCCGCAGGATCAGCTGCCCGCACTGCTGAACGCGATTGAGATTGATAATAATGGCAAAAGGCTGATCGCGGAGGTCGCGCAGGAAATTGGCGACAATACGGTTCGCTGCATTGCGATGAGTTCAACCGACGGTCTGGTGCGCGGCACAAAGGCTGTTGATACCGGTGCTCCGATTTCGGTACCGGTGGGCGAGGAATGCCTGGGCCGGGTACTGAATCTGCTCGGCGAGCCGGTGGATGAGATGCCGCCGGTTGAGACAAAAGAACACTGGTCGATTCACCGTCCGGCGCCTTCCTATGAGGAGCAGACTCCGGCGACGGAGATTCTGGAGACTGGGATTAAGGTCGTAGACCTGATCTGTCCGTATGCGAAAGGCGGCAAGATCGGTCTGTTCGGCGGCGCGGGTGTAGGCAAAACTGTCCTGATCATGGAGCTGATCCACAATGTAGCGACAGCACACGGCGGCCTGTCAGTATTTACCGGTGTTGGCGAGCGTACCCGTGAAGGCAACGACCTTTACAATGAAATGAAGGAGAGCGGCGTAATCAATAAGACGGCGCTGGTCTATGGACAGATGAACGAGCCGCCCGGAGCGCGTATGCGTGTCGGTCTTTCCGGCCTGACCATTGCGGAATACTTCCGTGATGTCAAGAACCAGGACGTGCTGCTTTTTATTGACAATATTTTCCGTTTCACCCAGGCAGGCTCAGAGGTATCCGCGCTGCTTGGCCGTATGCCGTCCGCGGTAGGTTACCAGCCGACGCTGGCGACGGAAATGGGCGAGCTGCAGGAGCGTATCACCTCGACGAGAAAGGGTTCCATCACATCCGTACAGGCAGTCTATGTACCGGCGGATGACCTGACAGACCCTGCACCGGCGACAACCTTCACGCATCTGGACGCGACCACGGTACTTTCCCGTGATATCGCCAGCCAGGGGATCTATCCGGCCGTGGATCCGCTGGATTCTACGAGCCGCATCCTCTCACCGGAGGTGGTAGGCAGCGAGCATTACGAGATTGCGAAAGCGGTGCAGATGGTGCTGCAGCGTTACAAAGAGCTGCAGGATATCATCGCCATCATGGGTATGGACGAGCTTTCTGAGGAAGATAAGATGACGGTAAACCGCGCCCGCAAGGTGCAGCGTTTCCTGTCACAGAGCTTCTCCGTGGCGGAGCAGTTCACTGGTTTGCCCGGTCAGTACGTGCCGCTCAAAGAAACGCTGCGCGGCTTCCGCATGATCCTGAATGGTGAGTGCGATGAGATCCCCGAGAGCTGTTTCCTCTTTGCCGGCACGATTGACGACGTGTTTGAGAAGGCGAAGAACCTGTAAAAGGAGGCAGAGGCCATGAGTAGTTTTCCATTAAAAATCGGAACGCCGGACGGCCTGCTTTTTGAGGGGGACGCCGAGCGCGTCGTGTGCAGAACCATCACAGGCGACCTGGCGATCCTCGCAGGTCATTGCAATTACTGCACGGCGATCGGTATGGGAGAGGCGCACGTCGTTTTTGGAGACGGCACCACACGGTACGCTGCCTGCATTGGCGGGATGCTTTCTGTTATGAACGGGACCTGCCGTGTCCTTGCCACCACCTGGGAGTGGAAGGAAGACATCGACAAAAACCGCGCCGAGGACGCGAAACGGCGTGCCGAAGAGCGCCTGGCAAGGCAGGGCCTGACCGATCAGGAGTATGCCAATGCCACCGCGAAGCTGCAGCGGGCGCTGGTAAGGCTGAGTGTGAAGCAGTAGATTTGGGTTTTGAATTATTATAAAAAAGCAGTGTAATATGCCTTATGTGTGAATGCACATGGGGCATATTTTTACAGTTACATTTTTGTTGAATCTAAAGTATACTACTCATGAGTATACTATTTTTCATATTTTTGTTTTACACTGTTTTTATACTTGTTAGTAAAGGCGGAATACAGATATGGAAAGAAACCAAAGATTATTATGGGTTACTGGTCACAACCCGACCACGCACTTGCTGCGTGGTCAGGGTTGAAAACGTAGTGGAAACAGCATCCGGCCCCATCGCGCAGCGATTTCAATTGGCCGGATGCCGTTATAGGTCACACCTGTAGAGGTAAAAATAAGGTTAATTTGGTCGGGGTGTGACCTGTAACTATTATGGACGGGTAAGATGCGTTCTTTTAGAACAGGCGATTGTAAAGTGTTTCTATTTGTGTTATTCTAACTGAGCAGAAAAATATTAAAGAAGAAGTATTTCTGCAAAGATGTAATAGAACCCAACAGTGGAGGAAAAGAGGATGCTGCATATTTATTACGGAGAAATGGAGGGTGTAATCAATAATACGGAAGTGTATTTTAGAAACACGTATGATCCTTCCTGGATTGTGGACGGTTTAGCGAAAGAAATCATTCTTGATGTAGATCGTTCGGTTGTACTGGGGGAACGCTGCATCCAAAGCAGAGTGCTTGGGATGATTCCTCCGGAGAGCCTTTCAGGTGGAACGAAAACATTGCTTCTTATGATAAATGATGATACGAGAATTTTTAATGCGTCTACCTGTGGGGATAACTGTGCAAAATGGATTCTTAAGATTGCAGAGAAGAAAGATCTAACGATTCGGTTAGGACATATTATGGATTTCGGGGAAGGGATGTTTCAGATACATGTTCTAAATAATGATCAAATAGTTACCTCAATGGCTGATCTTGTTATAGTTGCCCATAATTGCCTGCAGGAGACGGTTGTATGAAAGGGAAATATTTTATCGAGGTTTATTCAAATAAGCTGAAATACGAAATGACTATACAAAGAAATATCACGGTTATCCGGGGAAACAGTGCGACAGGAAAGACGCAGCTTGTGAACATGATTCGTGATTATAATACATTTGGTGCAGACAGTGGTATAGTACTTAATTGTGATAGAAACTGTGTGGTTGTGGAAGGCGTGGAATGGAAAAAACGCATTCTTGAGTTAACTGATGCCATTATTTTTATCGATGAAGGAAATGGCTTTGTGCGAACGGATGAATTCGCCCGGTTAATAAATCATAATTCTAATTATTTTGTATTAGTTACAAGGGAAAAGTTAAGTGCATTACCATATAGCGTAAAAGAAATATATGGTTTTAGAGAAAGCAATAAGTATGGAGGTATTCGGCAGGTTTTTAATGAGGCATATCCGTTATTTCATGAATTGTCAGTAACGGAGCAGGCCAGCCATAGCATAATCGTGACAGAAGACTCTAATTCTGGATGGGATTTTTTTAATATGGTGGCCGGAAATAATCAAATGAGTTGTATATCCGCAAAAGGAAAATCAAATGTGTTAAATACTGTAATTAAGCTGGATAAGAATACAAATACCGTTCTGGCAGTAGTGGATGGCTCTGCGTTTGGATCGGAGATGGATGATGTCGTGGAGTATATCAGATATCATAAGACGATCGCCTTGTATGCTCCTGAGTCCTTTGAGTGGATGATTTTAAAATCTGGAATTGTAGCTGTGCCGGATGCAATTTTGAGTCATACGTGCGATTATGTAGATAGTTGTGAGCATTTAAGCTGGGAACGCTTTTTTACACAGCAGTTAATCAGTGTTACACAGAATACGATATATCATTATAGTAAGCATAAATTAAATCCTGCCTATTTGTCCCAAAGGAATATAGACAGGATCTTGAGTGTGATGAAAAGCCTTTTTTAAACGGAAAGCTTTTCCAGTTAAATGATCGGCTCCATATGGCAAATAATCTTCTCCGGCTGGTCTGAATACTGTAAATATTTTTTCAGACTGGCCGTATTTTTTGACCGCACACCGTCAAAGGCGCTTTCTGCGCCGAGTCCGAAGGCGAGAGATTCACATCCGCCGGATTCAAGCATAAAATACCGGCATTCTTTCCCGGAAAGGGCGAATCGCCCCGGAAGGTATTCCATAAAGTCCTGAGATGTCAGGTAATCCTTCACATCTGCAAGCCAGGCGGTCACTTCTTCCGGATTCGGAATACGTTTGCGCGGATTTTTTATGACTGCGGAATCCTGCTTTGCGGTGTATTCCTCTGCCAGTTCCGTTCCGGACGCCAGCACGAACGGATAGAGGGAAAGGTGAGACGCTCCATAGGAGAGCGCCTTTTTTACGCTTTCCAGCAGGGAAGTTCTTGTCTGTCCGGGAAGCCCGGCGATGATGTCAAAGCTCAGGTCAAGCCTGCTGCCCCCAAGAATCATATGGGTAATATCCATGGCGGATGGGCTTAAAAAACGTCCGAGCATTTCATGTTCGAAGGAATTATGCGTCACGTATTCCATGCTGAGCCTGGTGACGTGGCCGCGGCGGCAGGCATTCAGTGTCTCGACACTGACCATGCCGGGATGCACCTTCAATGTGATTTCCGCATCTGGGGCAATATTGTACCACGAAGAAAGGTCTTTCAGCAGTTCCCCCAGTTCTTCGTCCATCATATGCCCGGGGATTCCGCCGCCGATGTAGACGGCAGAAATCTCATAATCCGGGAGGCTGCCTGCGGAGGCAGTGATTTCCTTTCGAAGCGCCTGCGCGTACGCATACCGCAGATCGGAGCTGGGCGCACAGGCGATTTTTCCGCAGTGTTTGCAGTGAACCGGGCAGAATGGAATGTCTATGTATAGTAATAAATTTCGCTTATCCATCAATTTTTTCCCATATGGTAACTATAATATGATACAAGGGACAAAAGGTCAGGAATGGAACGCTTGCGTTCCTATTCATGACCTTGGGGACCGTAGTATTATACCCCTTTTGTCGCTCGAATCATAATATTAATCTACAGTCCCCGTCGCAGAGGTAGCAGAATCGCCGGTGGATACCTCCGGTGCGCTCTGTCCCAGATATTCGCCGAGCAGTGCGCCGAATACGGTAGCGAAGCCGATGCTGATGCCGTTCATCGGAGCGGTGTACTGCAGCGGGAAACGGCCGCCGGAAGCATTGCCGGTCGCGAACAGGCCAGGAATCGGCTCGAACTTCTGATTCAGCACCTGCTGGTTGCCGTCTACGAAGAGACCGGCCAGAGCAACAAGGACGATGTTTGCGTTGCGGTCAAGCTTCTCTGCGTAAAACGGTCCCTCATTGATGCGGAACATCATATCTGCCGGTTTTGCGTAATCCTCATCCTTGCCTGCTTCTGCGTAGGCATCATAGGTCTCGACTGCGTTTACGAAGTTCTCCGCATATTCGCCCTCAAAGCCAAGATAGGAAGCCAGTTCTTCCAGGGTGTCCGCGCAGTAAACGTTATTGAGACCTTCCGCGCCAGCTGCTTTTACTTCCTCCAGAGAAGCCGCGTACTCGTCCATCTTTGTATCGGAAATATCAGAAGCATTGAAATGACCGAGCGCCTGATTCTGCGCGAATTCTCTCCAGTGTCCATCATCCCATACCTGAATGATAGAGCTGTCGATCGGCTGACGCGCACTCTGGCAGCCAGCTACGAATGGAACACCGAACGCTTCGTTGCAGTAGCGCTTGCCATATTTGTTGATCCACAGACCGCTGGCTGCGCCGAAGAAGCCCATTGGAAGTGCGGAGGTTGCGCCACCCATTGCGGCTCTCGGACCGATTTCCATGACGCCGCCGGCCCAGATACCCATGCGGTGTCCGTAGCCGTCACGTCCGGAACCGGTCAGCTCCGTGTAAGGATTGCACTCCTGCACCTCGGTGCACAGAGAACGGTACATATCGGAGTTTGCGCTGAAGTCGCCGGTCGCCAGCACGACGCCTTTCTTGGCCATGAACCGGTAATACTGGTCGTCCTCCAGACTCTGTGCGATCACGCCGCAGACGGTGTCGCCGTCCTTGATCAGTACTTTGGCGGTCATGTTATAGAATGCCTGTGAATCCGGACTTGCGTCCAGGCCAGCCTGGACGGTCTTAGTACAGAATTCTCCGGAACTGGACATGCTGCCGGAACCAAGATTGATAACAGCAGGATAAGTCATGAAGAAGCCTTTTTTATAGCTGTAATCGCTGTCCGGCTCAATGGTGTCTTCACCAGTGATTTCGGTGATGTCGTCATAGAGTTCCGTCATCCAGTCTACGATTTCACCATTTCTTTTTGCCCACTTGCTGATCAGATCCGGCTGTGCGCGTCCCGCACTTTGCAGCTGATAGCTCTCGATGAAATCAACCGGGTCGAAGTAATCCTTCGGAACGCCCAGAACATCTTCCTGCCACTGGGAATTGAAATGGCCGAGCTGACCGCCGTAGGCTTCAAAAGAATCCTGCGACTGGGAATCCAGCACGATACAGGTCGCGCCCTGCTCGCATGCCATACGGAAGCAGTTTGCACCGGAATAATTTGCGCCGATAATGATGACATCTGCGGAATACTCGCCCGCGATCTCGCTCTCGCTGAAGGTCGGAGCTTCGCCGACCCAGCTGCGGCGCATGGAATAATAAACGGTATTTCCTTCCTCATCGGTTCCGGTGTACGGATCACTGCTGTCAGTGTCCGCTTCGTCGGCTGACTCAACCGCTACACCCATCGCCTGTGCAATACAGTTCGCTGCCGCTTCCTTGACAGCATCTGAAGTCAGAGTTGCTCCGCTGACACCATCAATATCGGCAGACTGTGCCGCAAGGAGAGCTTCCTGGAGTGTCTCGCCATACAGCTGGCCGATGGTTTCGGTCTCATTGGAAACGTCAACCACTACATCTGTGATGCTTGTCTCATCAAAGGTTATGGTAACCGTGACAGTGCCCATACCGGTTGCGCTGGCGGTATAAGTACCCGGTGTGTAAATCGCTTCGCCGGAAGCTGCCGCTGCGCTTTCCTCCGCATGAGCGATGCCTCCGAAAAGTCCCGAAGCGGCCAGTGTCGCTGCACCTGCGCCCGCGCTGCGGATAAAGTCGCGGCGGGAAAGCTTGCTTTTTTCGTTTTTCATGGTAAAAATCCTCCTGTCTGGAAAATAAATCGGATTTTTCCTGTTAATGTAGCATTGCTTCGCAAAATGTATCCGCGCGGCAAAAAGCGTACTTTTGGCAGGAGAAAATCTCGGATCAATTGTGTGAAGATTATAACAGACAAAAAGATAAAAAAGAGATTTCATGACCAACTGGTACAAAATCGCGACTAACTGGTCGTGAAATCATCCTGCGGCTGTTTTTGCATCAGAAACCGGCAGTAGCAGATCCAGCACAAACTGTCCATCGGTGACCCGATAGGAGAGCTGTCCGCCGTATTTTTCCACCGTATGCCGGATACTGCGTATGCCAAATCCATGTGCGGAGGCGTCAGGCTTATCCGTCAGCAGCTGCCCGTCCTGTTCTTTTGGGAGTGCTTCACAACTGTTTTCAAAATGCAGGCTCAGCATCTGGTCCTTCATGGATATCCGGATGCGTATCTGTCTTTTTTGCTCATCTGCAATTTTCAGACAGGCTTCAATGGCGTTGTCCAGGGCGTTCCCGAGGATCGTGCAGATATCCAGAGGCTCCATGAAATCCAGCAAACTTCCATCAATATAAGGTACACAGCGAATGTGATTTTCCTGGCAGAGGGCGAGCTTCTGATTCAAAATCACATCCACAGCATGATTGCCGGTATTCAGCTCTGTTTCATATGGACGGATCTGCTCCAGCATCTTTCCCAACTCCTGACGGATTTGCTCCTGGTTGGTACAGTTTTGTATGTAAAGAAGTGTATTTTTCAGATCATGATACTGGCGGTTGACCCGGTCGGCCACTTCCTTTGACTGCGAATACTGTGCGTGCTGGACAAAAAGCATCTGCTCCAGCTGGTGCAGCTCGGCGGTATGACGCTCAGAGGAAACCGCAGTCACATTTCCAATCAGAAGCAGCAGACCCCCCAGAAGCGTGATCAGCATCATAATCGGAATTTCAGCGGTGAGCTCCTCATTTGCTACCGGCAGCCAGATCGTGATGCCGCGGATGAACAGATAAGGAAGCAGAGAGACGGCCAATACCGGAATATGCCCAGGGCGCAGCACCGGACGGCCGCTTTTTTCCATAAACTGCCGTATGATCCACACGGTCAGAAACAGAACGGCTGCTTCTGCCAGATTGGCGCCGATCAGCTTTATCAGTGAGCTTTCCAGGAACAGATCATAGTGCAGCAGACTCTGAGAGATAAAAGCGGACAAAGAGCGCAGACAGTCACTGATCAGAAAATATACCATCATCTCATACAGGCAGACAAGAATATTGTCCCGCGTCCACAGCCAGATGAAAGCAAAGAAAAAGACCATTTTGATAACGACAGTGCCATATGTGCCGGGATCCCAGTAGCCGCCGCGCTGGAATGGAACAGCCAGGAAAACGCTGAAAATCAAAAGGAGACTGCCCTGACAGTTCCAGAGTGAGAAAAATTCGTGTGCCGGCGCTTTCGGACTGGATTTTTGATTCCGAGGGAGATGGATGCGAGATCCGGCAGAAGGCCGTTTCAGTGAGGAAGAGCTCAGGAAAAAAACACAGCCCAGCTGATCCGTCAGCGCCATCAGAAAGGATGGAAAAAGAGCTTCGATCCAGATGAAAATCTGATTCATTACGACAATCCTCCTACATATTCCGCCAGCGCTTCCAGAAATTCCTTTCTCCGGTGGCGGCTGATTGCCAGCTGCGTTCCGGCGACCCAGACATCACACCCCTGAAACCGGTCCACGTAGTTCAGGTTGACCAGATAGGCGGTATGGCAGCGGAAAAAAGGAAACTCTGCCAGCTTGTTCTCCAGGGCATTCATCGTCTCACCGGACGGAATTTCACGCGTACGCGTATGAATAACCGTTTTATGAAGCGAAGTCTCCACATAAGTAATGTCACGGATATCGAGCAGGACAGTGCCTTCACGGTTTTTCACGGTCAGAAAATGAGGTGTGCGCTTCACGATCACCCCAAGCGCACGGGTCAGCTCCGCGGCAAACGTCTCGTAATTTACCGGCTTTATGATAAAATTCAGTGCGTTTACGGTGTAGCCCTCCAGAGCGTACTGCACCAGGTTCGTGATGAAAATAATGATCACATTTTCATCCACCGTCCGGATCGCTTTCGCGGCATCCATCCCATTCATCGGCTTCATTTCAATATCCAGGAACAGGATGTCACAGTCCTTTGGGTACTCCTCGACCAGAGAAAGACCGTCCGGAAAGAAGGAGACCTGAAAAGTCTCATCGTGCGATTTTTCATATCGACGGATATATTCGGTCAGACGCAGCCGCTCTGGCACCATATCTTCTGCAATGGCAATGCGAATCACGGACAATCCTCCTCCTTTCTGCCTGTCTGGTCAGTGCGCTTGATTCGTTTCCTGTCATTCAATACCTGAATCAAAAGTACTTTCGGTTCAGTGATAATTAACATCATTATACTCCGAAAACAGGGGCGGAAGCAACCTGTTTTTCCGGATATTCCGGTCAGAGGGAGGCATATAGTTACAGACCACACCTTGACAAAATTTACTTTATTTTTACCTCTACAGGTGTGACCTATAACGGCATATTTACTTTTTGAAAATGGCTTGACAAAACAAGAGCAATATGTTATCTTTCATTTAACAATTAAGCTAAATGTTAAGGGAGGGGTGGCATTGGGTTTACAGGAAACATTAAAAGCACTGGCGGATCCGACCCGTCGTGAAATCCTGAATTTACTCAAAAGCGGCAGAATGTCAGCCGGAGAGATTACTGAACACTTTCCCGTAACCGCCGCATCTATTTCCAGGCACCTTTCGGTGTTGAAGGATGCGGATCTGGTTCGGGATAAGCGGGAAGGAAAATTCATTTATTACGAGATCAATACCTCCGTTTTGGAGGAGACGCTGCTGTGGATGACTGACCTGATGGGTGAGTAATGGCTGCGGTGGAAAAGAGCTTTATGAAAGCTGGCATAAAAATAAGAAATCAAAGAGTTAAGGAGTTAAGGGAGGAATCAGGTATGCTTAAGAGTAACAGACGAACGGTAATTTTATCCTCAATTGTGATTTTGCTTCCGGTTCTGGCGGGGCTTCTTATGTGGAATCGCCTGCCGGATCAGATGGCGACGCACTGGAGTACCAGTAATACACCGGATGGCTTCAGCTCAAAGGCGTTTGCGGTTTTTGGAATCCCCGTATTTCTGCTGATCATGCATTTTTTCTGTCTGCTTGCTACTGCCGGAGACGCAAAACAGAAGGATCAGAATAAAAAAGTACTCGGAATGGTTTTCTGGATTATACCGCTTGTGTCTTTGTTCACGAATGGGATGATCTATGCCGCGGCATTGGAAAAAGAGTTTCATGTACTTACGGTTTGTTCGGTTATGATGGGACTGCTGTTTTTATTTCTGGGGAATTATTTTCCGAAAATAAAACAGAATCGAACCATTGGAATTCGGTTTTCCTGGACATTGAATAATGAAGAGAACTGGAACCGGACGCACCGTTTTGCCGGAAAGGTATGGGTGATTGACGGACTGGTACTTCTGCTTTCGATTTTTTTGCCGGGTGGGGTTCTGATGCCGGTTTTGTTTGGTACGATTGTGGTGGCAGTTGTACTGCCGTTTTTGTATTCCTGGCGCATTGACAGGAAGCAGAAAAGAGAAATTTTCTGAAATGTCAGTTGAAGCGCACTTTTAGATATGTTAAACTTTTGTATAAGATTACGATGGTCGAAGGAGCGTGAAGCAATATGAGTAAATATTTTAATGTGACGGCAGTCTGCGTGCCTGAAAGACATTATATGGTAGACCTCACAGATCGACTTCAGAAGATTAAGATGATGGTTGACAGGGGAGATTATTTTACGATTAACCGTGCCCGCCAGTATGGGAAGACAACTACGTTAACTGCGTTGGAAAGGTATCTTCATGAGGATTATTGGGTGATTAGTCTGGATTTTCAGGGAATGGAGACAAATGACTTTGCAGATAATCAATGCTTTGTACGGGCGCTTTCCAGAGAATTATTTCTGACAGTAAAAAATATGAAAAATCCGCAGGAAAAAATTTTATCGAAGCTAAAGGAAATTGGGTTTGGAAACGAATCCGATATGGGATTGCCTGAGTTATTTTTATTCTTCAATGAATGGTGTGCGCAATCAGATAAACCAATTGTTCTGATGATTGATGAGGTGGATGCTGCATCGAATAATCAGGTATTTCTGGATTTCCTTGCGCAATTGCGATCAGCTTATATTAAACGGGGAAAATATGGGTACGCCACTTTCCGTTCCGTAATTCTGGCGGGTGTCTATGATATCAAAAATCTGAAAAGAAAGTTTGTAAAAGAGGGAGAACATCAGACGAATTCTCCCTGGAATATTGCCGCTGATTTTCTGGTGGATATGAGCTTTTCCCCAAAAGACATCGCCGGTATGCTTCGCGAATATGAAGCCGATTATGAAACCGGGATGGATACGGAAGCGATTGCGAAGATGATATATGATTATACATCCGGTTATCCATTTCTGGTGTCGAGAATGTGTAAACTATTGGACGAACAGATTGCAGGGAGTGAGGCTTTCCCTGACCGGAAAAGTGCCTGGACGGCGGAAGGAGTAAAAGAAGCGGCAAACCGTCTTGTTTTTGAGGATAACACCTTATTTGATTCTCTGGAGGATAAGGTAAATACGTACCCGGTATTACAGGATTTTTTACGGGATTTCCTGATGAAAGGGGTTGCAATACCAAACAGTCCGGGAAATGAGGCGATTGGGATTGCTAAAATGTTTGGATTTATCCGTATTGAAAATAACAGAGTTGTGATAGCAAATCGCATTTTTGAAACCAGGCTTTATGAAATGTTTTTAACCGCGCCTGAAACCCGAAGAAATGAGATGTATGGGATCGGCGATCGGGACAGACTTCAGTTTGTCAAAAACGGATGTCTTGACATGAGATTAATCCTGGAACATTTTGTGGAATGCTTTGATGATATTTACGGCGACCGACCGCAAAAGTTTATAGAAGAAGATGGGAGGCGATATTTTCTCCTTTACCTTCGCCCGATTATCAATGGCACAGGGCATTATTACATTGAATCACGCACACGCAACCAGGAACGGACGGATGTAATTGTGGATTACCGTGGAGAACAATTCGTGGTTGAACTGAAGATATGGCGGGGCGATTCTTATAATGAAAGAGGAGAAGAGCAGCTGGCGGAATATCTGGATTATTATCATCTGAAAAAAGGATATATGCTGAGCTTTAATTTTAATAAGAAAAAGAAAATCGGCGTTCAGGAGATATTTCTGGAAGATAAGGTGCTGGTGGAGGCTGTGGTGTAATCATTAAGAGAAGTTTTAAACAATTTACGCCATAAATAAAACAGATTATCCCAAAAGTCTGGAAAACAGAGAAAGAGCAGGTACTATTGATATATGAGATAAAGAATCCGATATTGGGTAACGAGAAAGAAAGGCTGTACAAGAGACTATAATGCAGACGGATAGAATCAAAGATTTGCTGAAAAAATTAACACTTGAGGAAAAGGCAGCTCTGCTTGGTGGAAAGAATGAATGGGAGACGCATGACATTCCCAGGCTTGGCATTCCGTCCGTGGTTTGCTCGGATGGGCCGAGCGGTGTGCGCCGTCAGGAGGGCGTGGGAGATCACCAGGGGCTGAATTCTTCGCTGCCGGCAACCTGCTTCCCGAGAGCGGCAACTGTCGCGAACAGCTGAGATGAGGCGCTTGCGGAGCTGGTGGGCAGAGCACTTGGAGAGGAAGCGCAGGCGCTGGGAGTGGATGTCCTCCTTGGCCCCGGTGTGAATATCAAGCGAAGTCCTCTGTGCGGACGTAATTTTGAATATTTTTCCGAGGATCCCTATCTGACAGGAAAAATGGCGGTCGGGTACGTGAAGGGAATCCAGAGCAAAGGGGTATCTGCCTGCCCAAAACACTTTGCGGTCAACAGCCAGGAGGAGCGCCGCATGGCGATGAATGCCGTAGTCGACGAGCGGACGCTCCGGGAGATCTATCTGACCGGGTTTGAGATCGCGGTAACTGAGGCCAAACCGTTGGCTCTGATGACAAGCTATAATGAGGTAAACGGCACTTACGCGAATGAAAATCAGCACCTTTTGAAGGATATTCTGAGGGAGACCTGGGGGTACGACGGAGTGGTCATTACGGATTGGGGTGGCTCGAATGACCATGTAGAAGGCGTCCGCGCGGGCTCCAACCTGGAGATGCCAAATCCAGGCTATGATTCGCCGACGATTCTGATCCAGGCATACAAAGATGGAAAGATTTCCATGAAAGAGATCGACGACTGCGTGGGGCAGCTGCTGGAAGTGGTATTGAAGCTGGCGGAGAATCACAGTAAAGCAGAAGTATCAAAATCTGTAGAGGGCAACTCAAAGCAGACTTTGAAACAGGGAGAAATCTCTGGATCATCGACGAGGAAAGAGTGGAAAACAGGTGAGGCAGATTCTAATGCTATAAGGGCTGCCAGACATGGGATTGACGTGGAAAAACATCACGAACTCGCCCGCCGCGTCGCGCAGGAGAGTATCGTATTGCTGAAAAACGAAGGAAATATCCTGCCTCTTGATTCAGAGAAAAAAACGGTCGTAATCGGTGATTTTGCGAAGAAAGCCCGCTATCAGGGTGCCGGTTCTTCGAATGTGAACAGTACAAAAGTGGAGAATATTCTGGATCTGATTGATTCCAGGCCAATCAAGTATGACGGTTTTGCCCAGGGATATCAGCGAAACAGCGAACGCGATGAGAAGCTGGAGCAGGAGGCGAGATGTCGCCTCCTGCTCGTTTATGAATCATCCAATTAGTACTGTTTTTCCCTGAAATGCAACCCCGTATTTTCTGATATGATCGGTTGGAATTCCATGCGCAGTTAGTGAAGCTGCGTATTTTTTTCCCTCAATCTGCTGCAGAGCACGCTTCACGGTATCTGTCAGAGATTCTTCTTCATCCGGATCGAAAACTTTGAATTCCAGAATAAATGCAAGATTTTTTTTATCTTTAGGTTCCAGAATTACATCATAGCGTCCAAGACCGCTTTCTCGATTGGACTGAATAACGTAATGATTTCCGAGATCGACGATCAGGCCGAGTACAAAACCATGATAAAAACGTTCTGGTTCACTTCCTTCGGAAGGTTTATTACCTGTATCGAAAAAACTGAAGGTAGCCAGCGCAACCCGATTCATATAAACATTCATCGCTTTTCTATCGTTTTGCAGAAGTGCTTTCACGAAATCATTGTAATTACTGTCATAATCCGCAAACCAGCCATGTATCATATCCTCAAACATGATACGTACTTCCTGATTAGTTAAGGAGAGGTAAAACCAGGTACGTCCTGTCTGCTTATCAAATTCTCTTTTCTCCGTTTTCAGGTAGCCGCTGGCCAGAAAAAGACTCCAGATGGCACTTTCCTTTTCTGAAAGCTGATTGTAGACAATCTGCTCATCAATCTGCGTTCGAATTTCTTTGCCCAGTAGGAGGGACTCGAAAGAAACTTTTATATCTTTGCTTCCAGAGCGGATCAGCGAATTTGCGAGCGTATTAGAGCTCGTATTTGCCCAATATGGTTCCAGACGGCCGGTATCCAGAAAATTAATGATCGACCAGGGATTATAAATACCGGTGAGACTACCGAAGGAAAAACCATCATACCAGTCTTTGATATCCTGCTTCCGGTCAGAATAGCCATATTCATCCAGTGACGCAAACACCTCAGCTTCTGTAAAACCAAAGCAGTCTGCGTATTCTTCCGAAGTTGTAGAGATTACTTTGAGATTGTTCAGGTCGGAAAAAATGGACTCTTTGCTGATTCTTGTAATTCCAGTTAAAATAGAGCGTTCCATAAAAGGATTATTTTTAAAAGTTGCATTAAAAAGGCTGCGCATAAAGGAAGTCAGATCTTCCCAGTAGCCGCCGGTAAAAGCTTCCAGCATAGGGGTATCGTATTCGTCTAAAAGGATGATGACCTTCTGGTGATAGTATTTATACAGATAGCCGGAAAGCCGCCGCAATGCGATCGAGGCTTCGGAATCTTCCATTTTGGAAGAAACACTGTTAAAGTATTCTTTTTCACGGGTGTTCAGCAGATCCCCTTTGACAAGAAAATCAAAGTGGTTATACAGGTCTACAATGCTTTCACATATTTTATTACGAACCTGTGGAAAAGAATTTTCCTTGATGTCGGAAAAACTCAGGGAAATCACAGGATAGCGTCCCTGCAGATCCCGCAGTTCTTCATTTTTCCAGATTTTCAGATTTTCAAACAAGGTGCTTCCGGCGTATTCGATTGAAAAAAAACAGGCGACCATACTCATGGTCAGGGTTTTCCCGAAACGGCGTGGACGAGTGATGAGTGCGACGTCATCCTTCGCGCCCCACCATTCCTCAATAAATCTTGTTTTGTCTATATAAAATGCCTGAAGCTGCTGGATTTTTTCGAAATCCTGTAAGCCGATACAGACCGATTTTGGCATATGAGAGCCCCCTTTTCACAATATGTCATAAAGAGGACCGGCTTGCCGGTGGATTCCTTATGACGCAGGCCGCGCCATTGCCGCAGGCAATTTGGCATGGAATATCCCGCACGAAGTGCGGGATGCCCACGCCCCACAATCGAAGATTGGGGGCATAACCCGGCGAGGGCGCGGCTCTCCAGATAGGTTAACCGATACGTTGATTGTAACAGGGATGGGAGAGAGGGTCAAGCGAAAACTCTGGCCGAAAATTTCATTTTGGATGTCTGTTTTTGGTTGTTGATGCTGCAAATGTGTGGTAAGATAAAGCGAAAGAAGTGATTCAGGACAGTATTTTACTATTATATTTTTTTAACGAGAGGGATTCATATGACTGGTATTTTATATGGTGTGGGCGTCGGACCCGGCGATCCGGAGCTTATGACGATCAAGGCCGCGCGCCTGATCCGGGAGAATGAGGTGATCGCCCTGCCGGGCGAAAGTGCGCGCGAGACGGTGGCGTATCAGATTGCGGTACAGGCGGTGCCGGAACTGTCCGAAAAACAATTGCTGTCTCTGGATATGCCGATGACGCATGACCGCGCACTGCGAGACCGCAGACATGATGAGGCGGCGGATGAGATAGAGGTTTACCTGAAAAGAGGAAAAAATGTGATCTTCCTCACCCTGGGGGATCCGACGGTGTATTCTACCTATTTGTATATAGAAAAAAGAATTTCCGCGCGCGGGTACCGCACGGAGATGGTCAGCGGGATTCCGTCCTTCTGCGCGGCGGCGGCGCGTGTCAATGTCCCGCTGGCGGAGTGGAATGAGCCCATCCATGTGATGCCCGCTGTACATCGTCTGGAACAGGAGCTGGATCAGCCGGGCACCTATGTGCTGATGAAATCCGGGAAAAAGATGGGACAGGTAAAGAAGAAGCTGCAAAGGAGCAGCCGGGAGGTTCTGATGGTAGAAAACTGCGGGATGCCGGGGGAAAAGGTGTACCGCAGTGTGGAAGAGATACCGGACGATGCGGGGTATTACTCGCTGATCATTGCGAAGGAACATAAATGCAGTTAAAGAAAGGAAGACAAGAATGGTACATTTTGTAGGCGCCGGCAGCGGCGCGGCGGACCTGATTACCGTGCGGGGCAGCCGTCTGCTTGCTGAGGCGGATGTGATTATCTATGCCGGCTCTCTGGTGAATCCGGAGCTGTTGGATTATAAAAAAGAAGAATGTTCGGTTTATGACAGTGCGAAGATGACTCTGGAAGAGGTCTTTGCAGTTATGCGGGATGCAGAGGAGAAGGGGCTGACGACCGTTCGTCTGCATACAGGCGATCCCTGCGTGTATGGCGCAATTCGCGAGCAGATGGATCTGCTGGATGAGGCGGGGGTTGCTTATGATTGCTGCCCTGGTGTGAGTTCGTTCTGCGGGGCGGCTTCGGCTTTGAATATGGAATATACGCTGCCGGGGATTTCCCAGACGGTGATCATTACGCGGATGGCAGGACGGACCCCGGTGCCGGAAAAGGAGGAGATCGCTTCGCTGGCGTCCCACGGCGCGACGATGGTGATTTTCCTGAGTACCGGAATGCTGGAGCAATTGAGCGAGCGGCTGCTGGCAGGCGGTTACCGGGAGGATACTCCGGCTGCGATTGTATACAAGGCAACCTGGCCGGATGAGCGCAGCTATATCTGTACCGTCTCCACTCTGGCGCAGTGCGCGAAAGAGAATCATATCACAAAAACAGCGCTGATTATTGTTGGGGATACGGTCGCACAGGCGGGGTATCAGCGCTCGGAGCTGTATCATCCGGCGTTTACGACAGGATTCAGGAAGGGAACGGCGGAGTAGAAAAAATCATTTGAGAATGACTTTTTTGCAGAAAAAAATCACTTGTAAGTGATTTTTGAAAGGAAACAGGATGAAACAGCTCGGAATCGCAAGCTTTACTGCCCGGGGCGGTCAGGTGGCCGACAGACTCGCCGGGGCACTTGGAAAGGAATATGAGATTATTCGCTATGACCGTGGCCTGAAAGACTGGTGCGGCTGTCTGTTTGCAGGTGGCGCGGACGGGATTGTTTTCGTGGGAGCCTGCGGAATTGCGGTGCGCACGATTGCGCCATTTTTAAAGAGTAAGACCACAGATCCGGCGGTGATTGTGATTGATGAGGCGGGACAATTTGTGATTTCCCTGCTGTCCGGGCACATCGGCGGGGCGAACCGGCTGGCGGAACGCACGGCGGCGATTCTGGAAGCGACGCCTGTAATTACGACCGCGACAGATGTGAATGGAAAATTTGCAGTGGATGTATTCGCGTCTGACAATCATCTGCGCATCCGGGATATGCATGCAGCAAAAGAAATTTCTGCGGCGATTCTGCGCGGGGAACGGGTCGGGGTTACCTGTGAAGGAGAGATAGAAGGAAATGTGCCGCCAGAGCTGATTCTGCTGAAAAAGAACGAAAAAAAGGCTGCTAAAAAAGTTCCTCAAATGGATGCACTGAGGGATGCTTCGGGACCGAGCCATTCAATTCCTGATATCAGTGCGTTGATTCGCATTGGAGCCGGGATTCCTTTGCGTGATATCCAGTTTGATACTAAGGAGAATGCAGGGGCAGGCGGCTGGAATCAGGCAGGGACGGAATTAACTCTTTGCGTGCCGGATTTGCCGTCGGTGATTCTGGATCTTTATCCGAAATCCTATATCATCGGGATTGGATGCCGGAAGGGAAAAACAGAGACAGAGATTGCGCAATATGCTGAGCAGGCGTTGACTGGTCTGGGGCTTTCCTTTGAGGATTGTGCAGGCGTCGCATCTATCGATCTGAAAAAAGAAGAACCGGGATTGCTGGAATTCTGCGGGAAGAGAAATCTGCGTTTTGAAACCTACTCGGCGGAGACACTGGCAGAGGTCAAAGGAGATTTTTCGCATTCGGCATTTGTCAGCCAGGTGACCGGAGTGGATAATGTCTGTGAACGAGCGGCATTGTGCATGGCTGGCGAGGGCGGTCGGCTGATTCTGAAAAAACAGGCGGAGAATGGAGTGACCGTTGCGGTGGCAGAGCGGAAGTGGAAGGTGCGGTTTTGAATGTCATAAGGGGAACCGGCTTGCCGGTGGATACCTTATGACGCAGGCCGCGCCATTGCCACAGGCAATTTTGCATGGGATATCCCGTACGAAGTGCGGGATGCCCACATCCACAATCAAAGATTGTGGACATACCACGCCCCACAATCGAAGATTGGGGAATATCCCATGCGAAGCGTGGGATGCCACCCGGCGAGGGGCATAACCCGGCGAGGGCGCGGCTCTCCAGATTTAAGGAGGAGACATGAAAAACAAATTATATGTAGCGGGAATGGGTCCGGGAGAGACTGGCCTGATGTGTCAGCGGGCGGCAGACGTTCTGGCTGATTGCGATACAATTATCGGATATACGGTGTATGTCAATCTTCTGCGGGAGACATATCCGGATAAGGAATTTCTGACGACGCCGATGACGCAGGAGGCGCGGCGCTGTGAGATGGCGTATGAGGAAGCAGCGAAAGGCAAGAAGGTTGTCATGGTGTGCAGCGGCGATGCGGGAGTCTATGGCATGAGCGGCCTGATGCTGGAAATCGGGGCGGACTGGCCGGAGATAGAGGTAGAGGTGATTCCCGGTGTGACCGCTGCATTGAGCGGCGGTGCGGTGCTGGGTGCTCCGTTGACGCATGACTTTGCGGTAATCAGCTTAAGTGACCGGCTGACGCCATGGGAGAAGATTGAGAAAAGACTGGAGCTGGCAGCGGAGGCAGATTTTTGCATCTGCATTTATAATCCGGCCAGCAAGGGACGCCCGGACTATCTGGCGCGGGCCTGTGAGATTCTGCTGCGCGTGCTGCCGCCCACGCGGCTCTGCGGTACGGTGGAAAACATCGGCCGCGAGGGAGAAGCAGCCAGGCTGTATACACTGGAAGAGCTGCGCACAGCGCCGGTGAATATGTTCACGACGGTGTTTATCGGAAATTCACAGACAAAAGAAATCAATGGACGGATGGTGACGCCGCGCGGGTATCGCATCTGAGAGGACAGATGCAGAGAATCGCATGGAAAAGCCAGGAAAAAGAACGGCTGCAATTTATGATGCAGAGGATGTAATTGAGGGATAATGTACTATGGAAAACGAACTTTTTGAGAAAACTCCTGTGCATAAGGCGTTTTTCAGCCTTGCGCTGCCGGTTGTGATGGGTATGGTTGTTTCCCTGCTCTACAATATGGTGGATACGTTTTTTATCGCCCGGACGGGGAATACGAATCTGGTTGCCGGTATTTCGCTTTGTTCGCCGGTGTTTACCTGTCTGATTGCGCTGGGGGATATTCTGGGACTGGGCGGAAGCTCTGTGATCTCCAGACTGTTCGGACAGAAAAAGGATGAGGACGGAAAGAGAGTCAGCGTTTTCTGCTTTTACGGATCGCTGCTGGGAGGCTGTGTGGTAGCAGTACTTCTGCTGGCATTCCGGACACCGCTGCTGACTCTTCTGGGGGCGGATGCGGATACACTTGTCTATGCGTCTGCGTACTACATGTTTATCGCTCTGGGTGCCCCGTTTATTATCCTGACCTATACACCGAACAATCAGCTGCGGACGGAAGGCCTGGCGAAGTGCTCCATGATTGGAAGCATTCTGGGAACGGTTGTTAATATTGTGCTTGACCCGATCTGCATTTTCGGTCTTGGATTCGGCGCGGCCGGGGCGGCCATCGCGACGGTCATCGGCAACATCTGTACGGATATCTATTATGTCTGGGTGCTGACGCATAAGAGCAAAAAGCTTTCGATCAATCCCAGGGGGCTGTATATCACGGCGGAGGATATCCGGCAGATTCTGGTGATCGGGATTCCGGCGTCGGTGACGAATTTTATGGCAAGCCTGTGCACCGCTCTGACCAATCGAAAGCTGCTTCCTTATGGGAATGACCGCGTAGCGGCGATGGGAATCGCGATGAAGGTCAATATGATTGTCCTGCTGGTCCTGGTTGGATTCGCGTTCGGGGCGCAGCCGCTGATCGGCTATAATTACGGAGCCAGAAATCATAAACGGCTGAAGGAGATTCTGACCTTCTGCTACCAGTTTGAATGCGCGCTGGCGGCAGTACTGGTTGTGATTCTTGCCGCGGTGGCAAGGCCGCTGCTGGGATTGTTTACCACAAATCAGGAGCTGATCCGACTGGGTGTTCCGATGCTTCGCTGGCAGCTTGCGGGAATGGTTTTCGTGGCAGTCGTCCTGGTCTCGACCAGTACCTTCCAGTCGGCCGGAAAGGCGATGGGGGCATTCTGGCTGTCGTTCGGCAGACAGGGACTGTTTTTTGCCGTAATACTCTGGACACTGTCGGCAGTCATTGGCTACAACGGGATTCTGGCGGCGCAGGCAGTTTCCGATCTGCTCACGGCAATCCTGGCGGTGTGGCTGTTTCAGCGGAATATCGTTAGTGTGTGGAAGAATTGAACTATAGGGAGGGAGAGAAGAATTATGAATGGAAGAACGCAGTCAAATGGTCTGGCGAATCTGATTTTGCGCCTGTTGGTGACGGCGGTTCTCGGAGGTATTTATTTTTATGTCATGCTGCCTCCGATCAATGGGAAAGCACTGGATTTCTGGTTATTTCTTTTTATATTGCTGGTGATTTTTATTCTCGTTACGCTGGCCACGTCCGGTCTGCGTGTGACACGTCGGGAGATTTTCCTGGAGCCGGGCGTATTCTGGACGCGCTGTAAGGTGCCGTTTCTTCTGGCGTTGGTGCTGTTTGTGGCTGCTGCGGGGGCTCTGCTTTATTCGTCGGAGATTTTTCACGCGGCATCCTATTACAACCTTCTGAATGTGCAGACGGGAGACTTTACGGAGGAGGTTGCGGAGATTTCTTATGACCGGATTCCGATGCTGGATAAGGATTCGAGTGTGCAGCTGGGCAGCCGCGCGCTTGGCTCTTTGAGCAGTACGGACAGCAGCCTGGTGTCACAGTTTGAGGTCTCCGATGCGGAATACTCGCAGATCAATTATCAGGACAATCCGGTTCGTGTGGCGCCGCTGCTTTACGGCAATCTCATCAAATGGTTTAACAATCGTGAGGAGGGACTGCCGGGTTATATCATCGTAAACATGGTGACGCAGGAAGCGAGCCTGGTGAAGCTGGATGAGGGAATGAAATATTCGACGGGAGAGCATTTTGGAAGGAATCTTTATCGCCTGCTGCGCTTCCGCTATCCAACGATGATGTTCGGCGATGTGAATTTTGAAATTGACGAGGATGGCACGCCCTGGTGGGTATGTTCGCGCACCATTCATACGATCGGCCTGTTTGGCGGTCAGGATACGCAAGGCGCGGTTCTGGTAAATGCGATCACCGGAGAGAGTACGTATTATGAGGAAGTCCCGACCTGGGTGGATCGGGTGTATTCCGCGGATCTGTTGGTGGAGCAGTACAATTATCACGGGACGCTGGTTAATGGCTGGATCAATTCCTGGCTGGGGCAGAAAGGCGTCACGACAACCTCTGACGGGTATAATTATATCGCAATGAATGACGATGTCTACCTTTATACAGGTGTGACTTCAGCGGGAAATGACGAGTCGAATGTCGGCTTTATCCTCGTGAACCAGCGCACAAAGGAGGCGCGGTATTACAGCATTTCCGGCGCAACGGAGTATTCCGCGATGTCCTCCGCGGAGGGCGCGGTGCAGCATCTGGGCTACACGGCGACCTTCCCGATTCTGCTGAATATCTCGGATGAGCCGACGTATTTTATGTCGTTGAAGGATTCGGCGGATCTGGTCAAAATGTATGCGATGGTCAATGTGAAGGATTATCAGATCACGACGACCGGCAGCTCGGTGGCTGAGTGCCAGGCAAATTATGAGGAGCTGCTGATCGAAAATGGGGTGAAGGTCTCAGATCCGATTGAGGCGGTGGAAGCAGAGACGGATACCGTAACGGGAACGATCACGGAAATTCGTTCCGTTGTAGTGGATGGAAATACGATTTTCTATTTCTCCCTTGACGAGAGTGCTTTCGGAACAGGGTACTACTATGCGGTTTCTGCCGCGGATGATCAGAACGCGGTGATTTTCGATGTGGGAGATGAGGTCACAATCACATATTATGTGGATGAGGATGACGGAATGACGCGCATCGGTATTCTTGTTGAGTATGCGGAAGGATACTCTGCCTGAAAGGCAAGATGGGGAACTCAAATGAGAATCTGAGTGTCTATGCCCGAAGGATCAAAATTAAGAAATCGATTTATCCAGAGCAGGAAAGAAGATACAATGACAGGTACAGGAACACTGATAAATGTGGTGGCGATCGTGGCGGGCGGTCTGATCGGCCTGGCCGGAAAAAAATGGATGAATGACCGTCTGCAGGAGACGCTGATGAAGGCCACCGGACTTTGCACGATGTTTATCGGAATCGGTGGTGCACTTGAAAAAATGCTGACGATCACGGATGGAGAGCTGGGCTCACAGGGGGCTCTCATGATCATTGTGAGCTTTGCGCTCGGCTCTCTGATCGGGGAGGCGCTGAATATTGAGCAGGCGATTGAGCGATTTGGAGAATGGCTGAAGCAAAAAAGCGGCAATGGCGGGGACAATTCGTTTGTTAACGCCTTTGTGACGGCCTCCTTTACTGTCTGCATCGGAGCTATGGCGATCGTGGGTTCCATCCAGGATGGTATGACGGGGGATCCGACTACGCTGATGATGAAAGCGATTCTGGATTTTCTAATTATCATGATTATGGTGGCGTCTCTGGGAAAGGGCTGTATTTTTTCTGCGATACCGGTTGGTATATTTCAGGGAACGATCACAATTCTGGCCAGTGTGCTTGCCCCACTCATGACCGAGGGGACGCTGAATGCGATTTCGCTGACAGGGTCCATGCTGATTTTCTGTGTTGGGGTGAATCTGATCTGGGAAAACAAACTGAAAGTCGCAAATATGCTGCCGACGATATTGATTGCGGCGGTGTGGGGCGCGCTGGCGTAGGCTGGGGATCGTTTATATTGCTTATGGGCAGATAAGAGTTTGTCGGGAAACAGTGACTGTTTGCAGAAAGTGAAATGGGGGTTCGAAGATGCCGGATATAAGAAAGCAGGGAGATTATTCTTTTCATATACTGATTTTTGGCGGAACGGCTGAGGGACGACAGGTATCGGATTATCTTTGCGAAAAGCATGTAGCGCATACCATCAGTGTGGCAACGGAATACGGAGAAGAAGTGCTTCACCCACAGCCGGAGCGTCACATTCATCAAGGCAGGCTGGATATGGAACAGATGCGAGTTTTTTTGCGGGACGGACAGTATGCGCTGGTTGTGGATGCGACGCATCCGTATGCGGTAGAGGTTTCAAAAAACATTCAGGAGGCCTGCCGGAGAGAAAATGTGCAATATTTGCGGTATCTGCGCCCACAGAATCAGGAAAAGCGTCTGAACAAAGAAGCGGCTGGAGAAGCAGTCAGCCTTCGATCTGCGTGTGAAGATGCCGGGAAGATCGCAGGAGCCGTATACGCAGATTCTGCCAGGAAAGCGGCGGATTATCTGGAAGCGCAGCAAGGCGGGATTTTTCTGACTACAGGCAGTAAGGAATTACATGTATTTACAGAAATGATTTCAGACAAAAACCGTATCTTCGCGCGGGTTCTTCCATCTGCGGAGGTGGTTTCTTCCTGCCGCGCGCTCGGCCTGGAGGGAAAGCAGATCTGTGCCATGCAGGGACCGTTTTCTGCGGATATGAATGCAGCGATGCTTCGCCAGGCAGGTTCCTCGTTTCTGGTTACAAAAGAGACCGGAGCGACCGGCGGCTTCCCAGAGAAGATTGAGGCGGCCAGGCAGTGCCAGGTCACACCAGTTATTATTCGCAGACCAAAAGAGACGGGAAGCAGCTGGGAAGAAGTGAAAGAACGGCTGGATGCGTTGATTTCGGGGGATGAATTCAGAAGACAATTTTGTAACAGACGAGAGAATATTTCCTTTCAGCAATTCGATGCGAATACTCCAGGCGAAGTGCAGGAAAAAACTATGCTGCAGGACAGCGTAGAAGAAAAAGTACAGATTGATAATTTTTCAAAACGTAAGGACGAGCGTCGTATCAGCTGTATCGGCATTGGCATGGGGACTCCGGACACTCTTACACGCGAGGCGGCCTGCGAAATACGCGAGGCCGACGTAATTTTTGGAGCAGCGCGGATACTGGAATGTGCGAGGCTGCTGCTATGTGAGCCGGAAGAAATAAGTGCTTCGTCAAAGCAGCCGAAGGGCACATCCGAAATGGAGAAAAAATCGAAACCACCGCTTATGATTCCCGAATACAATGCCCGGAAGATTGCGTCCTGGCTGGAAGCGCATCCGAGGGTGGAGCGCGTGGCAATCCTGATGTCGGGGGACGTCGGGTTTTACAGCGGAGCGCGCCAGGTCGCGGAGACCTTTCCGGCGGAACAGGTACGTTATTACTGTGGAATTTCTTCGGTGGTGTATTTTGCGTCAAAGATTCCGACTTCCTGGCAGGATGCGAAGCTTTTGAGCGCGCATGGAAAAGAAATTCCACTTGTAAATTATGTCAGAAAGTACCCGAAAATCATTCTCCTCGTGAGCGGTGCAAAAGAAGTGGGACAGATCTGTCATGACCTGGTGCTTGACGGAATCGGTTCGGAGGTGCGGGTGACGGTTGGCTCGAATCTTTCTTATCCGGATGAAAGAATACAGGCCGGGCGCCCGGAGGATTTCATTGCCTGTGAAGCAGCAGGGCCGCATATTGTGCTGCTGGAGAATCCGCATGCAGGGCGGGTGATTACGCCGGGAATTCCGGACGATGCCTTTGAACGCTGGGAAAAGGTGCCTATGACAAAAGAGGAAATCCGGGCACTTTCGGTGGCAAAGCTCCGCCTGCGGGAGGATTCGGTGGTGTACGATGTGGGAGCAGGCACTGGCTCGGTATCCGTAGAGTGTGCGCGACTCTGCACGGAAGGAAGGGTTTACGCGATCGAGCGTGAGCAAAGAGCGGTGGAGTTGATTCAACAGAATACTGCCCGCTTCCATTTGTCCAACCTCATCCCGATCAGTGGAACTGCCCCGGAAGTTATGGAGGAGCTTCCAGCGCCAACCCATGCCTTTATCGGGGGAAGCTCCGGAAATATGCGGGAGATCGTAGCGTCCCTGTTGGAAAAGAATCCATCCGTTCGTGTTGTAATTAACACGATTGCATTGGAGAGCATTGCGGAGGTGATGAATCTGATCCATGACCTTGAAATCAAAGATGCAGATATTGTCCAGGTTTCCGTGGTAAAATCCCGCAGGCTTGGGCGTTACCACATGATGTCTTCGCTCAACCCGATTTATATTGTATCCTTTGGCGGGGAAGAAATCAGAGAGATTTTTTAGCCGAAAAGGCTTGCGCTTTTAAAAACCTACAGTATATAATATGTGCATAAATATTGAAAAACAGAATGAAAAGTTCGGAGGTGTAAATCTATGGAAGAAAATGTAAATGTAAAGGAAGTCTATGCGAATTCGCTGACAGTTGTAAATACTTTTTTTGATTTTTGCCTGTCATTTAAAAAAGATAATATTATTAGTGAGGATGAAGAACAGAAAACAATAACGGAGGAAGTAGCACGGATACGTATGAGTCCGCAAATGGCCAAAGCTTTTTCTCTGCTTTTGCAGAATAATATTCAGAATTACGAACAACAGTTTGGAGAAATTCCAGAAATCAGGAGATGATTATCCATGAAGAATAAGACATTAAACTGCCCGGATTTAGCAGACAAATCTCCTTGTTTAGCCAGCACACCGACTTCATCTTTTCATGTAAATGAACTGGCGGAAGTGTATGCTGGTATTGCAGATAGATGTGAACCATTGTGTCCACCGATGGAATTTACGGATCCTTCTTTCTCATCAGTTGGGGATAGTTATAGTCTTAATATTAGCATAGTTGAATTATCTTATAAAGGAGAAAAGCAGCTTTCAGATCAGGCACAAAACAGGAATTGCTCTAAATTATATAAACTCAGTATGCTTCCTGACAATTGGAATGAAAATGGGGCGGCTCGATTTTCTGGGGAACACATAAAAAAATGTGTTTCTATCATACGAAAACTGCCTTTTCAGCCTGAGGTTTTTCCAACAGCAACTGGAAGTATTCAGATGGAATACGAGAAAAACAGCGGAGAATATCTGGAGTTTAATGTTTACCCAGATCATATTGATGTCTACTTAACGAATAGCAACGGTGAGGAGTTCGAGGAATCTATTTATGGAGCCAGGCAGGAATATCAGGTTATGGAAAAATTGGTGAGGGATTTTTATGATGAAGATAAATGACTTATATCGCAGAATGCGGAATAAGCCTTTGTTATACGTGAAAGAAGATGGAACAATTTCCTCGGCTATTTACAAAGACAGTCAGGGGGTTTCAGTAGATATAGACGATGGTAGGGATCTAGACGCTATTATCCAAAAAGAAGAGGAACTTCATAAGTATTATAATCAGGAGATGTTGCTGCAGAATCCTGATGGCGAGTATAAATTGGTTGCGTTACTTTCGGTTTCTGCAAAAACGTGTCAGGATAAGGAAGTGGTGATTGAACCAACCCCCGTCGAGAATATCAACCCTTACCACGCACTGCTCAAAGGCTCAGAGACCAAAATCCTTTTGACAAACGGGCAAAGTAAATATCTGGCAAAAAATACACGAGTCGTGAAATCTTATGATACAGATTTGGTTCAGGAAACGTAAGAGGTAAGCCATGCAGCATCTGCCAAGAATTATGCTTGCCGCACCTTCCAGCGGCAGCGGAAAAACAATGATCACCTGCGGAATTCTGGAGGCGTTCTGCAGGCGCGGGTTGAATCCGGCCTCTTTTAAGTGCGGACCGGATTACATTGACCCTATGTTTCATTCACGGGTGATCGGTACGCCATCGAGAAATCTGGATACTTTTTTCACAGATCCGCTGATTACGCGATACTTGTTCGCGAAAACGGCGAAAAATGCGGGAATTTCGGTTCTGGAGGGCGTCATGGGATTCTATGACGGGCTTGGCGGGATTTCCGAAAAAGCATCCTCCTATGATCTGGCGGCAGTGACGGATACGCCGGTGATCCTGGTTGTGAATGCGCGCGGCATGAGCCTGTCGGTGATTCCTTTGATTCAGGGGTATCTGAACTATCAGAAGCAATACGGCCGCGAGGTAATCCGGGGCGTGATCCTCAACCAGACGACCAAAATGACCTGTCTTTTATTAAAGGATGAAATTGAAAAACAGACCGGTGTGCGGGTGTACGGTTATGTGCCGCGTCTGGATGACGCCGCGGTGGAGAGCCGGCATCTCGGTCTGGTAACGCCCGGAGAGATTGCGGATATGAAAGTCCGTCTGGCGAGACTGGGAGAGGAACTGGAGCAGTGTCTGGATCTGGACGGGCTCATTGCGCTTGCGCAGAAAGCGTCAGATTTTGCGGATGAAGAGCTTGTACTGCCAGAGTGTGTACGTGTGTGTGTGGAAAACCAGAAATCCTCCGGGAATATCGCAGAAAGCGATAAGGAAACTTCCCGTATGGATGGAATTGTTTTCCAGGAAAAGCATGATGCCAGATCGGAATACTCAGGGGCACGTATTGCAGTGGCGCAGGATGAAGCGTTTTGCTTTTATTATCAGGATAATCTGGAGCTTTTGGAACTGCTCGGAGCCACGCTTGTTCCATTCTCTCCATTAAAAGACACAGCACTTCCGGAACAGATTGGCGGGCTTATTCTGGGGGGCGGTTATCCGGAGCTTTACGCCAGGCAGCTCTCAGAAAACAAATCCATGCTGCAGTCCATCCGCGCGGCGATTGCGGATGGGTTGCCGTATTTAGCCGAATGCGGCGGATTCATGTATCTGCATGAGACAATGGAAGACATGGATGGCACGGCGTGGCCAATGTGCGGATGCATTCAGGGGCAATCCTACCGAACAAAGAAACTGGGACGGTTTGGTTATATTAGCCTTCGTCTCAATGGTTCTGAGTGGGAAGAAGAGCGGCCACGGATGGTTTCAGATATAAAGAAGAGGAAAATCGCGCAGCAGGTGTCGGGATTCCTTCTTCCGGATGAGACAATTCGCGCCCATGAATTTCACTATTTTGACAGCACAGATCCCGGCAGCGCTTATACGGCAGAAAAACCGAATGGAAAGCGCACATGGAATTGTATGCATGTTACAGATCACAGTGCGGCGGGATATCCGCATCTGTATTACTGGTCGAATCCGGAATTTGCGGCGCGGTTTTTGTATCGTGTTAATTATGTTCAAAGAATGCCTGCGGAATAACATAGTTCCTTTTATTATTGAGGATGATCTGAAGATGTTTTATTACCGTGGATTGTCTGCATGGCAGACAGAGAAAGGGTTTCTCAGAGATACCTGTCTGACGGCGCAGGATCGCTTCAAACGGTATCTTGATTATTTTCGGATAGAGTATGAAGAGTGAATGGAAACGGATGTGGAGGTTTGAGTAAAATGAAAAAATGCAGGATCACAGCCCTCCGTGTTGCCTGTTATAAAGATCTGATAGAGCAATACGAGAATCCGATTCCGGATGCCTGTAATATGCAAGAGGGACAGGTTTTTATTGCGAACGGCTGGAAGAAGCCGGAGAACTTTTGCGAAAGTGCCTGGGAAAGCATCTCGCCGTTTGTTATGACACTTGCCTGTGGCGGAGAGGATATATACAGCGGGTGGATGAAGAACAGAAAATCAGCGCTGATCTCCTGTAACGATGGATTTCGCCCGGTAAGCTTTCTGATTGAAGCATTGGAAGAGGAAGCTGACTAAACTGGCGGGTACGTACATACAATGAGCAGGAAAATACGCAAGACAATATGCAAGATAAGGCAATAATAAAATGTACTCTGAGGCAAAAAAGCTGGTATCTGCAGGTTTAACTGGAGGACTTAAAAGATGGCATTATATGCGATTGGAGATTTCCATCTTTCTTTTCAGACGGATAAGTCGATGGATCGGTTTGGGCGGGTTTGGAAAAATCATGAGAAGAAAATACAGAAAAACTGCAGCAGGCTGATTCGTCCGGAGGATACGCTCGTGATAACCGGCGACCATTCCTGGGGCAGAAAATTAGAAGAGTGCGCAGAAGACCTGGCTTTTATTGAGGCGCTGCCGGGGCGAAAGATACTTCTGCGGGGAAATCATGATATGTTCTGGGATGCGAAGAAGACGGAGCGGTTAAACAGAGAATTTCAGGGACGTCTCTCCTTTTTGCAGAACAACTATTATGCCTATGAAGATTATGCTTTGGTGGGAACCAAGGGATATACGTTTGAGGGACCGTTTTATCTGGACAGCAGGGGAAGAATTGTTGGCTGGGATGAGGAAAAAGAAGAACATGCAAAAAAATTGATTGACCGAGAAATTGTAAGACTTCAGTGTTCTTTTGACGCAGCAATTGCTGACGGATATCAGAAATTTATCATGTTCCTGCATTACCCGCCGACCAGTGTGATCGAACAGGATAGTCCTTTTACGCGCCTGGCCGAACAATATCGCGCGGAGCATGTCGTTTATTCTCATTGCCATGGAGAAAGTCGCTTTCATGACAGCATTCGCGGTGAATATCACGGCATAACTTATCATCTGGTCTCTGGAGATTGCCTGAATTTTTGTCCGGAACGGATTCTGTAAAAGGATGATGATGATTTAACATATTTCATGTGCTCTTGAGAAAGGCACTGCAAAAACGGAGGCATATTATTATGGAAGAAACACAGTTTTATCAGATCCTGAAAAACATCACTATCGGCGATGCGGACGCGGCTGCCGTCTGCCGGGAACGCTGGAACAGCATCGCCAAGCCGCTCCACAGCCTTGGGTGGATGGAGGATGCGATTGCGCGTATCGCGGCGGCGCAGCATAGTCCGGAGATTCGTACCGGGAAAAAGATTCTTGTACCGATGTGTGCGGACAACGGCGTTGTGGAAGAGGGCGTGACGCAGACCGGACAGGAGGTGACGGCGATTGTCGCGGAAAATTTCCTCGATGAGCAGTCCTGTGCGGCGATCATGTGCCGCCTTGCCGGAGCGGATATCCGCCCGATTGACATTGGGATGGCGGTGGATACGCCGCGTGTTGAAAAACGCAAGATTGCCTATGGAACGAAAAATTTTGCGAAGGAACCGGCCATGAGCCGCGATGAGGCAGTGAAGGCGTTGATGGTCGGCGTGTCCCTGGCGGGAGAACTGATGGGGCAGGGGTATGATCTGATCGCGACCGGAGAGATGGGGATTGGCAATACGACGACCTCCAGCGCGGTGGCGAGTGCGCTGCTTCATGTTCCTGCGGTGGAGATGACCGGACGCGGCGCGGGGCTTTCCACGGAAGGACTGAGTAAAAAAATACAGGTCATCCAGGAGGCGATCGACCGCTGGAATCTGTTCGAGGCGGATCCCCTCACGGTGCTTTCCTGTGTTGGCGGGTTTGACCTTGCCGGGATTGCCGGCCTGTTCCTGGGCGGAGCCTGCTATCATATTCCGGTGTTGATTGATGGATTTATCTCTTCTGTGGGAGCACTTCTCGCGGTGAAGCTGTGTCCGGCGGCGAGAGATTATATGCTGGCGACGCATGTGTCAAAGGAGCCTGCCGCACGCAGGATTCTGAAGGAACTCGCTTTGGAACCGGCGCTGGATGCGGGAATGTGTCTTGGAGAAGGCAGCGGCGCGGTCGCCGCGTTTCCGCTGATTGATATGGGGGCGGAGATTTACCACAGGATGAGTACGTTTGAACAGATTCAGGTGGAGGCCTATCAGGAACTGAACTGAGGAAGAAAAAGGAATAGGTAAAGGAAAAGCAGCTTTTGAACCGGCTCTGTATAGGAGCCTGAAATTCGAAAGCTGCTTTTTGCAGCGCACAGCCGCGCGAGAAATATTTGAGCCTAATGCCGACATGAAGTGGTGTAGACGAGAAAGAATCAGCAAGCCGTCTTCTGCTCGCTTTACTCCAGACTCCGCACGGCTTCCCGCACCGGCAGGATGAAGGAGGGGGAGACGGACAACTCATCGATGCCCATTTCGATAAAGGTCTCGGTCAGGGTGGTGTCCGCGCCGAGCTCGCCGCAGATGCCGACCCAGGCGCCGCCTTTGTGGCCGTTTTCAATGACCGTCTGGATGGATCGAAGAACAGCCGGGTGGTGGGAATCGTAGATGTTGTCCAGCTTCGGGTTCTGCCGGTCGATTGCCAGCGTATACTGGGTCAGATCATTGGTGCCGATGCTGAAGAAATCGACTTCCTTTGCCAGCTCTTCGCTGATCCACACGGCGGCCGGCGTCTCGATCATGATGCCGACTTCCGCGTCTTTGTATGGAATGTTCTGTTCACGGAGTTCTGCCTTTACTTCCTCCAGAATCCGTTTGCTCTCCAATACTTCCTGCACGGAAATGATCATCGGGAACATGATGGAAATGTTGCCGAAGGCGCTTGCCCGCAGCAACGCGCGCAGCTGTGTGCGGAAGATTTCCTGCTGATCCAGGCAGATGCGGATTGCGCGGTAGCCCATGGCGGGGTTGTCTTCTTTTTCAAGGTTAAAATAATCGACCTGTTTGTCGGCGCCGATATCCAGCGTGCGGACGACGACCTTTTTGCCGGCCATGTTCTGGGCGACCATTTTGTAGGCCTTGAACTGTTCCTCTTCGGTCGGGAAGGTTTCGGATTCCAGATAAAGAAATTCGCTCCGGAACAGCCCGATTCCCTCGCCGTCATTTTTCAGCACCTGGGCGACATCGGAAACACTGCCAATGTTGGCGTACAGGTGTATTTTTTTGCCGCTTTTGGTGATGGTTTCCTTGCCGCGAAGCTCCTTAAGAAGCTGCTGCTTTCGCTCGTCCTCGCGCATTTTTTCACTCATCTTCTCCAGAGTCGCCGCATCCGGATCGATGATCACGGTTCCGGTATAGCCGTCCACGATGGCTGTTTTACCGGCCCATTCGTCCTGGATATCGATGCCGATCACTGCCGGAATGTTCATCGTGCGGGCCAGGATGGCCGTGTGGGAATTGGAAGAGCCATGGCGGGTGACGAAGGACAGAATCCTGGACTTGTCCATCTGCACTGTTTCGCTTGGCGCCAGGTCGTCCGCCATCAGAATGACCGGCTCGTTCAGTGCATGCATATCCGTGCTGCTGCCGCACAGCACTGCGACCAGACGCTCGGAAATGTCCCTTACATCCGCCGCGCGCGCCTGCATATAGGCGTCGTCCATCTGCGCGAGCATTTCAGCAAAATTGTCCCCGGTCGTCGCGACCGCGTACTCCGCGTTGATAAGCTCCCCGCGGATCATATTGTAGATAGAATCCAGATAATCCTCGTCCTCCATCATCATTTTGTGCACCTCGAAAACGGCCGCATTGTCCGCGCCCACTTCCCTCAGCGCTTTTGTGTATATCTGATCCAGCTGGGCGAGAGCCGTCTCTTTTGCTGTGTCAAAGCGGGCGATTTCCACTTCGGCGTCCTCGATGTGTTTTCTTTTTACTACTGTTTCTTTTTTCTGATAAAGAAACACTTTCCCAATCGCAATTTTATTAAAAATCGTTTTGCCCTGGTATTGCTCCATGAGAGAATTCCCCCTTCCGCGCCTTCCGCAACGCATGGGTACGGTGTGGCAGACGTGTTTTGCTGATTACTGTCATGATTCAGAACAGCAGGCCGCAGGTCTACGCTCCGCTTATGCTGTTCTGAACTGTTACGAAATATTACAGGTTTTCCGAGAAAAATGCCTGCATTCCCGCGATTGCCGCATCCTCGTCCCCGCCATCGGCTTCGACTGTCACGGTCACGCCCTTTTTCACGCCAAGGCTCATGATCATCATCAGCCTGGTAGCGTTCACTTTTCTGCCGTTCGCATTGATGGAAATGGTGGAGGAGTATTTTTTCGCCTCTTTTACCAGTTCTCCTGCCGGGCGTGCGTGGATACCGAGTTCGTCTGTGATGGTGTAGTCAAATGTTTTCATAGTGGTTTTCTTCCTTTCTTTTTTTGGTTTTGTTTGCAGCAGCATTATCTGTAATTATGCGGAATTTGGCTGTAAACTATTCCGGCATTTTCGTATATGACCTGCTTTCCGGCAGGGGATGAGCTTCCCCATCCCACTGTCTGGAGCAGAAATCAAACTTTTTCAACAGGAAATCCATAGTTTACGAGAGCTGCGCGAGCACCCAGTCGACATCCTTTGTCGTTTTCAGGATTTCCATACGTTCCTCATCCTCAAGCATCGTACAGAGCTTTGCGAGCAGGTCGAGGTGCTCATCGCCGATTCCGGCGATGCCAAAGATCAGCTGTGCTTTTTCGTCTCCGAAATCAACGCCCTCCGGATACTGGAGGAAAACGATGCCGGTCTTTTTAACGGTTCCCTTTGCCTGTGTGGTACCGTGTGGGATGGCGACTCCCATACCCATGTAGGTGGTGGTCAGTTTTTCACGCTCCTGCATCGCTTCCACATAATTGTGACCGACGTAGCCCAGCTTTTCAAGAAGCTCACCGGCTGCCTGGATGGCTTCTTCCTTGCTCACCGGCTTCAGTCCGAGCTGAATACCGTCCGCAATGATGATCTGCTTCTTCTCAAAGGGGATGTCTTCCTCTGTGTTAGAAGTCGCCTCTTCGGCAGAACTGCTTTCTGCATTCAGCTGAGAGGGCGTGTTCACAGACGAGTCTGTTTTTGCTGCTGCGGCTTCTTTTACTGCGGCTGCATCCGTTTTTGCGCTTTTTGCGGCTGTATCAGCCGGGGTTGCGACAGGAGTAGTTTTTTCTGCTGCCTTTGCAGCGCCGTCAGCGGTCAGCTGTGCATAGAGCTCGTCCAGCGCCGGGTCAGCGAGGAAGTTTCCGATGGTGATCAGCTGTGCCTGCGGAGCAGATTTCTGCGCGCGGGCGGCCAGTGTCGTCTGCACGACCGCAATGTCGCAGTCGCCGGGGATGTTGTCTACTGATGTATTTGTTACCTTAATGTCCGGGCGGACGTCTTTGATGCGGTTGCGGAATTTGGTCGCGCCCATCGCGGAGGAGCCCATGCCTGCGTCACAGGCAAAGATGATTTTCTTTACTGTGGAGGAGTCCGCGATTTTTTCCATTGTCGGTGTCGCCGCGGTCTGACCTTTGGATTCCGCTTTCATCGCGGCTACCTGTCCCTGCGCGGCTTCCAGGCTCTTGTCGCCTGCCATCCGCACAATCGGGGCGGCGATAACAAAGGAGACGCCGGTCGCTAACAGCACGCCGATGATGACCTTGAACATATCTGAACCGGGCGTCATCATCAGGAATGCAAGGATGGAACCAGGGGAAGCCGGACCTACCAGACCGCACCCGGTAATGGTATACCAGAAGATAGCGGCCATGTTGCCGACGATCGGAGTGATGATGACAATCGGGTTCATCAGGATGTATGGGAAATAAATCTCGTGGATGCCGCCGAACAGGTGGATGATCACGGCACCCGGGGCGGAATCCTTTGTTGCCTTATCCTTGCAGAAGAACAGATAGGCCAGCAGTACGCCTAGTCCCGGTCCGGGGTTGGTCTCCAGCATATACATGATGGATTTTCCGGCTTCCGCAGCCTGTGCCGTCGCGATTGGTGTGAATACGCCGTGGTTGATGGCGTTGTTCAGGAAAAGCACCTTCGCCGGCTCCAGCAGAATCGAGACAAGCGGGAGCAGGTTGTTGTTGATCAGAACGTTGACGCCGGCGGTCAGTACAGACAGGATCGCACTCATGACCGGACCGATCAGGACATAGCCGAGCATCGCCAGCAGCATGCCGATGATGCCGACAGAAAAGTTGTTAATCAGCATCTCGAAGCCCGCAGGCATATGGCCGTCCATTGCCTCATCAAATTTTTTGATGCAAAAGCCTGTGAGCGGTCCCATAATCATGGCTGCCATCAGCATCGTGACTTCTGTGTTGCTCATGATGGCGCCAATGACTGCAATCGCGCCAGCCACGCGGCCGCGCTCTCCGCCGACCATATAGCCGCCCGTGGAGGCGATCAGGATGGGAATCAGATAGGTGAGCATGGGACTGACCATGCTGTTAAAGCCTTCATTTGGAATCCACCCGGTGTCAATAAACAGGGCGGCAAGAAAACCAAACGCGATCAGAGCGCCGATATTTGGCATCACCATCGCCGATAAAAATTTGCCGAAGCTTTGTACCTTTGCTTTCATTTCTTTCTCCTTAAAAAATAAGCTGATCGGCTCTGGTCTGCTGTCAATATCGGAGATAACCTTCCAGAACAATGGATTGCCGCCTGGCAGAACTTTGCTCCTGGAAAAATTGCTTCGAATACGATCGTTTATGTAAATCCTACAGAACCGTGATCTGTTGTTCCCTGCATGCTGCAAGAAATTCTTCCGGCAGATTCCCGTCGGATACGATGATGTCCACATCGGAGAGCCGACTGAAGCGGAAGCTGCATTTTACGTTGATTTTGGAGGAATCCATCAGCACAATGACCTGATCCGCCTGGCGGATTGCTGTCTGCTTTAAAATGGCTTCCTCACTGATTCCGCAGGTAAAGCCCGCGGAAAAGTCAAAGCCTGTGGTTCCCAGAAATGCCTGGTCGAAATTGACGCGCTCGAGCTCGTGCACAGCAAGACTGCCGAACACACTCTGGCTGAAGCGGTTGAGCTGACCGCCCGGAATCATGACAGTGGGGCGGGAGAGGTCCTTCAGCTCCGCCGCGCAGCTTAAGCCTGTGGTATAGATCAGGTCTGCCTGATCGGGGATCAGCTTCGCAAACGCAGTCGTGGTGCTCCCCGAATCCAGAAAGAGGCTCGTCCCCTCATGGAGAAGGGTAAGTGCCTTTTGGGCGATGACCTGCTTCTCGGCAATGTTCTGGTATGCCTTACTGCTTAGCAGACCGTCGGTGCCAAAGACGGCCTGCACGGACTTTGCGCCGCCGTGGATGCGCAGTATTTTGTTGGCCTCATCCAGGGTCTTTAAGTCCGTGCGCAGCGTCATCTCGGACACATCCGGGAAGACGTCCCTGATCTGCGCAAAGCTCACGGTGCCTTTTTTGTTTACAAGTTCGACAATTGCATTTCTGCGTGTTTCCATTGCTTCCATTCTTTGTTTCCTCCTGTATTCATTTCTCCTGTAGTATCGGCAGGCTGTCCGCAGAGCTTTTTTCAAAATCCGTATTTTTACAGGCTCTGCCACGTTTGTGCGAAAAGAAGAATCAGCAGCAAACGCCTGCCGCAAAATACAATTCGCGGACATAAAGTGTGCCTGGACAGAAAAAATAAGAGAAAAACAAATCATGAAAGAATGCGTTTTGGCACACTTTATTCGGTTATAAAATTCGACAGCAGATATTCTTCTGCATCCGGGCACCAGAGCCCGTTGTTTGCGTCAACGATATCTGCCAGGGCGGTAAATCTGGCGTCATGCTCCGCTTCGCCTTTGGCGCGCAGGTCCGTCAGCGCGGTCAGCGGCATGGTCAGGTGCGTGTAGATCAGCTTCTTGCCGCCCGGAATCTTCGGCAGATTCAGCGTCGTCTCCGCCGCCGCGTCCAGCCCGCCAATGTGTGTCACCATGACGGCCGGATTGATGCGCCCCTCCGCAGTCAGGCGCAGGGATTCGATCATGTCGTCGGTATTGCCGCCGGTGGTCCCCATGACATGGGTTGAGTTGTAATGCACATCATAAAAATTCATTGAGGCGGAAAACTGCTTGTCGGTCGGTCCCGCAAAGAAGTTCAGGCAGCCGTCGCGTCCAAGAATCGCACTGCACTGTGTGATCACAGAAGCGACCGGCGCGTAGCAGAGCACATCATCAAAGCCTGTGCCGCCGGAAATGCTGCGAAGCTCCGCCACCGGATCCTCACAGTTTCCTGTGTTTACAAAACGCAGGTCGATGCCGTCCTTTGCCGCCTCTGCAGGCGGGAAAAGAGAAGCGGCGCGGTCCAGACGATCCTGGTTCAGGTCAGTGACTACGATCATGGAAGGACGCACATCGCGGTGCAGCGCGTAGGTCAGCGCGCCCAGTCCCATCGGACCGGCTCCGGCCATGATGGCCAGCTTCCCGCCTTCTTTGATACCCATAAAATGCGTGTAAACGCCCATCTGTGTGTGGTAAGCGGCGTTGAACGCGCCGATGCTGCAGGACATTGGCTCTGCGAGGGACGCCTCATAATATGCGCGTCCTTTGTACTCCAGCAGGCAGCCAAGTTCCATGACTTCCGCCGGAATCACGCAGTAGGTGGTATCTCCGCCGAAAAATTCATAGGAATATCCCGGGCTCCACATGGTACCCCTGTAGTTCAGTGCCGGCTGCAGGGTGAATTTCATGCCGGGCCGGAACTGCTCCTGATGGTTTTTGCCGACCTTTACGATATCTCCGGCAAATTCATGTCCCATGATTGCCGGGTGCTCCGCCACATCCTCGTGAACACGCTTGTGCGCAGTGCCCAGGATCGCGCATTTGTAGGTTGACATGCAGATGCTGTCTGAAACGACCCGGACCAGAATTTCGTCGTCGGTGATCTCCGGAAGCTCGAACTCCTCCAGTCTCAGATCGTTTGCCGCGTGAAGCCTTACGCCTCTTGCTTTCATAACAAAAACTCCTTTCTCATAATAATGAAAATTTACAGGGATTGCAACTGTTACTATAACAATAGACAGTGATAGACCACTTTCGGTATCAGCTCCTCAATGACGCTGTACTCCGCCGCCTGTGTCCCGCTGCACATCACATTCGCGGCTCCGGTCGCGGTAGAGAGGCAAACAGTCTCTGCCAGGCCAAGTCCGCGCTCTTCCGCCACGGCGAGCGCTGCGACCACACTGTCTCCGGCGCCGACTGTGCTGCCGACCGGTACATGCAGGCCTTCCGCGTAGATGGTCTCATCCGCTGTCACATACAGCGCTCCCGCGCCGCCCATGGACACGACGATTTTCTGTATCCCATACTGTGCCATCAGGTCCTGTGCTGCTTTTGCCAGTTCTTCCGGGCTGGAGAGAGAAGCGCCCATCAGCTCCGAGAGCTCGCGGTCATTGGGCTTGATCAGATACGGAGATGCGTGCAATCCCGCTTTCAGCAGGTCGCCGTCCGCGTCGAGAAAGACCTTCGCGCCTTTTTGCGAGAGGACTTTCGTCCAGGTAAAATAGGTATCCGCTGGAGAGCCCTTTGGCATGCTTCCCGAGATCACGACAATCGTGTCGGGTGTGATCCGCTCAAGCAGCCGATTCAGCATCTTATTCAGGACCTCTTCCGAGACAGTGACACCCGGCTCATTGATGTCGGTGTTCGTGTGTTCTGCCGGATCAATGATCTTCAGATTCGTGCGTGTCTCTCCGTCCACGAAGGTGAAATCCGTCTCAAGCCCCATCTGGGCAAGTGAGCTCTGGATCGACTGCCCGGTGTGTCCGCCGAGAACTCCGGTGGCAACACTTGTCCCGCCGAGCTTCTGGATCACCTTTGAGACGTTAATGCCCTTCCCGCCTGGGTCTGTGCGCATCTTTGCGATGCGGTTCACCGTATCCACTCTCAGAGAGGGGATCTCGACCGTCTTGTCCAGCGCCGGGTTTAAGGTAACCGTGTAAATCATGACAACCCTCCTTACTTTTAAAACAACAACTTAAAACTTTTGTTTCAAAAATCTTGATATGAAAATAGCACACTTTTTTCCAGAATGCAAGTACTTTTTCATAAAAATATCAAAAAAAGATTGATAAATAATTGTCAAAACGACAACCGAATGACGCGGGATGACTTTCAAAACAACAACTTGATGAAATCCGGAAAAGCCCGCACTGCCTTTCGGACCGCCTTTCCTGCAAATGTGTCTTTACCGTTTAACTGAAAAAACGACCGTTTGACTGAAACCGGTTGCTTTTTTCCTGAATTTCATTTATGATAAGTACCATCGTATCACTGTGAAGATCAGTTACAGTTGCGAATGCTCCTGGTTTTGAATGGACAGGGAAAATGAAAAAAAGGAGGAAGTGAGTATGAGAAAGAAAGTGTCCCTTTTTATGACGGCGGTGATGCTGTGCGCTTCTTTGTCAACGACTGCGCTCGCAAGTGAGGCGGGAGAAGCGGCAGCGGATGTAGTACTGGCAGAAGAACTGTCTGTTGTGTCTGAGAAAGAGGCGGTCGATCTGGTGGTGTCAGAGGAGACAGCAGAGGAGAGCGATGCAGCCATGGACGCTGAACAGACGGAAGTGGCGGCAGCGGATGCTTCGACGGATGAGGAGGAAGCGCCGGGCCTGGTGATTGAGGAGATCACGGTTGCGGATGCTGCTGACGCAGATGGCTCGGCAGATTCGATCCCCGCGCTGGATGAGGAGACGGCGGCGAGTCTGTCGGTCAGCGCGATTACGACGGCGCTTTTGGACGCTTCGGCCGGCACGTTTACGACAGAGTATGAGGAACTGAAGGTTGGGGATATGGTTGCCTTTACGGTAACGGTGACCGTGGATGCGGACGCCAGCCTGAGTTTTGATACCTCCTGCTGGTCTGGCGACACGGAAGGTGCGGTTACGTTTACCACCTCAACTACACAGGGACCGGTGGTTTCTCCTGTAGATACGACAAAACAGTCCTATGTTGTTTATGTTACAGCTACGCTGGCTATGGCCGGGACCAGTACGGTGACCTTTACGTATCCGGGCGCGGAGAGCGCAGCGGTATCCACGGAAGTGACGGCTGTCGATACGACGGAAAAGAAGGCGATTATCGTGGTGCCGGGAATCGCGGGCAGTGAGCTGGTTGCTGCACAGACGGTCAGCGCGGGAGCGTTGACGATTCCGGCGGGGACGACGGTCTGGTCGCCGACCCTGACGGCCAGTGTGCTTTCGGACAGCGCTTATCTGGCCGCTTACGCCCAGCTGCTTGCGGATACGACCAATGTGACGGCGAAGTCGGTCAGCGCGACAGACGAAAGCATCGGCGCGAACGGTACGTACACCGCACTGGTGCATGAGCTTTATGAAAAATACGACACGGCCAACGGCGGAGAGTACGAGGTGCAGTTCTTCTCTTACGACTGGCGGACCTCGATCGCGGACGGCGCGACGGCTCTCTATCAGTATATTGAGGCGCAGGGCTACACCGATGTTGTTCTCGTCTGCCACAGCATGGGCGGGCTGGTAGCCGGCGCTTATATCGGAACCACTGGCGGAGCAAAGGTGGAGAAGCTGATCACGATCGGCACTCCGTATCAGGGTGCGCCGCAGGCGCTGTATGTGATGGAGACAGGCGCTTTCCTGGAAGGAACGACCGGAATCCTCACAAAGTCACTCTTTAAATCGGCAGCGCAGAGTCTGATGACCGTGTATGAGCTTCTGCCGACGACGGAATATCTGGCGGCGAATTCTGTGATTTACAGCTGCACGGATTATTCCTCTCTGGCGCCGAATGGCCAGGCGACGGGAGTGACGGAGACAACTGTGACATATTCCGCGGAAGCAGTGCTGGCATTTATCTCCTCCCGCTATTCGAGCAGCTTCTATGCCGTAGCGGCGGCAGAGATGAGCGCGATATCTGCTGCGAACCCGGTTGATCTGGTGGATTCTTATGTGATCGCCGGCACCGGAGAAAAGACGGTTTCCAGCATTGGCGTAAGCACGGAAGACGGGAGTCTGGAAGACATCTCTGTGACGACGCTCGGAGACGGCACAGTACCATTGTACAGCGCAACGCTTGGCGGACGCACCGCTACCGGGACAAACGGCAACAGCATCAGATATGTATCGGCGGAGCATTCCGCACTTGTGCAGAGTGCGACGACTTACAGTCTGATCGACGCGGCGATGGCCGGGACCTGGTCAGAGACCTCCGCTTCTTCTGCGGGAAGTGATCTGTCCGCACTGGTAAAGATTCGTCTGGAAGGCGCGACAGCTTATACGATCACAGACGCGAACAGCACTCCGCTTCTGTATGTGACGGCGGACAATGGCGTCTGGATCGCGGACGGTTATGAAGACTGCTTCTATTTCCTTGGAGATGCAAGCAGCAGCGACACACTGCTTGGAACCCTTTGCTGCTTCCTGGACGCGGGTGTTTATCAGATATTAGTCAGTGCGTCCGGCAGCGATGGCTTTGTATGTGATGTGATTCAGTACAGCGATTACAGCACCGGCGCGATCGCGACGATCACCGAGTACGGTTCAGACGGCGCGGCCGCTCTGATCGTGACGGGACAGTCGACCTATATGACAGACGCGGATGGCGACGGAACACCGGAGACTCCGGTCAGTGCGGTGACTGGTGACGGCGGGGAGAGCGGTGAAGGCAGCGAGACGGCACAGAAGGATGGATTGACGCTGGATGAGGACGGTATTTTCCGCTATTATCAGAATGGTACATTTGCGGAGGACTACAGCGGAGTGACTGCGTTTGACGGCGGACTGTTTTTCATCAGAGACGGTCTGGTGGATACGGATGCGAACGGTCTTTGCCTGTATGAGGATGTATGGTATTTCGCGGCGTTCGGGCAGGTTCAGCTGCAGTACACAGGACTGGCACTCTATGATGAGGCATGGTTCTATATTACGAACGGTATCCTGGATTCCTCGAAGAACGGACTGGTGGAATACGATGGCGAGACATTCCTGGCAGTGGAAGGACGGCTTTTGCTTACCTACAGCGGACTGTGGCTGAATTCTTCCACCATCGGCGGTGATGATCTGTGGTATTTCATTGGCGCCGGTATGGTGCAGAAGGTTTCACAGGTTGTGCTGTATGACGGAGAATATTTTGTAGTGACGGACGGTGTCCTGGATACGGACTATAACGGCACGATCGAGTATCATGGCGCGGAGTTTACGGTAGTGGCCGGACAGCTCTATGCCTGAGAGGAAGCCATGGCGGAATACCTGAACTGATACGGAAGAACCGGAGGCTTGTACTCCGGGAACGGTCAGAACCGGTCTTCGCATTTGCCGGGAAGACCGGATGAAAATGGAATATCGATTCGCGCAGAAAACAGGCAGGGTTTCTTTCACCCTGCCGTTTTCTATGCGCACGGCCGCGTACATTTTTTTTCGAGCAGGTTTAAAATTGCGTAAAGCAGGACTGCAATCACGCATAAAATCACAATGGACAGAATCACGAGGTCCAGTTTGAAGACCTGGCTGCCGTAAATGATCAGGTATCCGAGTCCTTCTCTGGCACCGATGAATTCACCGATGACGACGCCGACGAGGCAGAGTCCGATATTGACCTTCATAATGCTGATCAGCAGCGGGAGCGTTCCGGGGAGGATGACCTGAAAAAGGACATCCTTTTTTGTACCCTGGAGTGTGTAAATCAGTTTCATTTTATCCGGATCCATCTCCATAAAACCGGTATAAAGATTCAGAATGGTTCCGAAAATTGCCACCGAAATGCCGGAGACGATAATAGATTTCAGGTTTGCGCCCAGCCAGACGATCAGCAGGGGCGCCAGTGCGGACTTCGGCAGGCTGTTCAGAATGACGAAGTACGGTTCCAGAATCTCGGACAGTGTGCTGCTGTACCAGAGCAGTACCGCGCAGCCAATGCCAAGTACGACGACAAGAGAAAAACTGATCAGCGTCTCTGCCAGTGTGATTCCGGTATGCCGGAGAATCGTTCCGTCGTTCCACAGATTCTGAAAGGTTTGGACTATCCGTGACGGACTGCTGAAAATAAACCCATCGATCCATCCAAACCGGACGGCCGTCTCCCATAGCAGCAGAAACAGGACAAAAATCAAAATCCGGATCGCCCGGATCCGGTGCTGCTGACGCTTTAAGTCTTTCAGGTAATTTTGCTGTGAGAGACTCAATGACTCCTTTTTATTGCTATCGTATTTATTCTTCAACTGCGTTCAGCTCCTTCCACAGGGAATTGAAGTATTCCTGAAATTCCGGTTCCCCGCGCCGCTCAAAAGGAGTCAGTCTGGAGGAGCCGGATTCCGGACTCTCCCGCGCGAAGCGGACGGTCAGAATCGTCCGGATCCGGGCAGGACGTCTGGTCAGGACAAGAATGCGGTCAGCCAGGCTGATGGCTTCCGAAAGATCGTGTGTGACAAGGAGCGCTGTTTTCCTTTCCCTGCGCAAAATCGCGGCGACATCGTCACAGACCGTCAGCCTTGTCTGGTAATCAAGCGCGGAAAACGGTTCATCCAGCAGAAGCAGCTCCGGGTTCGGCGCGAGCGTGCGGATCAGCGCCGCACGTTGGCGCATGCCGCCGGAAAGCTCGCTCGGTTTGGCGTCGCGGAACTGTTCCAGTCCATAGTTTTCCAGCATCTGGTTCACGCGGATACGGGCGGCTTCATCCAGCCGATGCTGAATCTCAAGCCCGAGCAGAATATTCCGGTAAATCGTCCTCCACTCAAAAAGATGGTCTTTTTGCAGCATGTATCCGATGCTGCTTCTGTCCGTCTGATCGGACAGGAGACGCTCTTTTTGTCTTCTGTCCGCCAGCGCAAAGCGCGTCCGGGGATGGCCGGAGAATTCCTTTGCGCGCCTCTGCGCATAGGAAATTGTTCCGCTCTCGGGGAGAAGCAGCCCTGAAATTAAAGAGAGCAGCGTGGATTTGCCGATGTGAAAGTAACGGAAACAGATGATCACTTTTTTCTGTTGTGGTAAGCTTGTCAAGAATGGACTGGAGCTGTTTCTGAGAACATCCCAGGTGTTTTACTGCCAGTGAAACCAAAAAAGTATTTGCTTCTTCCAGATGTGCATGAAAAGCGTCCGTTTTATTTCTGTAGGAATCAGGGTAGTGGACGACCACTCGGATCGATTTTTTTCTCATGACGACGATCATCTCCTGAAATGAGCAGTATATCTGGTTACAGCTTATGTTCAGCGAGTTGTCCACTATTATGGCTGGCGGCGCAATCCGTCAGCCGGTGACGCTTGCGCCGCTCGTATGAGTGTTCACGGATTACTGTTCACGAACTTCACAGACTCAGGTAATCCTACATTTCCAACAGCAGTGTAAGAATTTTAAAGGCGCCAAAGTGAAGCTGCACTGTCTGGTCTGCAAGAAGCAGAACCTCCTGCTTTTCTTCCAGCATATTGCACCGCCACACCTGTTTTACCTGTGCCGGCAGATGCAGGCGGCAGTCTCCGGCCATGCCCATCGGTTCGTACAACCGGAGGACGACGCCGTTCGGCACATCCATGGCGGGCTTACAGGTTTCCAGAAAGACTTCCGCACCTTCAATGGAGAAAAAGCTGCGGGAGGACGTACAGGTAATATCGACCCCTTGCTTTGTGCGATCAGACTGCAGCAGGAGTTCCGCCGCTTTGGTGGCAGTCACCGGGGTGTTGTATTCGTATCCGACCTTTGGCACTTCACTGTACTGGAACGGTCCTCTGAAGGGCAGCAGCACATATCGGAACCGGTGTAATCCCTCGTCAGAAGTCATATCCGGTACGGCCGGAGCGCGAAGAAGCGTCAGCGAAATGCAGCTGTCCCTGGCGGAGAGACCGTATCTTGTGTTGTTGATCAGTGCCAGTCCGTTGGCGCCGTCAGTCAGGGCGGCGTATTTATGGTGGCAGGTCTCATACTGATCCTTTTCGTACTGCCGCGACCGGTGAGTCGGGCGCTTCATATAACCGAACTGAATCTCTTCCAGCACCTCTCTGGTAAAAATGGTAGTCGGAAAATCCACCTTCAGGATTCGGTGCCGCTCATGCCAGTCGATTTCTGTTTCAAAGACAATTTCCGGCTTCGCGGCGGAAAAATGAATCCTCTGCCGAAAAGTAAAGTGCGCTTCTTTTCGCTCTATCATGGCGACGGCATTTTTTGAGGAAGTATTTTTCGTGTCACAGGTGTCCTCTGCCACAGTGGGATTTCCGGAAACGGCTTCAGCCTGTGATGCTCCCTCTAGAAAGAAAAAGTCCGGTTTTGCTGTGAACGGTTCGGGAATCTGTTCGTACATCCGGCTGATTTCCCACGCGTCATAATAATGGTTGATATCCTGATACATGCGCAAATCGTTCAGTGGAGTGTCGGCATATTCATAATCGCTTTTGGCGTCCTTCAGGCTGACAATACGTCCGCAGTGGTCCAGTGTGGCACGGTAGTAAGAAGTGCGGATGATCACCTGGTCGGCGCCCATTTCGATTTTCCAGAGCTTTTCGGATTCCGCTTCGCACATGGTCTGACTTTGCGAGGCAACTGTGCCTTCTTTTGTCGCAGACGTATCCTGCGAGTCTGTCATGCTTTGCGGGCGGCTTTCCAGCAGAACATATCCGCATGGAGGCAGAGCAGTTCCGTGAACCGAACGCCCCCAGCTCAGTGAATTAAAAACGGCAGATTCGCCGTCGGCCAGTTCTGTCAGCAGTTCTTCGGCCAGAGCGCGGCTGCTGGCGGTAACATGCTCCAGTGCGGCAATAACCTCCTGGTTCACCCTGTGGATGGAGGAGCCTGCCGCGGCATCGTGGAAATCCTGGAGACGCAGTTCTTCCCATAGAGCGTGAATCTGCTCCAGAACGGATTTCCCGGAAGAATCCGGTGCAATGTGGGAGCTTCCCTTTTTGGCTGTTTCTCTGTGTCCTTCTTCTGTGGTTTGACAGGGAGGTACAGCCGTCTGCTCCCGCAGTTTACCATCCAGCCGAAGCAATCCTGCCAGGTATTCCGCTTCACGCAGGGCAAATTCCGCCTCGCGGAGCTTCTGTTTGATCTCAGATACTACCGTGTAAGTACCGCGGTGCCACGCCAGGTAGAGTTCTCCATAATAAACCTCCGGAACTTTTTCCGTGGCGTGTTTCGAGACAGCTCCTGTATTGCAGATGATTTCTGGGTTCTTTTGGCCGACAGAAGACTCACCGACATCTTCGAGCCGTTCAAAATACCGCACCGGACTTTCCATCCGGCAGCGGGGCAGGCCTTCAAGATCCTGGCACCTGTGATAGGTCTCCATCATGATTTCCGTGGCGCCGCCGCCGCCGTCCCCATAGCCAAAGGGGAAGATCAGGCCATTGACATGATCCGGCTGCCTGCGGTCTTTTTCCCAGCGCTTCGTCAACTGCATGGGAGTAAAAGGCGCATTGTAATCGAAGAAAATATGGGATAGCGTGCGGGTACCGTCGATGCCTTCCCACCAGAAGTTATTATAAGGAAAGGGCTCACATTCCGGGTCGCTGCGCAGAAGCTTTTGCGTAGCAAAATAAGGAACCCGGCAGCCTTCCATGATCTGCGGCAGTGCTCCGCTGAAACCGAAACAGTCCGGCAGCCAGGCTATTTTGGTGTCGGTATCGAATTCCTGCGCAAAAAAGCGCTTGCCCCACACAAACTGGCGGATCAGGCTTTCGCCGGACGGCAGGTTGGTATCACTCTCGACCCAGACAGAACCTTCCGGGATAAATTGGCCGCTGGCTGTTTTTTCGCGGACGCGGCGGTATAGATCCGGATACTGCTTTTTCAATGTCATCAGAATGGTTGGACAGCAAAGCAGAAACCGATAGTCCGGATAGCGGTCCATCATCGCCAGCTGGTTGGCATAGGTGCGGGCACACTTGCGGTCGGTTTCTGCCAGCGGCCAGAGCCAGACCAGATCCAGATGAGACTGTCCGAAAACCGTATATTCCGGTACCGTGTCTCCGTTTTTTCTGGCGAGAAGAGGAGCGAGCACCCGGGCAGCCTCTGTCACGCTTCTGGTGCGCTCTGGCTCGTCCAGCTCAAAGTCTGCTATATAAGTAAATTTTTTCAGTCCTTCCGCGATCTCCATCGAGCGCAGGCTGGAAGCGGGAAGCTGCAAAAAGAGGTCATAGAGCGTATGATAATCCGCATAGGCCTCAAACATCGCCTGGTTCCAGATACCAAAATGACTGGGGCGGATTCTGCATTGGGCCTTTGACGGTTCCGGCACGGGAACGGCATCTCGCGGCTGTATCCCGCCGTCCTCTCTCCGGACGCCGTGTCCGGCATAGCATTCTGCGTAAATTTCAAATTCCCTGCCGGGGATCGCGCAGTCGGTTACTTCTATATATAAATGTTTTCGGTCAATCGAACCGGCTTCCTTCCCGTTCACAAAGACCAGCATCTCTTCCGCTGTGCCAAGATGGAGCAGAATCCGTTTTCCTTCTGCCTCCTCTGGAATACAAATGGTACAGTGAAACCAGCCGTATTCCCATTTCTTTCCCCACGATTCGCCCGTCATAAAAGGGCGGAAACTCCCGGAACGGGCCTGTTCCAGTGTGAGATGTTCCATAGTTGTAAACCCATCCACTTCAATTTCATGGATTGGCTGATAAAGATTTGCCTCGAAGGCTTCATCCCAGATCTGCAGCCGGGAATCCCATTGTCTGCCAAGCTTCATAAAGAAATCCTCCTGATTTTTCCTGATTTTACCAGAAAAGGGGCTGTTTGAAAAGACTTTTATGAAAAAGAACAGACAATGGTTCGCCATGCTTCATAAAAAATCCCTTTTATCCCGGTTGCCTGTTATCAATTTGACGAACTTTGCTTTTTAAAATAATGGCAAAGTCTTGAATTGTCAGCCGCATTTTCGAGAAAAAATATACATATTTCCTAAAAGAAAGCAAAAAATGCAAGGTTTTATCCCGAAAAAAACCAAAAAGGTATAGATTTGAGAGGGGTGGGGGGTACAATAATTTCCATCAGGTTCAGAGCTGAGAACACATTTACAGGAAAGAACATCGAGGGAAAGACAGTGGAGAGAAGATTGTTTATTTTTACAGACAGCGGAGATACCTTTATTGATGAAAGCACTGAGATCAGGGATGAAAAAGGAATTGTCGTCCACGCGGAACTGATTCCGGGAGCAGGGGAAGCGCTTCGCACACTGTATGAGAGAGGCTACCGTATCGCATTGGTCGCGGACGGGGAAGAACAGTCTTTTACCAATGTTTATCTGGAAAATGGGCTGGGCGGCTGTTTCTGCACGCGGACGATTTCGGAGATCGTCGGAGTCCAGAAGCCTGCTGCCGCCATGTTTCAGGATGCGATGGAGAAAAATGGGCTGACAGAAGAAGATAAGAAACGCATCATCATGGTAGGGAATAATATCCGTAAGGACGTGACGGGAGCAAATCGATTTGGGATTACCTCCGTACTGCTTGACTGGTCGCCGCGGTATAACATGATTCCCTCCAATGACGAGGAACGGGCGAATTATATTATTCATCAGCCTTCTGAGTTGCCGGATCTGGTTGAAAAACTGGAGCGGCGGCTGAACGAAGTTTATGCGGTTTGAATGCTGAACGATTCTGAAAGAAGCAGTCCGGTGACGGACTGGCTGAATGTATGGTTCCATAATATATCTGGTGGAGCCGATGCGGCAAAGTTCCTAAAACATAACGAAGGAGGGTTTTTTATGGAAAAGGGACAGGTACAGGCGAAAAGGAAGACAAGCTTTGGCGTCTACTTCAAGGGACACTGGCAGTTGTACGCGATGCTGCTTCTTCCGGTGATCTACATGGTTTTGTTCAAGTATAAGCCGATGCTTGGCGTTATCGTTGCATTTGAGGATTTCAGTATTTTTCAGGGAATGTGGAACAGTCCATGGGTGGGACTGGCAAACTTTAAAGAGGTGTTCAGTTCATCGACTTTCTGGACAGCGCTGAAAAATACGCTGATCCTGAATCTGGGTGACCTGATTATCGGCTTCCCGATTCCGATCTTTCTGGCACTGTTTTTAAATGAACTGCGCAGCAACGGCGTCCGCAAGGTAACGCAAACACTGCTGTATCTGCCGAATTTCCTTTCCTGGGTTATTATTTCCGGTATCGTGACGCAGCTGTTCTCCTCCAGCGGTCTGGTGAATAACGTGATTGAAGCGCTTGGATTCAGCACGGTTCCTTTCCTGAGCAACTCCTTTATCTGGCGTATTGTATACTGGGGAACCGGCGTGTGGCAGGCAGCCGGTTATTCTCTGATTATCTATCTGGCAGCCCTGATGGCGACAGATGTCTCCCTGAGTGAGGCGGCATATCTGGACGGAGCCACAAGACTTCAGAGAATCTGGCATGTAACACTTCCGCAGATTTCCGGTACGGTGACTACGCTGCTGATTATGCAGGTCGGCAGGCTCGTGACGATCAGCTTCGACCGTCCGTATATGATGTCGAATGCAGTCGTCAGCGACGCGGCAGAGGTTATCAGTACTTATGTGTATTCTGTAGGTCTTGCGGCAGGACGTTTTGATTTCGCGACAGCGGTCGGTTTATTCCAGACTGTAGTAGGCGTGATTATGGTTGTGGCAGCAAATCAGATTATTAAAAAGATGGGACAGGAGGGAATTATGTAATGAGCGCTGTAAAAAGTAAAGCCGAAAAAAGATTCCAGAGATTCTGGGCCGCTTTCTTTATCATTCTTACCTGCCTTTGCATGGTACCGATTCTTCGCGTTGTTTCCATGTCTTTCAGCGGTAAAAACGCAATCCTGGCCGGTAAAGTATTCCTGTGGCCGGTGGATTTTACCACAGAGGCTTATCAGAAAGCGCTGTCCAGCGGCAGCTTTGTGAGGTCCTTCTGGTATTCTATTCTCCTGATGCTGGGAACGACGGCGGTGAACCTGGTAATGACAGTATTGGCCGCTTATCCGCTCTCGAAAAAAGACCTGAAGGGCGGGGCATTTATTATGACGCTGTTTGTTCTGACCATGTATCTGCATCCGGGTACGATTCCGACTTACCTGAATGTAAGAGATTTTGGCCTGATTAATACCGTTTGGGCTCTGATTATTCCGGGTGCTTTGAGTGCCTACAACATGATCATCATGTGCAATGCGTTCAAGGGCATTGACGACGCGATCTATGAAGCGGCCAAGATTGACGGCTGCAGTGATGTCAGGACGCTGCTGAGTGTAGCGCTTCCACTGGTGGGACCGACGCTGGCAACTCTGGGCCTCTTCTATGCGGTCGGCAGATGGAATGACATCAGCGATGTATTGTACTATATTAATTCCTCCAGCCTTTATACGGTTCAGATGGTACTGAAACAATTTATTGAGTCTATTAATATCTCCGCCGAGGAAGGTCTGACCACAAACCTCGTGGCAGAGAATGTAAAGGCTGCAAGTATTGTAATCTCCATGCTGCCCATGTTGATTGTGTACCCGTTCGTACAGCGTTTCTTTACCAAGGGTATTATGGTAGGAGCTGTGAAGGGCTGATGGCAAAGCAGTTTTGCCCTGGCTTATATGAGCATGAGGAAGAACAGGCACGAAGCAAGGATTAATTTATCCAGAAGGATATTTTAATAGGAAGATGCCGGATGGCATATTCCGTATAACTTCTCAATTTCTTAAACAGAAGGAGGAACAAAAAATGACGAAAACAATTTCAAGAAGAGATTTTCTGAAGGGCACGATAGCAAGCGCATCTACACTGGCTCTTTCCAGTGTCATTGGCGGCACATCCGCGATGAAGGCTAAGGCTGCGGACACAAAGATTAATGTCATGGTTTGGGACAGAGGCAATGCGGCTCCGAACACCACGACCGAGGACAATGCCCTGACCCAGTGGATCCGCGAGCAGATGCAGGAAAACTATGGCTTTGATGTAGAGTACACATCTGTACCGAGATCAGAGTCCGATGATAAGGTAAACATCATGATGGCGGGCGGCAGCGCACCGGATATCGTTTTTACTTATAGCCAGAGCCTGTATTATAGCTATGCAAGTCAGGGCGGCCTGAAGGATCTGACGGATCTGTACGCAGAGTACGGCGGAAATATTTCTGAATATTGCTCTGAAGCCAATGAAGGCGGCATCGCAGAACTGGATGGCGTGAGATACGCGGTGATGAAACAGAGAGGTACCGCGAGCGCGCGTCATACCTCCTATATCCGTAAGGACTGGCTGGATGAGCTTGGACTGGATATGCCGACCACAAAGGAAGAGCTGGAGACTTATCTGTACGCGGTAAAGGATGCCGGACTTGGCACACCGTGGGCGATGAGCGGAAGAAGTGATACGGAGGAGATGTATCTGAACTTTGTTGGCTCTTATGTAACACTGGAAGATGACCGGACCGCTTATATTTATAATGAGTATTGCATGGCGGTGGCGCCTGGTGCTGAAGATGGTCTTCGCAAGCTGAATGAGTATTACAATGCAGGCCTGATTACACAGGAATTCTACACCGATACGGATGAGAGCAGCTATCTTGCAGATCTGGCAAACGGAAAAGCAGGCTTCTGTAATGGCGATACCACAGAGCCGTGGGACAGCATCAATGTGCTGAATACCACTATGGGCGAAGTGGATGCTACATTCCAGCCGATTATGTGTTTCGATCTGCCGGAAGGCGGCTATCGTACTCCGTATGAGTATCGCTATGCGATGTTTGTTATGATCCCGGTTACTACGAGTGATGAGAAGGCAGCCTGCTGTATGCAGTATCTGAACTGACTGGCTGATCCGGCAAATGCGGTTCTGGTTCGTTATACACCTGACCTGACTTATGACGAGCTGGGCTGTGCGGTAGAGCCGACAGAAGAAGAGAAGAATGCAGCCGGATATCCGGGTACCTGTGATGACCTCTGCATCATGAACCTGAACTTTGACTGGGTCAATGATTATGAGATTATGGCACAGTCGAATTATGCGAACCAGACGAATGAGTGGGCAAGCGTAGAGTGGTATGAGAACTATTATGAAGTGTGCAATACCGGCAAGTATATTTTCCCGAGCTATGGATATATTTCAGACGCGGAAGCTACCTATGGTACAGACGTACAGAATCGTATGCTGACCTGGGTTTACAACTGCATCAGCTGCTCAACAGATGACTTCGACAGCACGTATCAGTCCGGTTATGATGAGCTGGTAAATGCAGGTCTGCAGAAAATTCTGGATGCAAGAGCAGAGTATTACGACAGTCTGTAAGGAAAAGCGCGGCATTCGCAGCATGAAAAGTATCAGCACCCGGAGAAAGAAAGGCAGAGGGATCTGCAGGGGGTGCCAGAGAGTATAAGCAAGGAAAAAGAAAGCCTGTTACGGTATTTGCGGGACCATATGAAAGACACCAGGCGTAACTGTGGAGAAATGAAAACAGTTACAAGTGGCGGATGGATGATGCAAGCACGTGGTAACAGGCTTTCTCTCAGAGTTTATGAGTGTTCTGTGCCTGCTTGCGGTACTCACTCGGAGACATGCCGGCCATCCTGCCGAAAATGCGGTTGAACTGAGAAAAGCTGGAAAACCCGCAGGCAATGGCTATATCCGAAATTTTGGCATTCGTGGTGATCAGCATGTGCTGCGCATTTTTGAAACGGGTATTCTGGATATAGCTCGACAGCGTGAACTGCATGGTTTCCCGAAAGCTGTGTGACAGATAGCCGGGACTGATGTAAAACTCTTCGGCGAGCGACTGCAGAGAGAGCGGTTCACTGTAATGCTGGTGGATATAGGCGGCGACCGAGTGCATTTTCTGCGCGGCGGGAGCAATCTCCATATTATTCCTGTACTGGTTTCGGTTCCTCTGTGTATAGAGCTCGTGTAAAAACTCCACAAAAAGAGTGTGAATCATGAGCTGGTCGAGAGGAGCATCTGCAGAAAATCCCGGGCGCAGAGAATAATTCAGGATATCGTTGAGCCGATGATACAGAGCGACCCGCTGCTCTGGCGCGAAGCGGAAAATATGCTCCGGAAATTCAAACATTGACAGAAGCTCTGCATATCCAAGGTCATCTGCCTTGAGCGTTTCCGGCCAGATAAAATCAATGATAATCCGGTCGCTTGGAGCGCCCTTTCGGTAGATGGATTTATGCAGTAAAAATGGAGGAATCAGAACAATATCACCGAAGGAAAGATGGTAAATCTGTCCTTCGAAGAGATGTTCCCCGGCAGGTGCCAGGAATACCATGATTTCATAATAAGAATGCTGGTGTTCAAATTCCATATTGATCGAGGCGTTTCGCTCGTCATAGTCAAACAGGTAGAGGGCGCCATATTTCTGATTCGTGATGGAAACAATGTGCTTTTTTTCAAATTGAAGGCAATTTTCGTAAATCATGATGAACCTCCTGCCTTTTCTTTTTGCTGCTGTTCTGGATTGTTGGTAACATTATAATTCAATTTTTGGTGGGTGACAAGCGTATGACGGAAAAAGAACTGGCGGAGTTGTACCGCCCGAAGCTTTTTTTTGATAAAAAGGAACCTTTTACGGTTCAGTCGGTCGGATATACGGTGTTCCGGGAGCTGAAAAGGAGTGCTTCTTTTCCGAAAAGAGTGGTTTTGCCGGTTGACGGAGGCTGTGTGATCGAGTATGCTTTCTGGTACGACTATGATATCCAGCAT
>JAJQGP010000126.1 GCA_021200475.1 Lachnospiraceae bacterium
TAACAAATACTGATTTATTAAATACGGAATCAAATAAAAGAAAGAGGGAGAAAGAACCCCGCCATCAGTACGGGGAGTACCGGAATGTTCTTTTATCGGATTCGGAGATGCAGACTCTGCAGGCTGAGTTTCCGCAGGATTACAGACAGAGAATTGAACGCCTGTCGGAATACATGGCTTCCACCGGGAAGTCCTATAAAAGCCATCTGGCAACGATCCGGAGCTGGGCACGGCGCGACCGTGGCAAGCCAACTGCAAAAAGCTACAGTCATGACAATTACAGATGTGAGGAGGGAGAAAGCCTGTGAATGACTTATTATCCGATCTCCTGGGCAGAAACACGAAGGCCGTACCTTCCGAGGATGAGTATATCGGGGAGGACGGCCTTTTTTATTGCAGAAAATGCCGCCAAGCCTGTTGTGGAGGAGTTCGGCGCAGAGCGTGTCGCTCATGTGTTGGCGGCGACCGTTCGTTACTTCGATTGGGATAGCAGATTCTCTCGTGACAACAAGGCGTGGGCGCGGACTGTCCCCTCCATAAATGATCAGGATTCATTGGGGATGGACAGAAGCATAGAGTATGTCGTGGAGAGTCACCCTGCAGTGCTGGACGGTTTTATCAGGCTGGCGCGTAAAGAGTTCATTCAGGAACAGAGCAGTGAAAAATCTGCGGACGGGAAGCGCCCCTCCGCATTGGAACAATTAAAGGCGGACAAGGACAATCAGCAGATGAAGTCCAACCCTGTTCCTGCCAAACGGCGAGAGGAGGTTTTGTAATGAATATTCAGGCATGGGACGATGTACACGGAGCAAAAAATCAGGAAAACCTGCAGGCTTTTCTGGAAAGCCGGACAGACAGCTATGCAATCCTGTAGCTAAAACGGACAGATGAGACGGCGCAGGACCGTTTTATGAATTACAACTGGCTGGAAAAGCATGGGAAGGAACCGGAGGTCGATCACTATGATGTGATTTACACGGGCAGCCTGCCTGCCGGCGTCGATCTTGAGGATATTTACAGGAGGTTTAATATCGACCATCCAGCGGATTATACCGGGCACTCGCTCTCGGTCAGTGACATCGTGGCGCTGAAACAGTCCGGTGTTGTAACCTGCCATTATGTGGACAGTTTCGGTTTTCGGGAGCTTCCAAATTTTCACCCGGAAAACTATCTGAAAAACGCGGAGATGGCAATGGAGGACGATTATTCGATGCTGGATGGCATCGTGAATAACGGCAGTCGGGAACCGGATCTGGACGAGCGGTCTTCTGTTCTGGAAAAACTGAAAAGTATGCCGGAACCGGAACTGCCTCCAAAATCTGCCAGACACCGAGAGGAAAGAGGTCTTGAATGAACTTCACGAAAAAAGAACTGACACTGATGATGCTTTACAGCCCCGGCTCCCGTACGGGGCTGATTGAGGCATTGAAAAATATGCGAGGGGAACTGACAAAATCAGAACGCGGCCTGCTCACTCTCACCGATTCTGTACTGAAGAAACTGGAAGAAATCACGGATGAGGAATTTGACGCGCTTCCCCTGTACCCTGACATTGATCCGTAAGGAAGGAGGCGGACATGGCTACAAAACTTGAGTATTACAGCGCGATGGGCGAAGATACAGCCTGCGGGCTGACGCGAAGCCGTGAACAGTGGACGGCATTCCTGAGAACAGCAGGACGAATGAGCAAGTATTCTTATGAAGACCAGCTGCTGATCTTTGCCCAGCGGCCGGAAGCCACGGCCTGTGCAGAGTATGACCTGTGGAATAATACGATGCGGCGCTATGTGAAACGCGGTTCCAGCGGCATCGCCCTGATCGACAACAGCGGCGATTATCCACGTCTGCACTATGTTTTTGATGTTGCCGATACCGGGGCAAGGAAAAACTCCCGTGATGTCAACCTCTGGCACATGGAAGATGAATATGTGCGCCCGGTGCAGGAGGCGCTGTTGGCTGTATTTGAAGTGTCTTCTGCCGTTCCGCTGGATGTTCAGATTGAGAATATTGCCGGCTGGCTGGCGATTGACTACTGGCAGGATCATCAGGATGAGCTTGCCGACATCGTTGCGGACAGCTATCTGGAGGAGTATGATGAAGACAACAGGAGGATGTCTTTCCTGAATGCGGCAACAGTTAGTATTAAATATGAAATCTTAAGCCGCTGCGTGGAAAATCCTGATGACTACTTTGAACCGGACGAATTTTCTCCCATCTTCGATTACAACACCCGAAAATCCATCAACGCCCTTGGAACGGCGGTAAGCGAGGTATCCGGGCAGATATTCCGGGAGATTGAAGTCACCATCCGCAATTATGAGCGCAGCAGGCGCATGGAAAGGAGCAGAGACTATGGAACTGACTTACAGACAGAACGGGGATTATCTGATTCCCAACATCACACTGAAAGAAACCAGCCGGGAGCCGCTGGGCAAATACGGCAGGATGCGCCGGACATTTCTGAAGGAGCACCGTCCGATCCTGTACACCGATCTGTCGATGACAGAGCAGCTGTTCCCGCATCTGAGAGAGATCGACGAGACGGCACACCGGAGAGTCGAACAGTTGATGGCCGAACTGTTGGAGAAGAACCCGGCACCGGACAAAATGACGCAACAGATGTCCTGGGTAGCACATATGAACACACTGAAAGCGCAGGCAGAGGAGATCGTATTGACGGAGCTGGTGTACAGCTGACAGAGGAAACGCCGGAGTCGGAACCCTCAGCGATACCGGAACCGGCCAATTCCACACAGGAGATTTCATCTGAGCCGGTATATGAGCAGATGACCCTGTTTTTCCCTTCAGAAGCAGAACAAATTAAAGCAATCGACAATGCAGCGGAGAGCGAAATGCCCTCCGCTCTTTTATTTCCTCAGGATGATATTGATCATGTGCTGCGGCTGAGCGGACGAAATGAACACAGCCGTCAGTTTGTCGTTGCCGGATATATGCAGGGCAATTCCATGGAAGAACTCATGTCACTCCTGCGTTATGAATACCAGGGAGGACATGGCCTTCTGACAGACAATGGCAGACTGTCTGCATGGTTTGATGATGGCGGAATCTGGCTTGCACACGGCGATCATGCCAGAGACACCGCGCCGGGAATGTTTATTCCGTGGCAGGACGCGGCTGTTCGTATCGGAGAACTACTGGATGCTGGAAAATTTGCCACAAATGTGGAGCTGGCTGAAACCGCAGGGCAATACCGCGCTGCCCTGGCTCAGTCCATCTGGTATCTGAGGCATGATTTTTCGGAGCTGACGGACGGCGTGCCACTGCTTTCCTCTCTGGAAGCATATCGCGGCGGCGGTTATCCGGAGGAAACAGAACGGCTTGCATCCGCACTGGCTGATCCGGATGTCCTGGCGGCTGTGACGCGGGATATGGAAATCTTCTCACAGATTTATGCACAGAATCGGGATATTCTCCGCTTTCATTACCATCATGTTCCGGAAATGGTTGAATGGCTGCACACTCTGGAAAAGCCATGGAAGGAATATAGTTCCGATATGGCCAAAGTACCGGAGGCAGGACATTTTATTACAGAGGATGAGATTGATGAGGCACTGTCCCGCGGAAGCCATATGGCCGGCGGTAAAGACAGGATTTATTCCTTTTTCTCTGAGCCTCACTCTGCCAAAGAACAGGCTGATTTTCTTCGTGAGGAATATGGAACGGGCGGTTTCAGCGGAGTTTTTTCCAATAATACCTACAGCTTCGCAGATTCCGACGGAAAAGGCATCCGGTTAAGTAAAGAAGGGGCCGCAACCGTTACTCTCTCCTGGAATCAGGAAGCAAAACGGGTGAATGCGCTGGTAAAGGAAGACCGGTATTTCACAGAAGGAGAAAAAGCGCAGATCGAGCGGGCCACGACACAGACGGTTTCTGCCGCCCTGATACCGGAGACTTCTGCATCGGAATCTGAACCGGTCCCGGCGGCCGTATCCACTGATATTGAGGAAGCATTTGAGCATTACCTGCCCATTGTACGGGACGCGGTTCTTCAGGATACTGCTTACCGCAACGCCTGCCGGAATTCTGACCGGGAAAATGCCATGATGGAGGGAGAAGCTGCTGTCAACCGGGCGGTTATTACCCTGTATGATACCCGACTTTATGGCCTTTATTATGATAATGCTGACTTCCACAACCGATTGACGCAGGCAGTCCTGAATGAGACGTATTCTCAGCTTTCCGCGGAAGCGGCTGAGGTAGAACAGGCTGAGACAGGTGATGGTGAGCCTGAACAGGAAGCCGACGATTTCGTTAGCGTAAAATTTTTGTAGGAAAAAGTAAAAAGGGAACACCAGTTTGTGT
>JAJQGP010000155.1 GCA_021200475.1 Lachnospiraceae bacterium
AATTTGTTTCACCTTATGCGGAGTTCATATTACCAGGTGGTTGCAGGTTAATATAGAAGTCCAGGAAAGAGTGTCCGGAAACGACGCATGAAAATGCGCAATGCAGCAGAGCTGCCGGAGAAGGACATTCGGATCCAAGCATGAACACGGAGAGAAACAATCGTGAGTACCTGTGATTTAATTTTTAATTAAGGAGGGAAGTAGCGTGCCACGGAAAGGACATATTCAGAAGAGGGACGTATTAGCAGACCCGATCTATGGAAGTAAAGTCGTGACTAAGCTGATCAACAATATCATGCTTGACGGCAAGAAGGGTGTTGCTCAGAAAATTGTATACGGAGCATTTGAGACGATCGAGCAGAAGACAGGAAAGCCGGCGATCGAGACCTTTGAGGCGGCCATGAACAACGTTATGCCGGTACTGGAAGTAAAGGCAAGACGTGTCGGCGGTGCCACCTATCAGGTGCCGATCGAGGTGCGGCCGGATCGCCGCCAGGCTCTGGCGCTTCGCTGGATTACCATGTTTTCCCGCAAGAGAGGCGAGAAGACCATGCAGGATCGTCTGGCAAATGAATTGATGGATGCAGCGAATAATACCGGTGCGTCTGTAAAGAGAAAAGAAGATATGCACAAGATGGCGGAGGCGAACAAGGCTTTTGCTCATTACAGATTCTAAAACAGAGAGCGGCATAGTGACAATGCCATCTCTCTGATGAGGAGGAAAAAATTTTGGCTGGGAGAGAATATCCATTAGAGAGAACCAGAAATATCGGTATCATGGCGCATATCGATGCAGGTAAGACTACATTGACCGAGCGTATTTTGTATTACACAGGTGTGAATTACAAAATCGGCGATACGCATGAAGGTACCGCTACCATGGACTGGATGGAGCAGGAACAGGAAAGAGGTATCACAATTACTTCCGCCGCGACCACATGCCACTGGACGCTTGAAGAAAACTGCAAGCCGAAGCCAGGCGCTCTGGAGCATCGTATCAATATCATTGATACTCCCGGGCACGTGGATTTCACGGTTGAAGTGGAGCGTTCTCTGCGTGTTCTGGATGGCGCTGTCGGCGTCTTCTGTGCAAAGGGTGGCGTTGAGCCGCAGTCAGAGAATGTCTGGAGACAGGCGGACACGTATAATGTTCCGCGTATGGCATTTATTAATAAGATGGATATCATGGGCGCGGATTTCTACGGAGCAGTTGATCAGATCCGCAACAGACTTGGCAAGAATGCGATTATTCTTCAGCTGCCGATCGGCAAAGAGGATGATTTTAAGGGCATTATTGACCTGTTCGAGATGAAAGCTTACATCTACAATGATGATAAGGGCGAGGACATCACAATCACGGATATTCCGGAAGATATGAAGGATGACGCGGAGCTGTATCGTGCGGAGCTGGTAGAAAAGGCCTGCGAGCTGGACGACGACCTTACGATGATGTATCTCGAGGGCGAGGAGCCGTCTGTTGAGCAGATGAAAGCAGCGCTGAGAAAAGCAACCTGTGAGTGTACGGCTGTCCCGGTGTGCTGCGGAAGCACATATCGGAACAAGGGTGTACAGAAGATGCTGGACGCAGTGATTGAATACATGCCGTCCCCGATCGATATTCCGCCGATTAAGGGTACCGATCTGGATGGAAATGAAGTCGTGAGACACTCATCGGATGATGAGCCGTTCTCCGCGCTGGCGTTTAAGATCATGGCGGATCCGTTTGTCGGAAAGCTTGCTTTCTTCCGTGTTTACTCCGGCACTATGAATGCAGGTTCTTATGTACTGAACGCAACGAAGGGCAAGAAGGAGCGTGTCGGACGTATCCTGCAGATGCATGCGAACAAGAGAGCCGAGCTGACAAAGGTTTACTCTGGTGATATCGCTGCAACGGTTGGCTTTAAGCTGACAACCACCGGTGATACGATCTGCGATGAACAGCATCCGGTAATTCTGGAATCCATGGAATTCCCGGAGCCGGTTATTGAGCTGGCGATCGAGCCGAAGACAAAGGCAGGTCAGGGCAAGATGGGTGAGGCTCTTGCAAAGCTGGCAGAAGAAGACCCGACCTTCCGTGCACATACGGATCCGGAGACTGGTCAGACCATTATTGCCGGTATGGGTGAGCTTCATCTGGAGATTATCGTAGACCGTCTGCTCCGTGAATTCAAGGTAGAGGCAAATGTAGGTGCTCCGCAGGTTGCTTACAAGGAGACCTTTACGAAGGAAGTTACGGTCGACAGCAAGTATGCGAAACAGTCCGGCGGCCGTGGCCAGTATGGTCACTGCAAGGTAATCTTTACACCGATGGACCCGAACGGGGAAGAAACCTTCCAGTTCGAATCTACCGTAGTCGGCGGCGCAATTCCGAAGGAATATATTCCGGCGGTCGGCGAAGGTATCGAGGAAGCTGCGAAGGCAGGCGTCCTTGGCGGATATCCGGTACTCGGTGTACACGCGAACGTATTCGATGGATCTTATCATGAGGTCGACTCCAGTGAGATGGCATTCCACATCGCAGGTTCCCTTGCGTTTAAGGATGCGATGAAGCAGGGCAATCCGGTTCTGCTTGAGCCGATCATGAAGGTGGAAGTGACGATGCCGGAAGAATATATGGGAGACGTCATTGGCGACATCAACTCCCGCCGTGGCAGAATTGAGGGCATGGATGACCTCGGCGGCGGCAAGATTGTCAGAGGCTATGTACCGCTGGCAGAGATGTTTGGCTACTCCACCGATCTTCGTTCAAAGACACAGGGCCGTGGAAACTATTCCATGTTCTTTGAGCGTTACGAGCAGGTACCGAAGTCCGTACAGGAGAAGGTACTGAGCGCGAAGTCCAAATAATCACAGAAAACGGTTTTACGCTTTCTGAAATATACCTGCCTGTGAACTTCTCTTTTGAAGCGGGACAGGCAGGGGATAAAAAAGAAGCTTAATTTGCACCACAATATGCAAAAAAAGCTTGAAAAGCGGGATGTTTTGAAATATAATCAGAACAGCCTGTATTGATGCGCAAGGGCGGATGAGAAATTGCAGCCTGCGCTGCATTCGCCTGGCGCGGCAGACAGAAAAGGATTTCTGCCTGAAAGAAAGATTAACTCAGAATCGATTGAATTAAGGAGGACATTCAAAATGGCAAAGGCTAAATTTGAAAGAACGAAACCGCATTGTAACATCGGTACCATCGGTCATGTCGATCATGGTAAAACAACCCTGACTGCTGCAATCACAAAGGTTCTTTCCCACAGAGTCGCAGGAAACGTAGAGACAAGCTTTGATAACATCGATAAGGCTCCGGAAGAGAGAGAGCGTGGTATCACAATTTCTACCGCTCATGTAGAGTATGAGACCGAGCACAGACATTACGCTCACGTTGACTGCCCAGGCCACGCAGACTATGTAAAGAACATGATCACTGGTGCTGCACAGATGGACGGCGCGATCCTTGTAGTAGCTGCTACGGATGGTGTTATGGCTCAGACAAAGGAGCACATCCTTCTGTCCCGTCAGGTAGGTGTTCCGTATATCGTTGTATTTATGAATAAGGTAGATATGGTAGATGATGAGGAGCTCCTTGAGCTGGTTGATATGGAGATCCGTGAGCTGCTGAACGAGTATGAGTTCCCGGGCGATGATACGCCGATCATTCAGGGTTCCGCTCTGAAGGCTCTGGAAGAGCCGGACGGAGAGTGGGGCGACAAGATCATGGAGCTTATGGATGCTGTTGACAGCTGGGTTCCGGATCCGCAGCGTGCGACCGATCAGCCGTTCCTTATGCCGGTTGAGGACGTATTCACCATCACAGGTCGTGGTACAGTTGCTACTGGCCGTGTAGAGCGTGGTACTCTGAAGCTGAACGAGGAAGTTGAGATCGTAGGTGTAAAGGAAGAAATCCAGAAGACAACGGTTACTGGTATTGAGATGTTCCGCAAGCTGCTTGATTATGCGCAGGCTGGTGACAACATCGGTACTCTGCTTCGTGGTATCCGCAGAACGGATATCGAGCGTGGTCAGGTTATCTGCAAGCCGGGCAGCATCAAATGCCACACCAAGTTCACCGCTCAGGTTTACGTACTGACCAAAGACGAGGGTGGCCGTCACACACCGTTCTTCAACAACTATCGTCCGCAGTTCTATTTCAGAACAACTGACGTGACTGGTGTGATCAACCTTCCGGAAGGCACAGAGATGTGCATGCCTGGTGACAACGTAGAGATGACCATCGAGCTGATCCATCCGATCGCTATGGAGCAGGGTCTTACATTCGCTATCCGTGAGGGTGGCCGTACTG
>JAJQGP010000156.1 GCA_021200475.1 Lachnospiraceae bacterium
AAAAGGAATTTTGTCTCGAGTCAATGGAAAAACACAAACATACCTCCTTGTGCCAGAAGACCTTTCAGTACTCCGCAAATATTGAGAGGGTTCTTTTGGAACAGCGTACAGATGACGTTCCGCAAGCTGATCTGTACGACCAGGCACAATCTTCAAAGGGCAGTCCGCAATGCCCGAGGGGATTGTGCCTTTTTTATGCGCACGGCTGCGTAAGGAATATTTCCGGTAATTCATATTTTCCCTTACCCCCGCATATATTGTAACAATTGTGAACAGTCTGCTGTTTACAGGTTATGAGTGCAGGGGGTCTTTTTATGGACAATTTTGATTTATACAGAGATATCCGCATGCGGACGAATGGCGAAATCTATGTGGGGATTGTGGGCCCTGTGCGGACGGGAAAATCAACGTTCACCAGAAAATTTATGGAACAGCTGGTTTTACCGGAATTGAAAGGGCATAACAGAATTGCCGCGCGGGATGAAATGCCGACAAGTGCGTCAGGAAAAATGGTGACGACTGTGGAACCCAAATTCATCCCCAGGGAAGCCGTCTTAGTCCCGACTGGCGATGGAAGCACTATGGCGGTTCGCCTGGTGGATTGTGTGGGATTTCCGGTTCCGGGTGCGGAGGGGCTGGAAGAAGACGGAAAGTCGCGTATGGTAAAGACGCCCTGGCAGGAACAGCCGATGCCTTTTGAAGAGGCGGCCAGAATGGGGACCCGAAAGGTGATCCTGGAGCACGCAACGGTAGGTCTGGTGATCACCTCGGACGGAAGCTTTGGCGAGCTGCCGCGGGAGAGCTTTCTGGAAGCGGAAAAGGAGACGATTTTCAGCCTGAAGCAGATTGGAAAGCCATTTCTGGTGATTGTGAATTCTGCGTCGCCGTATTCCGAGAAGGCCGGAAATGCGGTATCCCAGATTACAGCTGCTTACGGTGTTCGGGCTCTGTCTCTGAATTGCGAACAGATCGGACCAAAGGAGATCCGGCAGGTGTTCGAACAGCTGCTTCCGGAATTTCCACTTACGCGGGTCATTTTTCAGATTCCGAAGTGGGTAGAGACACTTTCCCCGGATCACTGGCTGAAGCAATCGCTGTTTGCGTCTGCGAAATCTGCCATGCAGGGTTTGCATACACTTGGTGATGTCACGCGCGCCGTAAATGAGAAAACATCCCCAAATGAGTCTGGTGGGCACTCCGGACATATGGAAATCCCCGCAACGGAAATACAATCCTCAAAAGCGGCTGATCGCGCTCTTTTCCAGAATAATTCTTATGTGAGACGGGCGAAGCTGGATCATGTGGACTATGCCCTGGGGAGTGCGGAAATTATCGTTTCCCTGAAGGAATCGCTGTATTATGAAATATTAAGCGAAATGACGGGGGCGGATATTCGCAGTGAGTATCAGCTGATTTCCCTTGTAAATGAGATGTCGTTAAAAAAAGCAGAATATGAAGCTGTCTCAGAAGCGCTGGAAGCGGTCCGCCGTACCGGATATGGAGTTATTTCGCCGCGCAGAGAGGAGATTCAGATTGAGGAGCCGACCGTCATTCGGCAAGGGAACCGCTTTGGCGTTAAGATTACGGCTAAGGCTCCCTCAATCCACCTGCTGCGGGCAGATGTAGTCACAGAGGTGGCGCCTGTTGTCGGAAGCGAAGAACAGGCAAAGGATCTGATCTCCTATATGAAGCAGAATGAAAACACGGATGAAGGCATTTATCAGACCCTCATTTTCGGAAAATCGGTAGAGCAGCTGGTGGATGACGGAATTCGCTCGAAACTTTATTCTGTGAATGAAGAGTGTCAGCTAAAGCTTCAAAATGTGATGAAACGCATTGTGAATGAGTCAAAAGGAAAAATAATCTTTATCCTGTTATAAAAACAACATTGACTTTTTAAGAAACGTAGCATATAATATGAATTAATTGTTACGAAATATGAACTATTGATTTCAAAATATTGTGGAGAACGGATCATGGAGTTACAAAATACGAATTGGAGAAAACAGATTCTAAAAGGATTTCTTTTTATCCTGTTATTGCTGTGTTTTTCTGTGAAAGCCAATGCGGCCTGGACGGAGAATGCGGACGGCTCCTGGTCCTGGTACACCAGCAGCGGAAAGCTTGCGACATGCAAGTGGATCCAGAGCCAGTACTACGTGGATGAGAATGGAGTCCGCGTGACCGGACTTCAGAAAATTGACGGAAAATACTATTTCTTCAGCAAATCCACCGGGAAACTGATCTGCGGCACCTGGATCAAGTCGGGGAGCAAATATTATTACGCGAAGAAAAACGGCGTGCTCTGTGTCAGCTGTATCAAAAAGATTAATGGCTCTTCCTATTATTTTAACGCAAAGGGCGTACGCAAGACCGGAAAAGTGACGGTAGATGGCAATACATATTATTTTAATAAATCTACCGGAAAGATGGTCACCAGCAAATGGGTCTGCATCAGTAAAAAGTACTATTATTTTGGCAGCGATGGCATTATGGTAAAGAGTGCCTGGGTCGGAAGGTATTACGTCAACAGCAAGGGCGTGCGGGTTACAAATACCTGGGTGGATGATAAGTATCTTGGCAGCGACGGGAAATGCGTTTCCGGACTGCAGGAGATTGATGGAAAATACTACTACTTTAATACGTCGACCTACGAAAAGGTCACAGGTATGACCATTCGGGTCGGACAGTATACATACGTCTTTGACAGTGATGGGGTCGGCACCATTGCCAGCATCAATGACCGGCCGGTGGCTTCGGTTTCCGTGGAAAATACGTATTATACGGATCTGCTTGTAGAGGATGAGGACCTGCTGGCCGCGATCATTTTCTGTGAAGCGGGCAACCAGTCCTACACCGGGCAGCTCGCGGTGGGTCTGGTGATTCTGAACCGTGTGAACAGTTCGACATTCGCGGCTTCTACCCTGCGCGAGGTGATTTACTCGACTTCTCAGTTTGAACCGGCCCGGACAGGGACCCTGAACAAAGCGCTTTCCGGTGTGACGACCGTATCGGACAGCTGCAGGCAGGCAGCGGCTGAACTGATGGCTTTGAATGAAGAATATCAGAAAGGCGTAACACCGACACTGACCGTGGGCGGGGAAGAGATTGCATTTCCCTATCTCTTTTTCCTGACGCCATCCTCTTATCGGGCGCAGGGACTGACCGCATCCTATATCACCATCGGCGATCATGTGTTTTTTAAAGTCTGGAAGTAAAATCAGAATAAATCTGGAAAAGGATGAAATCGAACACATGATTGATTTTATCCTTTTTTTATGTTAGAATGAAAAAACGATGAAACAATCACAGGAGAAATCAATGAAGAAAGCAGATGTAAAACTGATTCTGATTGTGGGTGTGATCTGTGGCCTGCTGCTGGTTGTGCGCTATTTCGGGATGGATACGGGAGCCTCCGTTGTGGTGGAAGTGAATGGGGAGACCTATGGGACGTATTCTCTCAGTAAAGATCAGACGATTCAGATCAACGACACCAATGTGCTGGTCATTGAGGACGGGGAAGCCTATATGACGGAAGCGAGCTGCCCGGATGGACTTTGCATCAGTCAGGGACATATTTCAGCGGAAGGCACGATGATTGTCTGTCTGCCGAACCGTGTCGTGGTTCAGGTGATTGATGCCGACGCGGATGCAGAGGAGGGTCTGGACGCTGTTACCGGCTGATTTGTGCAGCCGGTTCCGACAGCGGTGAAGTATCTGACAGGAAGACATGCGTGCAGCCGGTTCCGGCAGTGATGAGGTATCTGATATGAGGACAAAGGTAGCCTACCTTGGGATGTTTACCGCGTTAGCGATGATTTTGAGCTACATTGAATCTTTGTTTCCGGTTTTTTATGGAGTCCCCGGTGTGAAGCTGGGGCTGGCAAACAGTATGTCGCTGGTGATTCTGTATCTGATCGGCGCGCCGGGCGCTTTTTGCGTCTCCGTTGTTCGGGTTGTTCTGAGCGGTTTTCTGTTTGGCAATCTTTTTTCGATTGCCTATAGCCTGGCCGGAGCGATTCTGAGTATGACTGTGATGGCAGTGATGAAACGGTTTCCGCATTTTTCAATTGTGGGGATCAGCGTGATGGGCGGCATTGCGCACAACATCGGCCAGCTGATTGTTGCGATTCTTCTGGTCGAAAACCTGAACCTGGTGTACTATCTGCCGGTGCTGCTTCTGTCCGGATTGGTGACCGGACTGGTGATCGGACTGCTTTCCGCGGAGATTGTGGAGCGATTGCCGCGAGCCTGGTGAGGGATAGATGTGGGTGCGAAGGCGG
>JAJQGP010000064.1:0-2669 GCA_021200475.1 Lachnospiraceae bacterium
TTTCCACTAAGTTAACGCCATTTTTTAATGTAGAATCCTGAAGTCAGGTATCATAGGTAAATGGATTTTACAACCTTTTTTTCATTCCAAAAATACTTCTCTCTTCCCGAGTTCCCCGAACTTTTTTTCAGAAATGATTGACGAAATTCATTCTCTGTTTTATAATAAGGAACTGTCTGGAGAGTTATCGAAGTGGTCATAACGAGCCGCACTCGAAATGCGGTCGTCCTTTTTGGGCGCGTGGGTTCGAATCCCACACTCTCCGCTTCGCGAAAGACCCATTGCAGCATAAGCCGTCAATGGGTCTTTTCATGTACAGAACCCATACATCGCCTGCGGCTTATACCGCAGCCTGGGCTGCACTTCTGTTGTATTTTCACATTTTTTTCAAACAGCGTTCACTTTTCTATCACAAGAAAACTGTATTCTGTTCTCAGCACCAGACAAGAAGTGCTAAAAATCTTTCTTTTTCATACTCGCCGGGATCGTAAAGATCCCGGCCCTCCCTTTTAAAAAACCAGCCGGAGCGAATTGCCCCGGCTTTTTTCATATTACTTTTACGCTTCCTGCAAAAATGCACGATACCCTTTGACCGCCTCATAAATGTCAGCCTTGCTGGTGACTTCCATCGGCGCGTGCATATTCAGCACCGCTACGCCGCTGTCGATAACTTCCATACCATAGAGGGCAGTTATGTAGGCGATCGTTCCGCCGCCGCCAATGTCTACCTTCCCCAGCTCAGCGGTCTGGAACGCCACCTGATGCTTTTCCAGCATCGCACGGATCGCCGCCACATACTCCGCATTCGCGTCATTGCTGCCGCTCTTCCCGCGGGACCCGGTGAATTTGTTGAATACCAGGCCTTTTCCAAAGTACGCGCTGTTCTTCTTTTCGAAGCTTCCCGCATAAAGCGGATCATAAGCCGCGCTCACATCGGAGGAAAGCATGCGGCTGTGACTCAGCGCACGGCGCAGGGCAAGCTCACTGTACTGCCCCGCGGCATCCATCAGCTCCGCGACCGTATTTTCAAAGAAGCGGGACTGCATACCTGTTGCGCCGACACTGCCGATCTCTTCCTTATCTACCAGCAGGCAGCAGCAGGTGCGCTCCTGCGCAGGAATACTCAAAATCGCCTCCAGAGAAGTATACGCACACACACGGTCGTCCTGCCCATACGCCATAATCATACTGCGGTCCAGGCCGCAGTCTCTGGCTTTCGCCGCCGGGACAATCTCCAGCTCTGCCGACAGGAAGTCCTCCTCCTCGATGTCATAACTCTCCCTGAGAATCGCGAGAATATTCTTCTTCACTGCGTCCTTTGCCGCGGCCTGCTTCTCCTTCTCCTCTCCGGCCTTTTCGCCTGCTGCTTTTTCTTCTTTGTACGGACGGCTGCCAACCAGCAGATCCAGCTGCTCGCCCTCGATCACAAGACGAGCCTTCTTCTCCATCTGCTCCCCGGCCAGGTGAACCAGAAGATCCGAAACAAAGACCACCGGATCCTCGTCCTTTTCCCCAATACACACCTGCACCTTTGTGCCATCCTTTTTCACCACCACGCCGTGAATCGCCAGCGGAATCGTCACCCACTGATATTTTTTGATACCGCCGTAATAATGCGTGTCCAGGTAGGCCATCTCCGTGTCCTCATACAGCGGATCCTGCTTCACATCCAGGCGCGGAGAATCGATATGCGCGCCAAGAATACGCATACCCGTCTCCATCGGCTGCTCACCAATCACAAACAGCGCAATCATCTTTTCCATATTGACCGCGTAAACCTTGTCCCCCGTCTTCAGGGTCTCCCCGGAAGCGCGAACCTCCTCCAGACTGCGGTATCCGTTTTCACGCGCGATGCGCACCGTCTCCGTCACACATTCCCGCTCCGTCTTTCCGACATTTAAAAAAGCGCGGTAGCGCTTCGACAAAGCTTCCAGCTCTGTGAGCTGCTCCCCGGTATATGTATTCCATGTGTTTTCTTTTTTCACTTGTATCATCCGCCCTTCTAGCTGTTCTCTCAATTCAGAACAGCAGGTAATTGCTGCCTGCTGCTCTGAATATATCTATTGGTTTTATAATTGATAATTTTCCCTGCCTTCACAGTTACGAGTGGAAAGTGATGAACTGCAGGCACCAGATCCTTCCGGTTCCGTGGCATATACTGACATTCACTGACACAGCTCCGCCACGACCTGATTGATGACCTTGCCGTCCGCCTTGCCTTTCAGCTCGCCCATGACGGTCTTCATGATCTGTCCTTTGTTCTTTGTCGCCAGAACATCCGCAAACTTCTCCTGCAGAATCGCCCTTACCTCATCCGCAGACAGCAGCTTCGGCGCATATTCGGCAATCACATCATAGCGGAACTGATATTCCGCCTTCAGATCCGCGCGCGCATCCGGACAGGTATCAATCTGTTCTTTTACCGACTTCAGCTCCTTTAAGATGGCGCGGTCTACCATCTCCTCCGGGATGTCGTCACGGCAACCCTCGTCAATCGCCACCTTCTTCACCGCGGAAACCAGCGATGAAATCGCCTCCTTGCGCGGCTTATCCTTTGCCTTCATGGCAGCTACCATATCTTTTCTCAGTGTCTCGATATCCATTGTATTTTGCTCCTTTCTGCTGATGTTTCAGCCTCGCATTACCGGTCACAACCCTCGCCGGGTGGC
>JAJQGP010000064.1:2769-23252 GCA_021200475.1 Lachnospiraceae bacterium
ATCCTGCGCTTCGCGCTGGATATGCCCTCGCCGGGTGGCATCCTGCGCTTCGCGCTGGATATGCCCTCGCCGGGTGGCATCCTGCGCTTCGCGCCGGATATGCCCTCGCCGGGTGGCATCCTATGCTTCTCGCAGGATATGTCCGGCTCCGAATGTCCGGATATTCATCGGATATACATTCTCTTTTCCCACATACTGCGCAATGTATTCCACATAATCCGCCCTCTCCGCCTGCGGCAGCACACACGCGATCACGCCGGCAAAGCCGCCGCCGTGTACGCGGCAGACACCTCTGCCAGTGCGGGAAAGAAACAGTCTCGTCAAGGCAAGCGTCAGTGTCACCTTCTGCTCCTTAAAGTTCCGGATGGAATAACAGTTCTGCAGCCACTCCCAGGAGGAACGCCCGGACTCGTCAATCGCCCGCAGAAGTGCCTTCTCGTCGCGGTCCAGGCTTGCCTGGTAAGCCGCGTCCACGCGCTTGTTTTCCTCGAAGAAATGCAGCGCCCGCAGCACTGCGCGGTCATTGCTTATCGCGGAAAGGCTGCCCAGCAGTGTCTCCTCATCTGTCTCACAGAGCAACTGCGCGCCTGCCGCCTGCGCCGCTTCCTTCATCTCAAGCGGCACACTCGAATACTCATCGCTCAGATCCGCATGACCCTTGCCCGTATTCACAATCACCAGGTCATAGCCGAGCTGTGAAAAGGAAAAGTCTACCTGCTTGCAGATTTCCGCATCGTCCAGCGCGGCTACCTCTTCTGGCGACGCCGTCGCAATCTTTGAGAAATCCAGCAAAATCGTGCCGCCCACCGCGCAGGCCATCTGATCCATCAGGCCGGAAGCCTTATCCCAGAAATGATTCTCCGCATACTGGCCAATGCGCGCGTAATCAATATAACGCATCCTTCCATCATTGAAAAAATAATTCATAATCGTGCAGACCAGCATCTCAAATGACGCTGATGAGCTCACGCCCGCCGCCGCGATCACCTCAGTCGACACATAGGCGTTAAACCCGGCCACTGCAAAGCCCATCTCGCGGGCGGCCATCGCCATACCTGCTACCAGAGAAAAGGAACCCTTATTCTTCGGCACCCGATCCAGCTTCGTCAGATCCACAATAATCCTGTCGCGATACCCCTCGCTCACAATCGTAATCACATCCGTCCCATTCGGGGCGGCCGCGCCGATCGTATCCAGGCTGATGCTGCCTGCCAGAATCTTTCCGCCATTGTGATCCGTATGATTGCCGACAATCTCCGTCCGGCCAGGAGCTGTAAAAAACTCCATCTCCTCAGAGCCGAAATTCATCTGATAATTCTCTGCCAGTGACTGAAAGCGCGCCAGAGGGCGCTCCGTCTCGCCATAAATCTGCTCCAGTGCCTGAAGCTCCGGTAATTTCATAATCGTTATCCTCCATCCTCTGTCATCTGTCCCTGTCCACAGTACGTAATATCATCCTTTTTGCCTTTCAGCCATAGGATACGATCTGATGAACGGTTCAGAAAATCCTCCCACGTAGTGTATCACAAAACATGGCTTTTGGCTATCATGTACTTATTCTTCTTTCTCCTCACGTAACTGTTCAGTACCTTCACAGTTACGTTATCATACGTACTTCGCAGCAAGTGTGAAGTACTGTCCTGAATAATTACCTCCTCACAGCATCCGATACCGTGCCAGACACGCCAGTATCTCCTGGCGCCGCACAGCTGCCGCCGCTCCGGCTCCGTAGTTTTTCGGAGTGACAGAGAGAATGCCTTCGGTTTCGATCTTACGAGCGGCCTCCCCGGCCAGCTCTGCAGCGGTCTTTTTCCCATTCGCCATACGGCTGAGAATATACTGCATCAGATAGGCGAGCGCCGCCGTCTGGCTCTCGTCGACGATCTGCTCCATGTAGCGCAGGTCGATTTCGGTCTTGTCCAGGCTTAAGGTATCCCAGCCATGGACACGGGCTTTTTCAATTTGCTTTGGCCGGACGCCTTTTTTCAGCCATGTCGTGCGCCGCACAGCTGTCTCACGAAGCATCACGCCTGTCCCGGCTGCTCCATTTGCCACCTGTGGGGCAGCCACTTCTTTTTTCGCAGGCTGCCCTTGTGCCCCATCCTGCCTGTTTTCTGTCCGTATATCCTCGCACAGCTCTTTGGCGCGGGCAGTCACGTCTTTGGTCACATAGCAGTCCATCTGCAGGATCGTGTCCGCCACCGCCAGATAATCGCCGGAGCTGCCCACGACGAGGATCGTCGACACACCAAGGTCGTGATAGAGGCTGCGGATTTTGCGGATAAACGGAGTGATCGGTTCTTTCGCGTCAGAAACAAGCTGCGCCATGCGCTCGTCGCGCACCATAAAATTGGTCGCGGAGGTATCCTCATCAATCAGGAGGACGCGGCTGTCCGCGGCCAGCGCCTCAACGGTATTCGCTGCCTGCGAGGTACTGCCGCTCGCATTTTCTGTAGAAAAACGAGTCGTATCGGCGCGGGTCGGCAGGTTGCTGATGAACATGGAAATATCGGTCTCGTGAATGCAGCGTCCCTCTTCGGCACGAAGCTTGAACGCACTCTGGTCCGTGATGACCAGTTCTCTGCCGTCGCCTGCGATATGATTATACACACCGCGCTCCAGTGCCTTTAGTAAAGTAGATTTTCCATGGAAGCCGCCGCCCGCGATGACGGTAATCCCTTTGCGAATCCCCATGCCGCGCACCTTTCCCCGGTGCGGCAAGGCCAGAGTAATCGCCAGACTCTCAGGACTTTTAAAAACAACCGCGTTTTTCAGAGGACGCTGGGAAACACCGCTCTCGCGCGGAAGAATAGAGCCATCCGCCACAAATGCCACCAGTCCAAGCCCATCCAGCGCTTCCCGGATATACTGCTGATCATCTGCCAGAGCAGTAACCGCCTCCAGATCCCGCTGCATCTGTCCCGCAGCCGCCGTTTTCATATGAAAGGTCTTTTCCGCCACCTCCGGCAGAAAATCAAATAAAATCTTTTCCAGTTCCCCGGCCGCAATGGAACGCCCGTAAGCCGGGAACCCGACCTCGATCCGTGCCTCGATCATATCCGGCGCGATACGCATCGCGGTACGCTCCAGAATTTCCTGGCCGGTGCGGCAGGCCGTCACAAGGCCGCTTTTCCCGGAGCCCCCTCCTACACGGGCATTATGCCCCCTTCCCTGGTCCGCAGGGCAGCGATCCATGTCATCGCGTGCCTCTCCTGCGCGGCCGCCATGCCTTCCGTTTTGTCCTCTCTCATCAAAATCCATCGGAATCGCTCTGCGCTCTCCGCCACCATTTTTCAGATTCCGGTGCAGGCGCCGCAGCAGATAATCCTCTACCGCAATCCTGCGGGGACGGCTCTCGAAATATTGTGGGGCAATATTTCCGCGGTTATTGTAAATGATACGCACACGCGACGGCGTCGCGAACGGATCCCCCTGCACGTGATCGATCGCCAGCCGCCAGGTACCGAAATCATATTCCCCCTCCAGCACTTTATAAGCTTTGTAGCCTTTATGATCGATTTCTCTTAACTGTCTTCTCAATTCCGCCTGTGTACGCATAATTCCTTTTCCTTCTTATTATAATTATAGTTATAATTATAGTAAACGACGTAAGTCGTTTTACTTTTCTTTATCAAACGATTTATTTCGTCCACTCGCCCCGTATTTCGTCCAAAAGCTCCATCACACGCAGAGTATGCGCGTGCGGCATCTCTCCGCACTCCAGCTTTCCCTGCTCCAGTGCGCGTTTACAGGCAAGCACTTCATATTCATAACCCGTAATCTGCTTCGGCTGCGGGATGGTCTCCACCAGCTCATAGCGGTTATTGTAGATGCGGATCTCCCCGAAATTATTGACATTTTCGACCTCAATGCGTCCTTCCGTGCCAAAAATAATACCGCGGCGGTCTGTGACGGCTTCCATCGTTTGAAACAGCCCTGCAATCGTACCGTCCGGGTAGACGAGATTGACAAATTCGGACTTATCCACCGTCCCGGCCTCACGCGAAGCGTTCTGCACAGGCTGAGCGTCCTGATGGGAAAAGGCACTCACCCCCGCGTCCAGCGGCACCATAGAAGTGGTAAAACTCTGCACCTCATCACCCAGAATCCAGGTCGCGAAGTTTATCGTGTAGACACCCAGATTCAACAGTGCACCTCCGCCCAGCTCCGGGCGAACCAGGCGTTCTTTGTGCATGACCTGATATCCAAGATTCGCGGTCAGGCCAATAATCGTACCGATCCGGCCCTGCGGGCGGCTGCTTCTGGCTTCGTCTTTGTTTTCTGAGCCGATCACCTCCGCAGCTCCCGTACCGCAGGCCAGCTCCCGCAGCTTCTGAGCCTGCGGCGTATAGCGCGTCCACATCGCTTCCGCGATAAATACGCCCTTTTCATGGGCATAAGCAATCATTTCCCGCGCCTCACGGGCATTCATCGCGAACGCTTTTTCACACAACACCGCTTTTCCGTGTGAGATACACAGCTTTGCCTGCTCACAGTGCAGCGAATGCGGGGTAGCGATATACACCAGGTCAACCCGCTCATCGCACAGCATCTCTTCATAGCTGCCATAGGATTTTTCTGCTCCATACTTTTCTGCAAACGCTTTTGCCCGTGAACCGTCCCGCGCCGCAATGGCGTACAGATTGACCTCATCCATCTGCGAGACCGTATTCGCCATGGATACCGCGATCCGCCCCGCTCCCAAAATAGCAAGATTCATTTTTTTCATATCGTCCCTCCATACAGATTCATTTTTAGTACATCTTTACGCAAACACGGCCGCCGCCATAAGGACGATGCGCAAAAACAGGTTTGACTCATACAGCCAGGAAAGCAGTGCGCTCTCCTCTACCATGGAAAGCAGCACACTCCCCGCATCCGTTGCCTGCAGCACCGTCAGAATCAGGAAAAAAAGCCACAGTACAAAAAGCGCCTGCAGCACACCGAGCGCACCGCCCGCCAGGCGGTTCACGAAACCAACCACAGGGAAATGCGCAAGAATATTCAGCACCATGACCAGAAGCCGCAGAACAAGATGAACCAGCACCACCGTCACCAGGAAAGAAAGGACATTTAAAATCAGCGTAGCCAGATATTCAATAACATAATCCTGAAAAGTCGAAACATCCAGGCTCGCGTACCCTTCCTCATTATTGTTCTGGATCAGCATATTCTTAATCACCTGCGGAATCGGGAGGCTGTCGATAATCTCATTCTGCGTATCCTCATCCAGTATCAGAGAATCTGCCAGGGAACTGATTCCATTGCTCACCGCATTCCCCCCACTCTCCGATTGCAGCTGCGACGCGTACTGTTCCAGATACTGTTCCTTATACGCTTCAAACTCCTCATCGGTCAGGGAATCCACCATCGAGGTATATGCCCCGTAGCCATATTGCTCCATCAGCGCCTTGGCCTCCTCACGGGTCAGACTTCCTGTCACCAGACCGGAACTCTCTGTCCCGGAGCTTGTCCACAGGCCGGAGAGCTGCTCGGCAGCCACATTTTCGCACTGTTCCACGATATAATCGTAAAGCGGCGTATTGTTTTTGATAAAATCCGTCACATATGGCAATATGGCCGACACAAGCGCGATCGACAGCACCAGAGAAAGCATCGAAGCCAGTTTTCTGACAAACCCTGCCCGAAAACCCGAAAGAATCAGGGCTATTGTCACTACGATTACAACGATTTCCAGAATGTTCATTTTTTCAAACCGCACCTTTCTACTCCAATCGGATAGGGGGAGGTCTCTCACCCTATCCGCTGCGCCAGGCGCGAGCAGCAAAGCTGTTAATTTCCTCTCGCGCCTGTGTACCTAAAATCAGCAGATCCGTATCCGGTCAAAGCTGTTGTTTGTAATAATCAGATAGCGCCGGTATTCCGAAAAATAGAAGATATCCACAATCTCTTTTTCGTATGCGGAGGAAAAGCGCAGCTTCCCACGCTTCGTATAGACCGTGCAGGAGGACGAGGTGTACATCAGAATCTGCCCGTTCTCCATCTTGATCTCATCAAACCTCGCGTCTACACCCACAGATACCTTCTGTCTGCCGCGGTAATTATACAGCTCCATCCGGTACTCATTTTCACCTGTCGAATCAGAGAACAGAAATCCGATGAGTTCCTCATCATAAAAACAGCTCACAATCTCATCAACAAATGAGACTTCCACGGATTTTTCCTGCGTACTGCCCCTGAAAACAGCATAACCATTGTCCGCTACGGCAACCGCCGTGGTATTGTCTATGAAAAACACCTGCGGCACAATGTTTCCGGAAAAGGTCTCCCTGTTCACTACATAATCAGACGCAGCATCTCCCTCTGAACCGAAATCGTAAAAAACAACCGTAGAGGTCATGACCCCCTCGATGATTCCGAGATAGGAGACTGCCATTTTCTCGCCATTTGGAGAAAGATCGACATCCAGCGGATAGCCGGAATCGGAGATCGTTGTCTTGTCATTCGCGATACTTTCCCCTTCCGCGTTGTAAAGGCGAACCCAGGTCACATCATCATCCTGAAGAACGACTGCTACCACGCCCTGATTCGAGACACGCACCTTCAGAATAGGCAGCAGACAGGTGAAGCTTCCGAGCAGTCCGTCCTCATTTACCACATAAACCTGCGTTCCCTGCTGCTCCGCAATTACCATCGTTGTCCCGCAGACATCCACAATCGGAGCCTGCATACTGTAGGTAACGCTCCACAACACCTCATTTTTTTTCGTCACACAAGAGACACCATCCGAATTGTAGCGGTACAAATACTTCCCAACCGCCTCGTACTGTGTCCCCGATGTCATAGAATTGTCAATGGATTTCGAAATAATATAATCGTCAAAGGTATGTTCCCGATTGTACAGATAGAATCCTGCTATCACGCACACAAGCAACAGGGCCACCACACCCCGGGTAATGAGACGCCTCTTCCGGTTGCGCGCCAGCAGATCTTCAAACGCCAGCTCCTCCTGCAGGCTCTGGCCATACCGTGCGCTCCCGGCACCGCCGCTGCGCCGTCTGTCTTCATATATAGGCTGCTCTGAAAATTCAGACAACTCATCCAGATCCTCCTCATCCGTGATGCGGAAAAAATCCAGTCGTTCCTTTATGTTCTGAAAGCGTTTCTTCCATTTACTGTTCATTCTCATCCTCTGTCTTATCCACAGGAAATCCTCTTCCCTGCTCATTCATAGCTGCCGGGAATCGCCCGACCGCTCCCATCGCGGCCGGATTTCCAATCCTTCCTCTTCTGCCAGTGTGACCCGTAACGCGCCTTCACAGTTACCTGCACCTTAATATAGCATCAAGTGAAAATAAACGCAACCGTAAATCGGAAGCTGAATTTATGCGTTGCTGGTCACACCCCGACCACGCACCAGCTGCGTGGTCAGGGTGTGACCTGTAACTTTACGGCAGCACAATTTTCTGACCGGGCAGAATCAGATCCGCATCTTCGATTCCGTTCGCTTCACAGAGCTCCTCCATACGGTCCAGGCTCCCATAATACCTGGCGCAGATTTCCGCAAGAGTATCTCCCTCCCGTATCACATAAGCCGCCTGTACCTGACGATTCGCCGTTTCCACCGCCTCCGCCGCGGCTGTCTCCATAGTACTCTCTGTATCAGTCACAATCTCATTGACCGTTCCAGTGTCTGTCAATACAGTGTCCTCCGACGCATCAGCTGCTGCAGTCGTACCCGTATCCGCATCCGAACTGCTTTCCGCAGGATCATCCGCCTCATCTGCCCAGAATGCGTCCGATCCGGCCAGCACGGATTCCCCGGACACAGACAAAGCTTCGTCTGTTGTTGCCGTCGTTTCATCTGCTGTTGCCGCCTCACGATCGTCCGTCACCTCATCCGCCGTTGCCGCTACAGAAGCATCTGCCGTTCCGTCCGCCGTTGCCGCTACAGAAACATCTGCCGCTCCGTCCGCCGCCCCGCTGGGATCGCCGGTTTTCTCCGCAGAGCTCTCACTCTCTGCAACAGCAGTGACCAGCGCCGCCTCCTCGGCCTCCTGCGCTTCCCTCCTGTCGGACACCCGATTTACCACAAGCACACCGATGATCAGCACACCAACCACAAAAAAAGAGCTCGCCAGCCACAGAAAGCTCTGACTCTTTTCCTCTGCCTTGCTCTTCACCTTTTCCCGGAAGCGAATGATCGCGTCCTCCGAGCCGCCTTCCTTTTCCACGCTTCCCCCGCCAAAAAGCTCCGACAGGTATTCCTGCATCTGCTGGTTCTGCTCGTAAAAAACAAAATATCCCCTGATGCCCTCATACTGCTCTCCTTCCTGCCAGTACAGCCGTTCCTCCTGATCCTGCAAGTGATAAAGCATCCGCGCCGCTTCCGGAAAACACGCAGAAAGAGCCTCCAGCCTCCCGGACGGATAGGTTCCGATCACACAGCAGCCCTGAATCTCCCAGCCAGGAAAACGCCGCTCCTGCTCCTGCTTCCACGCTCTGCTCCAGTCCCTTTCAACGATTTCCTCTTCTGATTTGTCTTTTGCGCCGCCCTTTGTATTGTCCGACGAACCAGTTTTCGTTTCTCCTCCGAGCTGGTTCTTCGAACCGTCCTTCGAATCTTTCTTTGCTTTATCGGTCAGGCCGTCATCCGTATGCACAACCTGCAGATCCGCCTGTGTCCCGTACCGTTTCTGAAAAGCCTGCCACAGTCCCGGACGTTCCTGGTCCTTTTCCGCCCCATCCTCCCCTGCCATGCGACGGCTGTGCAATAGATTTTCCTTTTCTCCGGCCTCCGCTGCCGCCGGCTCTTCGATTCTTTTTTCTGCGGTCTTTTCTTCCCTCATCCGGGAAAAATCAGGTACTTCCATGATTCCGCGCACAAAAACATACTCCGCATCGTCCGTATTCCTTCGCTCTCCCAGAAGAACCCCCAGGTAATTTCCATCTCCCCTGCTCTCCATCTTCCGTATGTAAGTCATCACATAATCTTCAAGACAGATTTTCCGTCTGCCCTGTATTTCTCCGATCTGGCGTATGTTCTTTGGAAGCAGATTTTCATTTCCCATCATCCACACACTCCTTTTTCCATTCCTGCCATGGCATCCGCTACAGGTCACACTTTGACCAGATTTACCTTATTCACATCCCTGCTGGTGCGACCCCTAACATCCACTCTACCTTACCATATACTTTATGCAGAATTTAGCATTTTATGGTTAAAAAAATTGCGATATCAAAAAATGTGTGATAACATCAAAACAACATCGGGAAACGTGTCACAGGCTGTCGGCCGTTCAGAGCCGTTTTTCCGCAACCGGAACCATTCACAGGAGGAAAAGCATATGAGTAAAATGAAAAAGATATGGAAAGCCATTCTGCTTTGTCTGGTACTTTTCATCGCGCTGCCCGCCGGCAGCCGGACCGCCGAAGCAGCCTCAAAGCCGTCCAAACCGACCCTGTCAAAGGCAGCAAATGTCACCGATGGCGTGCAGATCACCTGGAAACAGGTCAGCGGCGCGACCGGATATTATGTCCTGCGTAAGACCACATCCGGCAGCTATAAGCGCATCGCCAGTGTCTCCGGCGGAGACACCGTGACCTATATCGACACCAAAGCCAAAGCCGGAAAAACTTATCAGTACACCGTCCGCGCTTACAATGACAGCGGCACCAGCGGATATCGGGCCGGACTTACGATTACCCGTCTGACGACTCCCGTCATCACCGGAATCTCTTCCACCTGTAACTCCGTTACGCTCTCCTGGACCGCCGTATCCGGAGCAGCCTCCTATAAAATTTACCGCAAGGTCGGTACCGGAGGCTCCTGGTCTCTGTACAAGAAGGTCAAAAGCACTGTGACCAGCTGCACAGACAGCAGTGCAGAACCCGGCACCCGCTATGCGTACAAGGTCATCGCCTGCAAAAGTCCTTACAAGAGCGCAGGAGCCACCAAAGCCTGCAAAACGCGCACCGGCTCTACCGTAGAAAACGTTGACGCGCTCTATGCGATCGAAGCAGATGTAAAGCTGACCGGCAGCGGAACCGGCTATCATGCAAAGCTGGTAGCCGCCACAGCGACCTGCGCGATCAGCTTCGGTATCCAGTTTGACAACCACGCTGTAGCTCCCTATACCGGCAAAGCCGCCTTTCTGATTGAAAATGTCGTCACTACGAGCACGGGCGGCCAGTATTACTCCCGCACAGGTCTGTCTTCCGTCAATCAAACGTATCATCTGATGCTGACCGTGTCTGAGGGCGGCGTCTGCGATGTCTATGTCAACTACGAGAAAGTCGGCTCCACAACCAATGCCTCCCTCGCGAAGGTAATCAAAAACGGACAGCCAATTTATCTCCGCGTAGAAGGCTCCGCACGCGTAAACGGCGACTCTGTAAACGCCACCTTCTCAAATATCCGCATAAAAGAAAAGGGAAGTGTCGTTGAAACCCCGGTCATTTCCATTGTCTACCTCACCGGAGAGGGAATCACCAGCACCGCCTCCGCCGGCGAATCACCGGATAAAATCGTCGTCAGTGGTACACTGAGCGGACTGGCCGACAATCAGGACTGGGACAGCGCCGCTGATATCGTTTCCGGAATTATTCAGTACTATTAACGATTGAGAACAGCAGGCCACGGGATTTTTCTGCGCAGCAGAACCAGGGAAAACAGTGAATATTTTTTCCTGCCCTGGATAAACTTTGATACAAATGAGTATTCTGCAGCTTTGAAGTTCCAGACTGCTGCCAGAAACAATCCCCAGAAAGGCTGTTGAAATGTCTGTCCTCACGTATATGAAAAAAAATGTTTCCACTGACGTCCCGGCCGTCCGCTCGGACCCCTGCTTCTCTCCCCTGCCGCTCTGTCCCGGACTGCTCAGCCAGCTGCTGGGGAGCACCAATTACAAAAACACCGGCTCCCATACTCCGTCTTCCGCGCCGGTCATTCTCTGCATCGGCACAGACCGGCTGATTGGAGACAGCCTCGGACCGCTCACAGGCAGTCTGCTGGAAAAGAAAGCCGGCCGGTCCTTCTCGGTCTACGGCACTCTGCATGATACCGTGCATGCCTGCAATCTGACCAAAACGCTCTCTCAAATCAAAAAGAAGCATCCTTACAGCACAGTCATCGCTGTAGATGCTTCCCTTGGTCTGGAATATAAAGTAGGCTCTGTCTTCATCCGCCCGGGCAGCCTGAAGCCTGGAATGGGCGTCAGCAAAAATCTGCCCGCCGCGGGAGACATCTCCATCACCGGAATTGCCGGCGTGCAGAGCAGTCAGCCATATCTCACATTGCAGACTGCCCGCCTGTCCCTCATTATGGCAATGGCAGAGGAAATCTGCTCCTGCATTCTTGCGGTGTGCAGCTAACGGACGGCTTCTCCGCCCGTTTCGCTGCCGCTGCGTCTTCCGCCTTCGCCAGGTGGCATGAAAACGCCCTGTAAAGCCTTAAAGCTCCACCCGCCCTTCCAGCGCGCGCAGCAGGGTCATTTCATCAATGTATTCCAGATCGCCGCCAACCGGAACCCCGCTCGCAATGCGGGAGACCCGGATGCCGGTCGGTTTAATCAGCTTGCTGATGTACATGGCCGTGGTCTCGCCTTCGAGGCTGGAGTTTGTCGCAAGAATGACCTCATTGACATCCCCCTCAAGGCGCTTGATGAGCTCCTTCAGGCGAATGTCTCCAGGCCCGACCCCAAGCATCGGCGAGATTGCGCCATGCAGCACATGATAAACACCCTCGTATTTTCCAGTCTTCTCATAAGCGGCAAGATCCCGCGTTGTCTCGACTACCATGATCGTCTTTTTGTCCCGTGCCGGATTGCTGCAGATCGGACAGATCTCCTGGTCCGTCAGCGTGCAGCATTCCCTGCAGTAGCAGACATTCTCCCGCGCGTCCGTGATCGCATCCGTAAGCTGCTTCACCCGCTCCTCGGGCATGTGAATGATATGGAAGGCCAGCCGCTGCGCGGATTTGCTCCCGATCCCCGGCAGCGCGGAAAGCTGTTCGATCAGCTTCGACATCCGTTTTCCATAGTAATCCATCAGAATCCGAACCCTCCAAGTCCGCCCATGCCGCCGGTGAACTTCGACATCACAGCCGCTGATTCCTCATCCACCTTGCGAAGCGCCTCATTCGTCGCCGCTACAATCAGATCCTCGAGCATCTCGATATCATCCGGGTCTACGACCTCCTCCGAGAGCTTCACCTTTGTCACTTCCCTTTTTCCGGAAATCGTCACTTCAACCGCACCGCCGCCTGCCGCCGCAGTGAATTCCTTCTCCTCCAGAGCCTTCTGGCTCTCCTCCATCTGCTTCTGCATCTTCTGCGCCTGCTTCATCAGATTGTTCATATTTCCCGGCATTCCGCCCTGAAAACCGCCTCGTTTTGCCATATATAACCTCCTGAATTCTCCTTTAAATATAGACTGCCCTTATTTTACTATAAAAATCTGCCCTGCGCCACTATATTTTACAGTAAAAGCACCGTTTTCATACGTACTTTGCAATGCGAAGTTACTGTCCCGAATCGTTACAAAGCATCATCCACACCCCACAATATCATCCAGTGAAAAGACTCGCAGTCTCTCCCCATCTGCCTCTTTTGTAATTTTTTCATCAAATCCACTGGCAGAAAATAAGACATAATAAAAATCCGCATTCTTTTTTAATGGCGCCAGCTTCGCTTTTGTATCGAGGTACTCCGAATATCGGAAAACACTATTTTTAAATTTGCATTCTCCAACCAGATATTTTTTTCCATCCTGATCAAAAGCAAGCAAGCCGATTTCCGACTCCGCTATTGTCACATCATTCGCTTTGTCCATTTCATACGGATTTTGAGTGGATAAACCGTGCCGACGCTCATCGCAACGCACAGTGGTTCTGCCCCACCATCGTCCCATCTTTGCGTATCGGAACGGCATTTCATTCTTTTTTTGTAATTCTTTCACAAATTCCCTGCATACATCCTCAAAGGGAAATGCTGCAAAATCAGACAATTCCGGCTCTATAGAGTACCGAAACGCTCCCTCTGCGTCCCCATCTTCCAACAAAGACAGATTTGTAAACCCAAACCGATACCAAAAGCGAAAAAAAATGATCCGTCAGCCGATATATGCCTCTCTTCATGTTTGCTTTTTCTTTTATCTGAGAGTCCACAGAAAACTCCCTCTCTACAATGCCCAATTCGACAAGGTTGCGAAGGTAGACACTGGTCTTTGCGGTATCATCAATCATTGATTTCTGGCTAATCTCGTTCAATCTTGTGCTGCCAAGGGCAACCGCTTCAATAATAGAATTATATATGGGTGTTTCTCTAAGTTCCTGATGAAGCAAAAATTCTACTTCACTGTATAAAACACAGCCCTTAGTCAGTATATTACGCTTAATATTCTCAGCAACGGACAGATTCGGATCCCACTGCTTCAGGTAATGCGGTACACCGCCAAGTATTGCATACGTGAGTATTTTATCCCGATTCGAGTAATTCGGAAAGAATTTAATTACATCATAGAAACTCATGGCTTTCATTTTATAGATCCCGGTAGCTCTCCCATAAAGGGGATTTTTTTCTGCCAGAAGTTCCTTCTCTATAAAACTCATAGCGCTGCCGCAGAGAATCAGCATTACGTTGCTGTCTTTCCATCCCGCATCCCATATATTTTGCAGGATCGACGGAATGCTGGCATTTGCCCGGCACATATATGGAAATTCATCCAAAACCACCAGTCTCTTTTGTTCTCCATAAGGCAGATCCATGAGCGCCCGAAATGCCCGTTCCCAATCAGGGAACACACTCAGATACCGCTTTGCCGGTATGTCTTCCGTTAATAGCAGCGCTGAAAATCTGGCCAGCTGAATCGAATCCGTACTCTGTGTACAGGAATAAAAAAAATGCGGCTTGTTTTTACAAAACTCACGCAGCGTTTCCGTCTTACCGATCCGCCGCCTTCCATAAAGAACAATCAGCTGTCCTTTTTTTTCGGTATATTTTTCTTCCAGAAATCGCAATTCCTGTTCTCTTCCTATGAACATAAATTCCTCCTTTCCGGAGTACGAAACCCTTTCCTAAATCGCGTTTTAGTAAATCCTGTTTTAGTATTATTTTATTCCCATTTGTACAAAAATCAAGCACGATTTTTGTTCCTTTCATTCCATATCCATCGTTACAGGTCACACCCCGACAGCGAGTGTCAGACTCACTGTAAATAGTAATCCGCCGCGTACAGAGCCGCGCCGAGCGCCCCGCACAGCTGTGCCTTGTCACTGATGATCAGGGTTGTGCCCAAACGGTCTTCCAGTGTCTTCACCAGACCCTGGTTCTGCGCCACACCGCCAGTCATCATGTAGGCTTCCTCTCCGCCAACGCGCTTTACCAGCGCCGCTGTTTTAGAGGCGACCGCCTTATTCAGGCCATGAACGATATCATCCGGCTTTTTATTCTGCGCAATCAGGGAAACAACCTCTGATTCCGCGAATACCGTACACATACTGGAAATAGTGATGTCTTCGTCCCAGCTAAGTCCCGCGCGGCCGATTTCATCCAGGCTCATCTCCATCGTCCGGGCCATCATTTCCAGAAAGCGGCCGGTGCCCGCCGCGCACTTATCGTTCATAACAAAATTCTTCACGGAGCCATCCTCATCCAGCCGGATAACCTTGCTGTCCTGCCCGCCGATATCGACGACCGTGCGCACCTTCGGCTCCAGGAAATGCGCGCCTCTCGCATGGCAGGTGATCTCTGTGATGCTCCTGTCGCCGATCTGGATCGCCGTGCGCCCATAACCGGTCGTAACCACCTCGTCGATGTCCTCCCGCCTAAGTCCCGCTTCCTGAAGCGCACATTCCAGCGCGCGCTCCGCACCGATCGCCGCGCCCGCGCCGGTCGGCAGGACAATGCCCGCCACAATTTTCTTTTCCTTATCCAGAATTACGACATCCGTACTTGTAGATCCACTGTCAATCCCGGCAAAATATCCCTTGCCCATATGCGGTGTTCTCCCTTCATATAATCCATCTTCGAAGCCATCCCCGCACGGTGCTTCCGGCCGACTGCCCTTACCCGATGCAGAAAATCTGCCGTCCTTGCCATCCGTCCATGCGCTCCCGCTGCCTTTCTCCCCGCGAATCACCTTCGCAATCTCTGGATTCAGACTCAGGCTCTCCGCAAACGCCTCCAGCCTCGTCAGCAGCTGCCCGCTGCTCTGCACCGTGTAGTCCGACTCAATCTTCAGAAGCGGCACATCGGTGTGCGACTTGATGTCTGCGTACTCAAAGCTGTAAAAATCACAGAACTTCACCGTATGATAAATAATTCCCGCAAGTGCAGGATCTTGATAAAGCTGCTTGCGCCCGGTGGCGTCCATCATCCGCATACAGGGAATCTGCCCGAGCAGTTCCCCCGCGTACCAGTCCATCAGGGCGTCAAAATCCGCCGTCAGATCACCGGTCTTTTCTGAATCTTTTGGCTCTGTCCTGTCACTTGCCGCTGCCAGGCCACTCTCTGGCGCCGCATAGTTTTGAGACTCATCGTATGTCCAGGCTACCGACCGATTGTGCACACAGGTTTCGTTGACGACCGGAAGCGGCATACTCTTTTCTGTCATCGCAAAAAGCTCGTCTCCCATCCGGGCGCCAAGCACCGCAATGTGCGGCACCTGCATGCGCTCTCGCGGGGCAAACGCTTTTTGAAAGGCTTCACAGTCAAAAGAGCGTCCCTTATACTCGCCGTATTTTTTTGCCAGATCCACTAGCTGCGCCGCCACCCGCTCACGGCTGCAGGCATTCCCGCAGTGGAGCATATCTACCATATATAAAAAATCCATCTGGCCCATATCTTCCAGCAGGTCATACACGCTGCGAATCGTGTCGCAGCAATTGACCAGCACCAGTTCTTTCACATCACCGGCGAGCACTGCTTCCAGCACTGATTTGCCAAATCCGCAGATATTCGGATGCGCAATCTGATCTGCATAGTCAAAGCCCTCCGGCATATGATTCAGATTTTCACATTCTCCGCCAAATGCCGTCAGAAGCTCCAGCGGCGTGTATTTACATACATAATACGTTTTACTCACAGTCTATTCCTCACCGGGCAAAGCAAGCCCCGCCCCTGCAAATCCATTCTGCCATTTTTTACATCTGCGCGCGCATCCTGTCAGCTCAGCATCTCCAGGAACGCCCCCAGCCGCGTGGCGGTCTGTCCCTCTCCGCCGTGGCTCCGGTCACAGCCATCCCCATCAAGAATCAGTGTCGGAAGCCCCGCGGCCTCAAAGCGCTTCTTCGCCAGCTGTGAGCCGCCCAGCGTATGCTTGCATCCCCAGTGGTTAAACCATACAACGCCGTCTGCCTTCGTCTCCTTCGCATGCCGGATCCCGGCGTCAATCCGCCGCGTAATACTGCCATTCAGCGAATGATACACAAGCCGCATCGCCATATCCTCATACGGATCCTCCGCGTGATGCTCCAGATCAACGACCTGCGCAAGCTCGCAGCCGACGATCTGTGCGCTCTCTTTCAGCAGAAACGCTTCCTTCACTGCCTCAGACCAGAAAGGGATCGTATGCATCCAGTATATGCGTTTTCCCCTGGCGGATTCCGCCTTATTCAGTCCCTTCAGCAGCCGCCTGGTATACAGCTCCTCTTCCTTCGTGCCCAGCAAAATATTGTTCGTCATGCCGCAATACATCGGCGATACCAGATCCTCCGGAATGTATTTGTCCACACGCCATTTCTGAAACTGGTCATAATTCTCCAGCGTCCGCCTGCTGCACGCCAGGCGCTCACGCAGGCTCGTGTCGTCGATCTTTTTACCGGTATTTTTTTCAGAAAAACACCCAGATCGCGGAGCTGCCCCGCCACATAAGCGACATTCGCATCATTCCGTTCTGCCGGAATATCAATCGCGAAGCTCGGTACATCGTACAATGCTGCCAGCTCCTTGAATGTCAGCAAATTCGCGTCACAGGCGAGGCTGGTATAGACAATGCAGCGCGGCCTGGGAAGCAGTCCCCTCTTTGCCGCCCCGATAAACGTCTTATGATAACTGCACAGCGTCTCTGAAATTCCGGCGTCTTCCGCCGTCTGCAACAGTGCCCGCTCTGCCTTCGAACCGGCCAGGTAACAGGAAAAGCCTTCCACATTATATGGATAAAGCCCCACCTCCTGCATCAGCTCACAAGGCGTAAATATGCTGACCAGAATACTGTGTTCCGGATCCTTCAGCGGCTTTAGCATCGTATCCATCATCAGACGCGCCAGGTACTGGTCCGCCGAAGACAAGGTTTTATCCGGTGCCAGCCGGAGCTTCAGATCCTGTGCCTCCCACCCTGTTTTCAAAAGTCCCCGCGCACGTGCCGGGTCGGTTTCACTCCACTTCTCTACATAACGGCCAAACGTCTCTACAACCTGCAAATTTTTCATCCTTCCTGCGGGCATCGGCCATCTGCCGATTCCCGTCCAAACCACAAAACTAATTTTACGCAAATTACGGGCGAATTATAAGACAAATTCTGAAATTTGTAAAGGCAGGGAAAGAAGCCATGGCCGGTCACCCTTTTACAGTTTTTTCTTCGCCGCAGCTGCTTTTTTCATACAGACCCAGTAATTGCGCTCTTCCGGGTCATGGGCAGCGGCGATCTGCCCTGCCATCTCTTCCGGCGTGGACATCCAGTCACCGCGCACACGCCCTTTATCCAGACAGCGATACGCCTCGCGCATTGTTTTTTCATCCGTTCCGGCACATACCAGGTCCTCCTCCACCTGCCAGGAAGCATCGTCATATTCGTCATTCCCGAACTCTCTGGTCTTTGCGTCAAAAGCAAGCTCAAAAATCCGGCTGTCCCCAAGGTCGGGAAGATAGCAGGCATCCTCCACCGTTTCCTCTATATGCAGATAATAAAGAGAAGCGCGGCTCTTGCCTTCTTTTTTCCGGATAATACGCCCCAGACGCTGCGTTCTCTGCCTGTGCCCGGCTGTGCCGGACAGAATAATGCCGATGGAAGCATCCGGGATATCCACGCCCTCATCCATTGATTTACAGGTAATCAGGATCCGATATTCGCCAATGCGGAACCGTTCCAGGCTGTTTCGATTTGCCTGTTCCCCCATCTTTGAATGGCATCGGCCTACCCGCCCCGGATACTGCAGATTCAGAACACGATATAATTCCTCCGCCTGCGCAATCCGCTCCCCAAAAACCAGGATTTTTTCCCGTCCGCCCAGCAGCCGGATCAGCTCCTCCGCGCAGGCGATCCGAGAGGATGCCAGACACACCAGTTTCTTCCTTTTATAAGACAGATTCAGATAAATCCGTGCAAGGCGGCTAATCTCCCGATTCCCTCCGCCCCCGCGCTGTGCTTCCGGCAGCTGCGTTTCCTGCCGCTGCCCGGAAGAAAACAATACACCCGTCATCCCGGTACTGAGTCTGCGAAGCTCCTCAAATAAATCCCGCTGACTGAGCCCTTCTAAAAAAGGAGCCTTTTTCCTTAACACATCAAAACACCGTGTCATCCGGTCGGTAATATCCTCATATTCAGCCATTTCCTCCGGCCAGAAGGTCAAAGCGACATGAAACACATCAATCGGACAGATGGTTTTCCTGTCGGTCGCTTTCGCCATTCCGTAAGAATAAATACGCGGTCCAAGCGACTCCGCAAGGATACGACCATTCATTCCCGAAGGCAAAGTAGCCGATAGCCCCAGCGAATAATACGCTGCCTTTTCCTTATTGATCCGGGTCAGAAATTCAAAAATCAGATGATTTTCTCCGCTTGCGTAATGATGGCACTCATCCGCTATCAGAAAAACGGCTTCCCCGCTCTCCAGCTGTGCCAGAATCTGCCGCGCCAGCTCATAACGGGCAGAATTAACCACATAAATCATATATTTACAATTCACCGGATCCTTGCGTCCGCCGCCGCGCAGCCCAATTCTTCCATCTCCAGGAGATTCCCTGTTTTCCCTGCGATGCTCCCGGAGCACTTTTCCCCATTGCCTCATCAAAGAGCTTGTGGGAACCACGATTTTCACCATTACCTTTCGCCCAAGCTTCTGTTCCAGGGCATCGATCGCACGCAGGGCAAGCCTGGTCTTCCCGGAACCTGTGACAGCCTGAACCATACCCCTTCCGCCATTTTCCAGCCACCTCTCCAGGCATTCCCCTTGCCACTGATAAAGAATCACCGGGCCTTCCTCCGGCGCAGGTACATTGGCATCTCTCATCGACCGCTCCGTCTGTGGCAAATCTTTGTTCATCTGTGCACTCCTTTTCTGCTTATACTTTTATCGTCCTTCTATCATAGTAACTATTCCGGAAAGAATTTTCAACTGAATTTCCACTTCGTTTTTACTTTTCAAAACATTCGGTTGAAAAGTTTCTTCACTTCATATATACTTCATAATTAAGAGTGAAAATCGTAACTGTGAAAGAACAAAACAGCTACAATAAATCTATCATACACAAAGGATGAAGGCATATGAATTACGAAGATCTCTACCAGGCCCTTTTGCCTGACGAAAAATCACTGAAAGACGGCATCGCCGCCCTTCAGAAGCTCCAGAAAACGATTGTCCGGGAGACAGAAAGCGGCGATCTCAAATATCTTTCCAGAGACTTAAATACCCTGGCGCAGACTGCCGCCGCGCTCTTGGCAACCATTGAAGCTCTGAGCAGCTCCGTTAACTCCTTTGATGCAAAGGCTTATTTCGAAAGCGGCGATTTCGCCTCGCAGATGCTCGATCTCTGCCGTGAACAGAATGTAGACGTCCAGGGCGAATTCCCGGTTTACGAAATGTTCCCTCACCGCGTAAAGCTGAACGTGGAAAATCAGGACGTTTACCTGGACAAAAAACGCATCCAGTGCGTGCGGCCGTCCAGTTTTGTAAAAACAGTAAAAATCAGCCAGGAGAGACTGAAAAAAGTCCGTTTCAACGCAGACTCTTTTGCCGGCGAGCTGGAGGAAGCTTATGATCTGGCCATGCTGAAGCTTAAGAAAAAGCCGGGCTCCGTTCTCTATCTGACCAGTCTGTACAAATTTCTGACTCCTATGAGCCGGTTCCGTAAGGACTACGATCTGCAGAGCTTTTCTTATGACATTTCACGGCTCTATGCGGAATTCATAGAAGGAATGAATACGACCAAAAGCGGGCGAAGCTTTGATTTCGCGCCTGCGCACGAAAATAAAAAAGCTATCCGTATTCTTGATGCTTATGGAAATGAACAGTTCCTGGCGACGATCCGATTCTTCTGATCCGAAGGTACGGAACAGTTCTTTTCTATTTTCATACGGTCTTCGCAGTGAATACGAAGCCTGTCTCAAACAGCTGCCAAATACAGTATTACTCTTACAGAAAGAAGGGTCAAAATGCCAGAGTATGAATCAACAGCCGGCATCAGTTTTCTGACTGATTTCTGGCAGAAACAGTATCTTCAGGAATACATCCGTGACGGCGGAAGTAAGATCAAATTCGTGACCGGGCGTCCCGGCAGCGGCAAGACACATTTTCTGCGGCTGATG
>JAJQGP010000073.1 GCA_021200475.1 Lachnospiraceae bacterium
ATCTGACACCTGAGCGAACCTGGAAAAAAAGCTATATCCACTTACTGATTAATTCACTGATTGACAAAAACCTGATTCGATCCGATACCCTGGTCCGAACCGGAAGAAATTTCGGACGTGCCTTTGTCGCGGTAGATACTCAGGAGGAATTTGAGATCCGGCAGATTACAAGTGCCAGAAATTTTTCTCAGGATTCCGTCCCGGCGCTTGTCACCGTTCTTCTGGAATCGGTCAGCGACCCGGCAGTTCTTGACAAACTAAACGGCATCCTGCAGGAAAAAAAAGAACTGCTTGAAGCCAGATCCGGCCAGTAATAAACATAGATTCATCGCAGCTGTTCCATATCTTTCCAGTTACGATTATCTGCAACCCGGCAGGCCAGAGGCCTCCGGGTTTTTCTAAAATATTTTTTACAAAAAATGCACAAAATATTTCCCTTTTTCCAAAATCTATGGTACAATTCACATATAATCGTGTGGGAAGCGGCTTGCCGAATCCTGCTCGCTGCACGGACCGGATCAGCAGACCGCAATCCGTCTTTTTCCGGTCATGCGCAAAAAATCTAGGAGGATATCTATTATGGCTCAGGAAATGATCGCAATGCTTCTTGCCGGCGGCCAGGGTTCCAGACTATACGCCCTGACCCAGAAGCTTGCAAAACCGGCAGTTCCTTTTGGCGGAAAGTATCGTATCATCGATTTCCCGCTTTCGAACTGCGTTAACTCCGGCATTGACACAGTCGGTATTTTAACTCAGTACCAGCCGCTGGTACTCAATGAGTACATCGGCAATGGACAGCCCTGGGATCTGGACCGTCTCCATGGAGGCGTTCATGTGCTCCCGCCTTATCAGCAGGCATCCGGTTCAGACTGGTATAAGGGCACAGCCAATGCGATTTACCAGAATCTCTCATTCATCGAACGCTATGATCCGGAATATGTGATCATTCTCTCCGGTGACCAGATCTGCAAGCAGGACTACAGCGATTTCCTGCGCTTCCATAAAGAGAAGAACGCAGAGTTCAGCGTCGCAGTTATGGAAGTGCCGTGGGATGAAGCTTCCCGTTTTGGTCTGATGGTAGCGGATGAGAATGATAAAATCACGGAATTTCAGGAAAAACCAAAGCAGCCGAAGTCAAACCTTGCTTCTATGGGGATTTACATTTTTAACTGGGATATTCTGAAGAAATATCTGACCGAAGATGAGGCTGACCCGAACTCAGAAAATGATTTTGGCAACAACATCATTCCCAACCTGCTCCGTGACAACCGCAGGATGTACGCTTATCACTTCAGCGGCTACTGGAAAGACGTCGGAACCATCGCCTCCCTCTGGGAAGCAAACATGGAGGTTCTTGATCCGGAACACAGCGGCATTGACCTCTTTGATGAGAACTGGAAGATCTACAGCCGGAACAGTGGTATGACCGGACATAAGATCAGCGCAGGCGCCGAGGTGGAGAACTCGATGATCACGGATGGCTGCCGGATTAAGGGCAGTGTGAAACATTCTGTCCTGTTCGCAGGTGTTCAGGTCGAAGATGGCGCGATTGTAGAAGACGCAGTCATCATGGGTGGTTCTGTGATCAAGTCCGGCGCAGTCGTAAAACACTGCATCCTTGCAGAGAACGTTACCATTGGTGAGAATGCTGTCATCGGTGCAATGCCGACAGAAGAAGAAAACGGCGTAGCGACCGTAGGCGCCGGTCTTACCGTAGGTGCCGGAGCTCACATCGGTCCAAAGGCAATGATTTATAAAAATGTAGAAGGTGGTGAAGAACAATGGTAAATTCAAACAAGAGCGCACTCGGAATTATATTTCCAAATCATTATGACGCGCTGGTTCCTGAGCTGGTCAGCATCCGGAACATGGCCTCCATCCCTTTTGCAAGCCGTTACCGCATGATCGACTTTATCCTCTCAAGCATGGTAAACTGCGACATTGATAATATCTGCGTTCCGGTAAATACGAATTACCATTCGCTGATGGATCACCTCGGCACCGGCCGTGAGTGGGATCTGGTCCGCAAAAACGGTGGCCTGCACATTTTCCCGCCCTACGCAGAGAAATCCAACAAGGTATACAGCGGCCGTATCGGCACACTGGCAAATATTCTTCCGTTCCTGCGCGAACAGAAAGAACGCTTTGTGATTATGGCGGATTCGAGCATGGCGGTGAATTTTGATTTCACAAAAATGATCGACGAACATATCGAAAGCGGTGCGGATGTTTCCATCGCTTACCGGGAAGAAGAGCTTCCGGAATATCTGATGCGCACACAGGATAACAGCAGAGGCTTCCATTACACCTTTACGATTGACAAAGGCCGGATCAACCACATCTATGTGAACCCGCGTGTCACCGGTGTGCAGAATTATTCGATGAATATCTATGTACTGGAGCGTGAGCTGCTGATCAACATGGTCAACACCGCTTTCGTACGTGGTCTGGAGCACTTCAACCGCGATGTCCTGATGAACCAGCTCTCCTGGAGAAACGTCCACGCCTACAGGTTCGACGGATACGCGGCTCGCATCACCGGCATGAAGAGTTATTTCGATGAGAATCTCAAGCTTCTCGACGATTACAATCTGAATGCATTGTTCGAAGGTGCCCCGATTTACACGAAGATCCGTGACGACAACCCAACCCGCTACATCAGCGGCGCAAAGGTGTCCAACGTAATGTGTGCAGACGGCTGTGTCATCGAAGGTGAAGTCGAGAACAGTGTGCTGTTCCGTGGGGTACGCATCGAAAAGGGTGCCAAAGTGAAAAATTGCGTACTGATGCAGGATACCGTAGTCGGCGCCGGTGCAGATATTGATTATGTGATCACCGACAAGAATGTAAAATTCGGCGCTGGAAAAGAAATGAAAGGCACAGACAGCTTTCCGGTTTATGTCGCGAAAGGACATACCGTTTAAAAATCGAGTAAAGAAATGCTTACCGGGTGCGGCGGATGCTGCACCCGGTTCTATGCGCAGGGGCGCATATGGAAGTTTTCCAGCTAACGCCGGATGCGCCCCGCGCGGCGAGCAGGATTCGGCAAGCCGCCTCCTGCTCGATCGCATAAGGGCATATTCCCTACCCCTTTTTCACAAATCCATCATCAATCATATCAACCATATACACCACAATATCCGGGTCAAACTGTGTCCCGCTGCAGCGCAGTAATTCTTCCCTCGCGTACTCCAGTGTATTTCCCGACTGGTAATGCCGCGCACTGCACATCGCGTCAAAGGAATCCGCGACAGCGATAATTCTGGCTTTCAGCGGAATCTCTTCTCCTTTTCGTCCTTCACAATACCCGTTGCCATCGTAATGCTCATGGTGGTATTTGGCTCCGTCCGCGATATCCGGGATTACAGTAAATTCACTGAGGATTTCACCGCCAATGCGCGGGTGGCTCTTGACAATTTCCCACTCTTCCGGCGTCAGTTTGCCGGCTTTTTTCAGAATGCTGTCCGGAATACCAATTTTTCCGATGTCGTGCAGCAGCGCCATATAAGAAATCTGTTCCTGCTCCTCCACAGAAAAATTCATGCGCCGCGCAATCTCGCGTGAATAGTTTGCCACACGAACGGAATGTCCATTGGTATCACTGTCCTTCGCATCAATCGCATTCGCGAATGTGTGCAGAGACTGCTCTATGATGAGTTTCAGCTCTTCCTGCCGCTTTTTCATACTGCGAACGCGGATCTGAGATACCAGCAAAATCACGAGCAGTACTCCGGCAAGTATCGCCAGAAAGACAAGCGCCGAAAACCAGGCAGTTTCCCAAAAATGAGCTTCCTTGTGAATGGTAATACTGATCTCTTCCCCTTCTACTCCATCTTCATTGCAGGCCGTAAACCGAAACACGTAATCGCCGCCGCCCAGGTTCGTATAGCTGACCGCCGTAATGGAGGAGGCGCTTGCCACACTGACCTCTTCCTCAAACCCTTCCAGCATATATTCCACCGTTTTGTCTCCCGGAGTAAAAGAGAGTACGGAAAGCTCAAAGGTGATACGCGTTGCGGAAGCGGGTATCGAGATGCTGTCCGTAACTGCCATTTCCACTCCGTCCACAGTCACCTTCGAAATTGCTCCGCGCGGCTCCTGCTCATTTGCCGGAATCTCTTCTGTGTCAATCACAGAAATACCATTGTTCGTACAAAGCCAGAGAGTCCCGTCCGCGTCCTGCCAGTTCCAGGAATTTGCCACCAGCGTACCGGTAAGACCATACTCCGTGCTCAGATTTCTGGGAGAAGCCGTGCCCGCGAGCAGCTCTTCTCTGTCCGCAATCAGCAGACCGCTGCTTTTCATCAGCCACACTTCATCGTCAATCACAAGAATATCCAGAATGCTGCCAACACTTTCCGTAAGGGTAATCTCCCGAATCCCCTCTGCGTCTCTGTAATAAAGCGCACTGCCCGCACTGATCCAGACACCGTCCTCGTCCGGTACCATCCGCATCACAGAGCCGGACGTCAATCCTGCTTCTTTATAATACTGCGTCACTTTCCCATCCGCGGTGATCTCATAAATTCCCTGCCCATCACTCCCTGCGATCAGCGTCCCATCCTCCGCCTCATACATACAGAGAATAAAGGAATACGGCAATACATCCGATCCATAGCTCTGGATCACCGCGCCATCCTTCAGAATGTTGATTCACCGCCCACCGCAATCGCCCCGTCGCTCAGCTCCAGTGTCAGGCGAACCTGGTTGCCAAGCAGGCCATCCTCTTCCGTCAGAAGCCGGATCTCTCCGCTTTCCGGAATATACTGCACCAGTCCCGTTCCATACACGCAAAACCAGAACGTCCCGCTGCTGTCGCAGTTAATGTGGCGAACCCGCTTTCCATCCATCATCTCTGTCAGTTCATTTTCAATCGGAAGCATTTCCTCATCCAGAAGGATCAGACCGCTGTCTGTCCCCAGATAAGTGTACCCTTCGCAGCGCACAATTGCGTTCACCGCCACCCCTTCCAGCTTGGCACGATCATTGTAATTATAAAATCTTCCTTCCGAATAATAAGTCAGGCCGGTTCGGCTCGACGCCACCCAGATGTTTCCCTCATAATCCTCAATCATCGCACAGCAGGAAATCATACCTGACATCCCGTCAGGCGTCTGGAACGTATCACTGTCATCAATCTGCGCAATCCCATTGTCACAGAGTCCCCATATTGTTCCATCTGCCGTCTCATAAAAACGGTTTACTGTGTAAAGCTCACCGGTATCAATCTCCTCCGCCGCAAAATCCGCAGTCGTATATCCGTCGCCCGTCTGGCACAGCCGTACTGCCTCACTGCCGCCGCTGCCCAGATATATACAGCCGTCCGAGGCGCAGTACACACTGTAACAGTCATTTTCCAGCCATGCATCCGCGCTCAGTGTCCCCATCAGCGCACCGTCGCTTACCAGCAGGAGTTTACTGTTGTCTGCACACCCCCAGACCACGCCCGCACTGTCGCAGGTCAGATCGTAGACAACCCGCCCCTCCGTTCCATCGACGGGAACCATCTCGCAGCCGGACGCGGCAGCCCCCTCTTCAGTATCTCCCCCAGTCGTTTCAGTCTCTTCTGTCTCATCCGCAAATACAATCTGCGCCAGACCAGACGTCGTACCCACGTATACCGTTCCCTTCTGATCGGATATAAAAGAACGAACCGAATAAAATCCTGTCTCACCATCCGCGCAGGATACACTGGTGAAAACCCCATTCTCATACACATAAACACCAACATCATTCGTCCCAATAAAAGACGGCCGCTTTCGTCCTCATAAAGGGCACGGATGCTGGAAGAACCCACCGCATTTTCCCCTATGCTGAAGTTCTCAAAATCCCTGCCATTATAACGAAGCAGACCGCCATAGCTGCCAATCCATATATATCCATCCGACGTCTGAAGCACAACATTCGCCTCGCCGGTATCCAATCCATTGTTTTCATTATAAACTGTCTTAATCCACTGATCCACGCCGGATTCCTTCGCATATACCCCCGAGAAAGCAATCATCCAGCCTGTCAGGCAAAGAAAACAAAAGCACCAGAATTGCTTTTTCCCCTTAATCGTATGATATTTTCCACACAAGATAAGCCTCCACATCCCGCAGCCCTGACGGCTTCGTTTTTCTCGTTTCAGATCACACCTGCATTTCCTGTCGTTTCTGCAAGGAGGTCTTTCACGGCACCCGGCCATTGCGAATCTCATTTATTGTTCTGCATCTTTCATTCCATTCTACACAGTCTTTGACAAATTGGCAATCTATTTTTCGCAAAAAAAAAGCAAAATTCCCGAAAAAAAACGGTATAAACCGTTTCTTTCTCCTGCTCTCAGCGGGTATATGCCGTTGTAAGCTCTGTCACCTCATCTACATAAGGCCAGAGTTCCTCGCAGCGGCTGGTTCCCGTGAGATAGAGCTCTGTATTTTCTCCCGCCGCATCCATCAGACTGCGCAGCTCCTCCAGAGATACAATCCCCCGATCCGTCAATCCGAGAATTTCGTCCAGAATCAGGACATCACACTCCTCCGTCACCAATACCTTTCGCGCAAAATTCAGGCCATTTTTTATATTTCTGCATTCATCGGTACGTTCCTGTTCATTCAGACTCTCATAATCCTCCGGGAACCGTTCAAAACGAAACAGCCTCATCTGAGGTTCCAGCCGTTTAAAATACTCGGCAACCGTCTGATTGTTTTTTTCTTTCAGAAACTGAATCACAATCACACTCCTGCCCGTACACGCCTCGCGAAGTCCTTTCCCGAGTGCCGCAGAGGTCTTCCCCGTTCCGTTTCCGCAAAAAATGTGTATCTTTCGTCCGTTCATACATTTCCTCCCCGCCTGGATCCGGCTTATCATCGATCTATCAAACCGCCACATTTTACTATATCCCTTTTCAAAAAGCAATCACGGGAAATGCCAAAAATTGCGTGGTGATCCCCCGTGATTTGGTGCAAATTATTGTGATTTGTGATTGTCTCTGTATCCTTCGTTTACGCGAGGTATTCCATCTTGCTCACGGAAACCTCGTAGGCAGTTCGTTTTTCCACGGATTCTTCGTTCAGTTTTTTCACATACTCCCTGCTCTGTATGCGCCCCCACACCTGCACATGACCGCCCACCTCAAAGCCGGAAGCGAAGCGGGCGTTTCTCCCCCAGCAGATGCAGGGAATATAATCCGATTTTCCGTAGGGGCGGTTGACGGCCAATAGCATATCCGCAATTTCCCGGCCAAGCGGGGTTCTTCGGTAGACTGGCGCCTTACAGATATAGCCGTCCAGGTAAATCTGATTACTTTTTACCTTGTCACTGTCATCCTCCGCAAAGCTGATTTCCCTTGCAAATACGGAGAGTACCAGCCTGTTTCTTTTCTCCTCGTGCCGGTTATACGAGCGAAACTGGCCGAAAATCTGTATGTAAGAATCGCGGTAATCCTTTGTGACATCAATCAGCCGCTCCGAAATCATCACCGGGATGATATCAGAAGAGTCGCTCAGTCTCTGTACGGAAATATCCACCATGTAGAATCCCTCCCCGAAGACCTCGTGGCTGAATGAAAAATCTGAAATGATTTTTCCCATGATGGAAACCTGATTGTTTTCAATGATCTTATCTGTCATAGCTTTTAAATCTCCCTTCCTTTGTATAGAGGAATCACTTCCTGTATATAGTCTATATTTATTCAAACGTTTTTCTGTTTAGAACCGTTATGCAAAATTTTGTAAAATTTTTTTAATCTCCCTTGTATTCTCCCGGATTTGTGCTAAACTTGCTTGGGCGCTCTGGGTCAGATTACAGGCTGCAGCGCGGGAATACAAGTATCAGGAGAGAGAATTATGATAAGAGAAGACGTAAGAAATATTGCGATTATCGCACACGTAGACCATGGCAAAACAACCCTGGTAGATGAACTGCTCAAGCAGAGCGGTGTATTCCGCCAGAACCAGGAGGTTGCGGAGCGTATCATGGATTCCAATGATCTGGAACGGGAACGCGGCATTACCATCCTTTCAAAGAATACCGCAGTCACCTATAAAAACACCAAAATCAATATCATCGATACCCCAGGCCATGCGGATTTCGGCGGAGAAGTTGAGCGTGTCCTGAAAATGGTCAACGGCGTCATCCTGGTCGTCGACGCTTTTGAAGGAGCGATGCCGCAGACAAAATTTGTGCTGCGCAAGGCTCTGGAGCTGAATCTTCCGGTGATCGTCTGTATCAATAAAATTGACCGCCCGGAGGCCCGGCCCGCTGAGGTTGTCGACGAAGTGCTGGAGCTGTTTCTGGAGCTGGATGCTTCCGACGAACAGCTGGACTGCCCGTTCGTCTATGCATCCGCAAAAGGCGGCTACGCAAGTATGGACCCGGATATCCCCGGTACAAACATGGAACCGTTATTTGAAACCATTGTCAACTATATTCCTGCCCCCGAGGGCGACGAGAATGGGCCGACACAGGTACTGATCAGTACGATTGATTACAATGAGTATGTCGGACGCATCGGTGTCGGAAAGGTAGACCGCGGCACGATTTCTGTCAACCAGGAGGTCGTCCTGGTCAACCATCATGATCCGGATAAAAAACAGAAGGTAAAGATCAGCAAGCTTTATGAATTCGACGCTTTAAATAAAGTAGATGTTCCCTCTGCCACCATCGGTTCGATTGTCGCGATTTCCGGTATTTCCGATCTGCATATCGGCGATACGATCTGTGCACCGGAAGCGCCGGATCCCATCCCGTTCCAGAAGATTTCCGAGCCTACGATCTCCATGAACTTCATCGTCAACGACAGTCCGCTCGCCGGCCAGGAAGGAAAATACGTCACCTCCCGCCACATTCGGGAACGCCTCTACCGTGAGCTGAACACGGATGTCAGTCTTCGCGTGGAAGATACGGATGATACCGATACCTTTAAGGTATCCGGACGCGGGGAACTGCATCTGTCCATTCTGATTGAGACCATGCGTCGGGAGGGCTTTGAATTCGCGGTCAGCAAAGCAGAAGTCATCTACAAAACCGATGAGCGGGGTAAAAAGCTGGAGCCAATGGAGCTCTGCTATATTGATGTTCCGGAAGAGTTTTCCGGTACCGTCATCCAGAAGCTAAGCCTTCGCAAGGGGGAACTCCAGGGTATGAGCCTCGGCCAGGGCGGCTACTCCCGCCTGGAATTTTCAATTCCCTCCCGCGGCCTGATCGGATATCGGGGAGAATTTCTGACTGATACAAAGGGCAATGGCGTCATGAACACCATATTTGACGGCTATGGCCCGTACAAGGGAGATCTGACCTACCGGAATCTTGGTTCACTGATCGCCTTTGAGAGCGGTGAATCCGTTGCCTATGGCCTGTTCAACGCACAGGACCGCGGCACCCTGTTCATCGGACCGGGGGAAAAGGTTTATTCCGGAATGGTCATCGGGCAGAGCGCAAAGCCAGAGGACATTGAACTGAATGTCTGCAAAACCAAACATCTGACCAACACGCGTGCATCCGGTTCTGACGAAGCGCTGAAACTCACCCCGCCAAAAATTCTGAGTCTGGAACAGGCGCTGGAGTTCATTGACACAGACGAATTGCTTGAGGTAACGCCCAAGAGTCTGCGGATCCGGAAAAAAATCCTGGACCCGACGCTGAGAAAGCGAGCCGGATTCAAAAAAGCGCAGTAACCGCTCATCCAAGCCATCGGAAACCGATTTTCCACGAACTGGTGGATTGCAGCAGACTTTCATATTCTTCCACCGTCAGGACTTCCTCCAGCCTGCTAAGTCCTGACCCTTCTATCACAGCGTGAAGACAATCCGAAAAGCAGAGGCTGGGGTAGAGCAGGCACCACCAGTTCTGCCCTTTGGCCTCTCCAAGCCGGATGCAAAGCGCTTCATACCAGCCTGCGGGGAACGTGCAGTCTCCGTAGGTTCGATCCGGAAAGTAGCACTGCATGATCTCCGCAGCTGCACGATAAGGTATATTTTCTTCCTCCAGCACTTCATTAGCAATATGCTCCGCCTGTGACAGATTTTCCTGCAAAAAAAGCAGAACTCCGGCGCGGTCCGTTTCATCCTCTGTCTGTGCTGTCCATCCTGCGCCCGGAAAAGACGCAGTGATCCAACCCAGCACGGCATCCCGCACCAGGTATTTTACATTCTGGTCCTCTTCGCTGTCACTGTTCGCCTGTACATGAAACCGTACTACTTCCTCCGCAATCCCCTGCTGCAGAACCGAACGATGCGCAGCGGCGGCGGTCCCATTGAGAAATAAGGCCATAAGCAGAAAGAGAAGCACGGTACCCATATGCAGCTTATCCTTTTTCGAATTTCCACGGTCACTGCTTCTTCTTTGGTAACCGTCCGATCGTTTTTTTCGTAACATCCAAACATACATAACGGGCAACCTCCCTTCTTATCAGAGAGTGTTGCCCGTTTTTTTCCATTTATTCAGCGCGCAGTGCAGACCTGCATTTTCATCTGACTGCTCCAATCAGCGTACGGATATCCTCCACCTTCTGTCTGCACATGTAATCCTCAATCCCTTCGATCACGTCGATCACAGTCGCTGGATTCCGGAAATTTGCAGTACCTACCGCAACCGCAGTCGCGCCGGCGAGGATCAATTCCAGGGCGTCTTCCGCGCAGGTAATGCCTCCCATGCCGATAATAGGGATCTTTACCGCCTGCGCACTCTGGTATACCATGCGCACCGCAACCGGATGAATCGCCGGACCAGAGACGCCGCCTGTCTGATTTGCCAGAGCAAACGTCCTCCGATCCACGTCAATCTTCATCCCTGTCAGGGTATTGATCATCGAAAGAGCATCCGCACCGCCCGCCTCCGCCGCACGGGCCAGCTCCGTAATGTCCGTGACATTCGGACTCAGCTTCATGATTACCGGCTGCTTCGCGTGTTTTTTGATTTCACGGGTGATCGCTTCCACCGAATCCGGATTCTGACCAAAGGAAATCCCGCCGCACTTCACATTCGGGCAGGAGATATTGATTTCCAGCAGATCGACCGTCTCCTCATCCGCAAGACGTTCTACAACCTCAACATAATCCTCCGTCGTCCGCCCGCAGACATTTACCACTACCGCTGTGTCAAAGCCTGCCAGAAAGGGCAGGTCACGGGAGCAAAAGGTCTCAATTCCCGGATTCTGCAGACCGATCGCATTCATCATCCCGCCGCGGACCTCCGCCACACGCGGGGTCGGATTGCCCGGCCACGGGACATTTGCCACACCCTTTGTCACAACAGCTCCCAGTCTGGACAGGTCAACATACTCGCCATACTCCATACCGGAGCCAAATGTGCCGGACGCGGTCATCACCGGATTTTTCAATTCTACACCTGCAATTGCTATTTTCGTATTCTGTATTGTCATAAAACCACTTCCTCCGCTGCAAATACCGGTCCTTCCTTACAGATACGCTTATTCCTCACCTGAGAGTGCGCATCCACTTCCTTCGACTCGCAGACGCAGGCCAGACAGGCTCCGATCCCACATGCCATCCGCTGCTCCAGAGACAGATAACACTCTGTCCCCGTCTCCAGCGCATACGCTTTGACCGCACGGAGCATCGGTGTCGGCCCACAGGCAAAAATCACATCCGCCTGCAGCTGATTCTCCCGTATACAGTCCAGCACATTCCCATGCGTGATTCCACGCTTTGCGGCCGGAATCCGGCTCCCTTCCGGATGATCCGCCGCCGTTTCTCCGGTCAATGGCTCATCCGCTTCGATCCCCCCGGACAAAGACCGAAACAGCTCCCCGCTTTCCACTGACAGATACAAATCCCCATTTGCAGCCAGCTCATCGGCTAAAAACAGTTCATCCCGGTACCCCGCAATCACCTGTACATGGCCATCCAGTCTTTTTGAGAGCTCCACCATCGGAGGAATCCCGATTCCCCCGCCGATCAGAAACGCAGTCCTCCCCGCCGGGCAGCAATCCAGGGGGAATCCATTGCCAAGCGGTCCAAGAAGATCCAGCGTATCCATCTTCTGATAACCGGCAAATTCCGCCGTTCCTTTTCCCGCAACGCGGTACACCAGACGAATTCTTCCCCGCTCCTTATCTGTCTCACAGATACTGATGGGACGCGGAAGCATCCGCCCCGAATCGTTGCAGTACACAGAAACAAACTGCCCCGGCCGGGCGGCAGCCGCAATGGAATCTGCCTGAAGCCACATGCTGTATATTTGATTTGCGATCGTTTCCTGCGAAAGGACGGCCGCGCGCAGAATTGATTTTTCCATTCCTTATACTCCTGAACGATGTTCTGTAACAGGTCACACCCTGACCAACTGATGTTGTTTTACTGCTAACCCCTCTGCTCCAGTGCACGGTTGATATCCTCAATCATATCGACCACCGCCGCGCGGCTCGCCTCTGCGAAATGTTCCGCTCCAAATGACGCATACTTTTCCTGCTTATACGCGGCGATAATGCCGCGTGAAGAATTAACGATCGCCCCCAGGCCATCTTCATTAAAATAATGTACCAGATCTTCTGCCTTTCCTCCCTGCGCTCCATATCCCGGCACCAGAATAAATGACTTCGGCATGACACGGCGCAGCACTTTTCCCATTTCCGGATAAGTCGCGCCCACCACCGCGCCGACATAGCTATAGGTATCACCCATGCAGGACGCAGCCCATTCCGCTACCTTTTCTCCCACAATCTCATACAGCGGCTTCCCATCTGCCCGATCGTCCCCGGCGATTTGCGTCAGAGAATTTTCCTCAGAATCAGCAGTCCCGGCAATCCGGCGATCCTGAAACTCACCGCTTGATGGGTTAGAGGTCTTCACCAGGATGAAAATCCCCTTCTTTTCCTCACGGCAGACCTCCAGAAATGGTTTGATTCCATCCGTTCCCAAATACGGATTGACTGTCGCAAAATCCTCCCCAAATGGCGTCAGCATCTGAGAACCAACCTGTACACGCCCCAGATGTGCGGTCGCATATGCCGCCGAGGTCGAACCAATATCCCCACGCTTCACGTCACCGATCACCACCAGGCCTTTTTCTTTGCAGTAATCAACGGTCTTTTTAAACACCGCCAGTCCCGGAAGTCCAAACTGCTCATACATCGCAATCTGCGGCTTCACCGCCGGAATCAGATCATATACTGCGTCCACTATTTTTTTATTATACTGCCATACAGCTTCCGCTGCGCCTTCCAGGGTCTCCCCGTATTCCGCAAATGCCGCTTTTTGAATCTGTTCCGGAATATAGCGCAGCATCGGATCCAGTCCGGCCACAATCGGTGCGTTTGTCATTTTGATGTTCTCAATCAGCTTCTGAATCATACCATTTCATCCTCTCTTTCCCTCTATTTGATAAACCATTTCCGGAAAAGCCCCCGCAGATAAGCGCCTGCGTATTTTACCACCCCATTCACCGCGTATGCGCAGAAAAGACCTGCGGAAGATACCCGGCCAAACCCTGCGTAACGGTAGACGCGGTACGTCATTTTCGCCGAATGAAGCTTATTTCCGGATTTGCCTGACGAGCTCAGACGATATTTGAGCAGCGGTTCATTCACTGCCAGGGCAAAACCATACTTTTTCAGGATCTGCAGCCACGTAATGTAGTCCTCGTGGCTGTCCTCATGCTGCATCGGAAACTGTCGCGCCACATCGGTCCGAAGGAGGACCGAAGAACAATTGATGCAGTTGTGCAGCAGCAGCCGCCGATACGTGATCTTCTCATGAACCGGGATCACGCGGCCGGTGCACTCTCCTGCCGGCGTAACCAGCTCCCGGGCGGTCGCACAGAGTACCGGCACAGTGATATCCCGCTTTCCGCAGCCAGCTGCTTTCCCGGCTGACGCTGACTGCCCGGCTTCCAGGCATGCGAGCTGTTTTTTCAGCTTGTCCGCCTCCCACCAGTCGTCCGCGTCTAAAAAGGCGACATAGGTTCCCTTCGCCCGTTCCACCCCCAGGTTCCGCGTGGCGGCAGCGCCCAGACGATGGTCATTCTTATAATAATGAAGCTCTGCGACATTCTCATACCGCTTCATGACGGAGTCCAGATCATCCGGTGAACCGTCATTGATCACCAGAAGCTCCAGCGGCACCTCCTGCGAAAGCACCGAATCAATCGCACGTGCAATGGTCGCTGCACAGCCGCAGGCCGGAATGATCACCGAGACAAGCAGGGCGTTTTCCGTCCCGCCGTGTTCCGGCGCAGCTGCCCCCGCAGAAGCCGGATCTCCCGGCGAACCCGCCAGCGGTGCGGAAGCCGGATCCCGGCAGGATGCCGATGACGCATCCGACGCGCTGTTCTGGGCAGATGACCGTTCACCGCCCTGCACGCGCGTCGACGCTGTCTTCTGCCACTGCTCGACCCCTTCCGTATTTTCCTTCTGAAACAAAATTTTTACCGTCGTAGCGATCAGCTGCAAATCCAGCAGGAACGAAAAATTCTCAATATACGTGAGATCAAGCTTCAGCTTATCATACGGTTTGGTATTGTACTTTCCGTACACCTGCGCGTAACCGGTCAGACCGGCCTTCACCTTCAGGCGATAGGAAAATTCCGGGATCTCCTTCTCATACTCAGCCGCTATCTCCGGGCGCTCCGGCCGGGGACCGACCAGGGACATATCTCCCTCAAGAATGTTCAGCAGCTGCGGCAGCTCGTCAAAATGAATATTGCGCAGCACCCTGCCGACCGGCGTCACCCGGCTGTCTCCCTTTGCTGCAAGACGCGCGCCCTGCTGCTCGGAGTCCACCCGCATACTGCGAAACTTATATACCTGAAAGACCTTTCCATCCTTAGTCAGTCTTTCCTGGCGGTAAAACACGGGTCCGCCGTCATATCCTTTGATCAGAATCGCAATGATCAGAAAAACCGGTGAAAGAAGCACCAGAGCCACCGCGGAGATCACAATATCAAAAAAACGCTTGACTGCCTGCTGTTCCACGGTCAGTCCACGGTTGCGGAACAGAAGAAGCGGTGTATCAAACAGATTAATCTCCTCTGAGCTCATCACCATAATATCCGAAATCTTTGGCTGGCAATAGCAGCGAATATCGTGTTCAAAACAAAACTTCAGAAACAGGTTGCGCTCATGAGCCGGTATATCACAGATTATTACCGCCTGATGCTTCAGGATCTCCGCCTTGATCGCGTCCTCCCCGCGCTTCAGGGAAATGGTCCCCTCTATCACATATTTGTCCTTTCTGGTTTTCATTTTTTCAATCAGAGACCTGGGGCTGAGGCTCCCATAGATCAGCAGAATCTCATGCGGCGGATAAATTCTCACATAAATCCACCGCATAAAGAAAACCCAGATCACCACCGCCGCCAGATTGATCCCGCATACCCGGAGCATCGGCTGTACATGTTCCAAAAATGTCCAGCGGCCGATCAGAGCCAGCTGCAGATAAACGATAAAATTCACAATCAGAACGGAAAAAATCTGAGAAAGCAGCACATCCAGAATCCTCTGGTATCCCACCTTGAATGCAGAAAAAAGCTTAGAAACCATTACCACCAGAAACGCATAAATACTGATCAGGGCACAGTGTCCCCAGAAGCTGTATCTTCTGCCGATCACTTCCTTAAAATGATAGTCATGAAACCAGACATACGCAAATACTCCAGTCTGAACCGCCACAATCAGAACTGAAGCCAAAAACATGATCAGTCTTTTGTACTGCTCCCGTTTTTTCATATGCCTCCTACTCCTCTTCAAAGAAAAGGAGAACGCTCATCTTCATCGAATCCCGATCAGGAACGTTCCCCCTATATTCTTCAGTGCAGTCCTCTGAAAAAAGCGCTGATCTGTTCCGCCGCCGCCTCTTCATCCGGTCCTTCTATGCGGATGATAATCTCATCACCGCTCTGGACACAGGCACTCAGCACACTCAGAAGACTCTTGGCATTAAACTCGCGATCCCGAAAGCAGATCGTAATCTTCGATTCATATTCCATCGCAATCGAGCAGAGCTCGCCCGCCGGACGCAAATGGAGTCCCAGTTCATTATTTACCGTCAGTCTCTTCTCCATCCGAATTATTCCTCCGTAGCAGCCTCTATCTGCTCTGTCGCTACCGCATTTACCATCAATGTCACTTCAGACACCAGCGTAAACCCGTCTGGCAATTCAATCTCTACCGGTATCTCATAGTCCCCCTTCTGTGCGCAGACAGAAAGGTCTATGGTCGCTGTAATATCTTCCGCCGAAATCGTACTCTCTTCGTCATCCGCGTGAACTGTCACAGAAATCATATCCGCAGGTGAAAAAGTAAGGGTCATATTTTCCGGCCGGTTCAGCACAGTCAGCTCCGAGAGTGCAAGCTGCACCGTCTGATCTCCATTCTTTTCAATCTGAATCGTGACCGTAACAGAAGAATCTACCCCCGATGCCAGCCGTACATCCTCCATATCGCTCAATGTATCGGAAAGATTAATCTCCTGTGTAAACGTCTCCACCGCACCTGCGACGGAAACCGGTTCATTGACCACAATCTTTGTGATCGCCGCCAGAGCCTCCTCCGTACCCGCCAGATTTACTGTCGTTGGTACTGTACTCACTCCGGTAACCTCATATCCGCTCGCCGGACTCCCGCTGGTCTCAATCTCAATCGGCACCTCATACAGTACCGCCCACAATTCTACATCGACCGTCACTTCATTATCAGAAAGAAGCACACCGGACGAATCCTTGACCTGCAGGCGGCTCATCTGCGTTTCACTTAACGCATCGCCATTTTTATCCGAAATCGCGAGGGTACTCGTCAGTCTCTGATCCGTAGATATCCCATTGACAGATACGGAAGCTGTCACCTGCCCGATTCTTTCAATCAGGCTCTCCAGCCCGGCAATGATCACGGTCTTGCCTTCAACAACCTCTGTCGTACCGACCTCATATCCGCTCTGGGGCGTCCCCGTAGTCTCGACCGTTACCACAAATTCACTCTCCACAATCTGCTCCAGCTCCACCTTCAAAGAGGACGGAACAACCGTAATCTCATCCAGAGTGACCGCTGAATTGCTGCAGGTGACCGTAAGCGGAACCGTGTTCATTTCGGTCAGGTTCTCCATGTCCGCAATCACGGTAAAATCAGACGCCGAGAGACTCTCCAGCACACGCCTTTTCTCTGTTACCTTGATCACCACCGTATCATTGGAGACAATATCAAACGTCTTATCAATCTCCGTCACACTGTCTTCATTGATAATCTCTATCTTGATATCCCGAAACAGCTTTGACTTGGTTGGATTATCCACATTTACTACGACAAGCCAGATCAGGAACGCAATACCTAATGAAAGCAGCTTTAACGGCCAGTTTCTTTTCAGCCATTTCGGCACTTTCCCGGCTACTTTTCCGGGCATCCGCCCGGTTTTCTTATGCTTCATTCTTGGTCCACCCTTTCCAGAATTGGAATTTTCTGGGGGCAACTGATTTATTCTGTAAAATCACAAGCTGCCGTCTTAATTCTTCCTGGGAAATCGCATGCATCAGTTCTCCTTTATACGCGACAGAGATCGCTCCTGTCTCCTCTGAAACGATCACGGTCATCGAATCCGTCTCTTCACTGATGCCCACCCCCGCCCGATGTCTGGTACCCAGCGCCTTATTCAGCATCATATTGTCAGACAGCGGAAGATAGCAGGTCGCCGCCGTAATGCGGTTTTCCTTAATGATCACCGCCCCGTCATGAAGCGGTGTGTTATGTTCAAAAATATTAATCAGCAGCTGGCTCGTCACAATAGAATCCAGCATGATCCCCGTCCGCTCATACTCCTCCAGACGGGTATTCTGCTCCAGAACAATCAAAGCACCTGTTCTGGCCCTGCTCATCTCTGCACAGGCTTTGACGATCTCGTTTACCGTCTTATCGCTGAACCGCTCTGTCACATTTTTGCTGCCATCCCCGATCTGGAGCAATCCGGAAAAAAACAGCTTCTCTCCAAGCCTTTCAAGCGCTCTGCGGATCTCCGGATGGAAAACGACCACTATGGCCGTAATCGCGATATCCAGTCCCCGATTCACCAGATAAATCAGCGTTGTCATCTGCAGCAGATACACAAGCGCGATACAGGCGATCAGGATCGCAATTCCCTTTAACAGATTCCATGCCCTCGTATTTTTGATCCAGAGCAGCAGATTATACACAAGAAAAGCCAGAATCAGGATTTCAAGAATATCTGTGGCGGTAATCGATACTGTCGGTATCGTAAGCCATGACAGGCTGTCACTCAGCCAAAAGATTATACCCTCCATCTTGTTCTCCCCTCTGAACTGCCTGTTTCAAAGTCACTGCCGCGCAGCTCCCAGTCAGCTGATTCGTCTCTGCAAAGATACGATCCCCTCCAGCTGCCGACAATACTGTTTCAGTATAGCACAGATTTCGTGTCATGCAAACTTTTTTTGCCCTTTCCCGTACATAATACCAGAAAAAACAAATGCTGTGCACCAGCTTCGCGAAGCACCCTGGCTGCCTCATCCAACGTACTCCCGGTCGTATAAACGTCATCGATCAGAAGGATACGCAGCGGCACAAACGCTCGCTTCCCGGGCAGACATACCTCAAAGCATCCCCGCAGGTTCCGCAGTCTCTCCCTCCGTCCCAGCTCTTTCTGATCCCCCGTATAGTGCACGCACCGCAGCAGCTTCCGCTCACACGGAATCCCCGTCAGCCGGCTGATTCGTTCCGCCAGAAGCTCCGCCTGGTTGTATCCCCTTGCAGCACGTTTTTTCCAGTGCATGGGAACCGGCACCAGCACCTCCGGTCTCCAGTACCGGAGATACTGCTCACCCGCGAGCACCATCGCATATGCGTAAAAGTCCAGGTAGTCCCGTCGGTTCTGAAACTTCATCCGGTAAACACTCTTCCGTATGAGACCAGAATAGGTAAACGCGGCCCGTCCCTGCTCAAACAGATGTCCTGCAGATTCACAATCCTCACAAAACTCCCTCTCAGGAACCCCCACCGGCTTACCGCACTTCATGCAAAGCGGCTCCGCCGCCCATGGCAGCTTTTCACGGCAGTCTTCACAGACCAGAGACCCGGGGGACACTCTTATCGGGCGAATCTGATCGCAAAGAGGACAGTGCGGCGGATACAGCAGCCGTATCGCCGTTTCACCGGTTTTTCCCGCATATGTTTTCCATTTTTTTCGTTTTGTCATCACATTCCGCTTCGAATCTTCCCCAGGCGCAAACGGAACACGGTATTCGGTATGCTTTGCAGCAGATATGGTACACTGGTTTATATCATTTCCGGAAAGCAGAGCTTTCATCGTTTCACTTTCTCAGCTCGTAACTGTTCAGTACCTTCACAGTTACGGGACTTATCCCGCACTCTGTGCGGGATGCCATCCCGGCGAGGGAAAAAGTCCATTTAAAATCGCTGCGCGATGGGACTTTTTCCTGTAGAATGTAAGTTTTCATACGTACCTCGCAGCGAGTGCGAGGTACTGTTCTGAATAGTTACCTCATCTCTCTGATAACTCAAGTATCCTCTCGCCCAATGCAGTATAACGCCTCTGCTCCACAGTATTGTCAATCATCTGATCAAACGTCCCCGCATCCCCGACGAGCGTCACACACTTACGCGCACGGGTCACAGCCGTGTACAGCAGATTGCGGTTCATCAGCATTCGCGGACCCGTCAATAGCGGCAGCACCACTGCCGGATATTCACTGCCCTGCGATTTGTGGATCGTCACCGCATAAGAAAGCTCCAGTTCATCCAGTCCGCTGTAGGGATATTCTACCATGCGGTGCTCATCAAATTCAACCGTTATCTGCTCTGTATGCAAATTAATTTCGCGGACAATCCCCATATCGCCATTAAAAATACCGATCCCCTTTTCCACCGGAATTCCATAGCGTCCGCGGATTTCCCATTCCATCTGGTAATTGTTCTTAATCTGCATGACCTTGTCACCCTCACGAAAAGTCACGCCATTATGTTCGTATTCCCGCTTCCTGTGATCCGGTGGATTCAGATATTCCTGCAGAATCCGGTTCAGCCGTTCCACGCCGAGCAGACCCTTGCGCATCGGGGTCAGCACCTGGATATCAAAAGGTTCCGCTTCCACGTAGCGCGGCAGCTTATCCCTGATTAACTGAATCACAATACTGATAATCACATTCGCATCCTGCCGCTTCAGGAAGAAAAAATCCCTGCTCTTATTGTCAAGCACAATGTGCTCCCCACGATTAATTTTATGGGCATTGACCACAATATCGCTCTCCGAGGCCTGCCGGAAAATCCGGGTCAGGCGGACGACCGGAATTCTTTCTGAAGCAATAATATCCTTCAGAACACTTCCCGGCCCGACAGAGGGAAGCTGATTCACATCCCCCACCATAATCAGACGTGTACCGACCGTCACTGCTTTCAGAAGCGCATGCATGAGATAAATATCTACCATCGACATCTCATCGATGATGATCACATCCGCGTCAAGCGGGTTCTCTTCATTCCGTCCAAACCCCTCCGGTCCGGATTCATCCGAACTGACATTGATTTCCAGCAGGCGGTGTACCGTCTTCGCCTCACATCCGGTCGCCTCCGTCATGCGTTTGGCCGCGCGCCCGGTCGGAGCTGCCAGCAGAATACGCATTCCCTCTGATTCAAAATAGGAAATCAGTGTATTGATCGTGGTCGTCTTTCCGGTTCCGGGGCCGCCTGTAATGACCAGAAGTCCGCAGCGTGCCGCCTCCATGACCGCCGTTCGCTGTTTCTCATCAAGTACTGTTTTCGTCTTTTTCTCAATCTCGCCCAGTTTTTGGGAAATCACGCTCCGGTCGACCTCACAGGAAATATTCAGGTCGCACAGCATGCGTGCCGTGCTCATTTCAAGAAAATAGGCAGACGCCGTATAAACCCGCGTCTGTTCCTTTTCCTGTTTGATGACAATCTTTTTGTCAATTGCCAGATCCGTCAGATACTGATCGATACTCTCGAGTTCTATGCCAAGCAGCTCACCAGCGCGCGAAAGAAGCAGCTCCTTCGGCAAAAATACATGCCCTTCCCCTCCAGCCTGCTGTAACACATAAAAAACTCCGCTTTTGAGCCGGTACTCCGAGTCAATCCGAATCCCCGCACGCTTCGCAATCTCATCCGCAATGCGAAAGCCAACGCCTTCGATATCATCCGCCAGTCGATAAGGGTTTTCCTCCAGCACCTGGTACATCCCGGCGCCATATTTCTGATAAATCTTCACGGCCAGCGTGGTCGTAACCCCAAATTGCTGCAAAAAAATCATCGCTTTGCGCATGTCACGCTTTTCAAAAACCTGTGCCGCGATCTCACGCGCCATCCGCTCACTGATGCCCTTAATCTCAGCAAGGCGTTCCGGCTCTTCTTCAATGATCCGGATGGTATCCTCTCCAAATCGCCGGACCATCCGTGCAGCCAGCGCCGTACCGACTCCTTTGATCGCCCCGCTTCCCAGATAGCGTTCAATTGATTCCGCATCGTCTGGTTCTTTTACCTGACAGTCCGCGATTTTAAACTGTTCCCCATAAGAAGGATGCGATATGTACTCTCCCGTGAGCACGACCTTTTCGCCTTCTCCAACGTAAGAAAGTGTGCCGACACAGGTGATTTCATCCTCGCGATTTGAAGCGCGGGCAGGTCCTCCTTTCCTGTTCTTCGAAGAATGCCCTGCCTCGTTGTCATCCTGCGCTGTAAGCACAAATACGGTATACCCATTGTCATTATTCCGAAATATAATGTGGTCAATATAACCTTCCAGTCTTTCCATAAACCTCTGTTACCCTGATTCTGCGCTCTCACTACTGTTTTACATCCTCACATCTGCAAGGAGGTTCATTGTTCCAGCGGCTTTGAATTGTTCGCCGCTGTCAGCTCCACAAACCGTCCGGTACCCACCGCCACAGCTGTCATCGGGTCCTCCGCAACCATGGTATTAATACCTGTTCTCGCTTCAATCAGTTCCTCGAGTCCGCTCAAAAGCGAACCGCCGCCCGTCATCACAATTCCGCGGTCTACTACATCTGCCGCCAGCTCCGGCGGAGTGCGTTCCAGAACGCTGTGCACCGCGTCCACTATCTGACCAGTCACTTCCTTCAATGCGTCACGCGTATCCTCAGAAGTCACACGAACCGTCTTCGGCAGACCGGTCACCAGATCACGCCCCCTGACCTCCATCACCTTCGGCTCCGGTTTTTCAAATGCAGTACCGATTGTAATCTTAATCTCCTCCGCTGTCTGCTCTCCGATCATCAGACCATATTTTTTCCGCACATACTTAACGATCGCGTCGTCAAAATCATCCCCCGCCACCTTAATCGAAGTACTGACCACAATCCCATCGAGCGATATCACAGCCACGTCGCAGGTACCCCCGCCAATGTCCACAATCATATTCCCGCAGGGGCGCGAGATATCGATCCCGGCTCCAATCGCCGCCGCAATCGGTTCCTCAATAATATGCACCTCACGTGCTCCCGCCTGATAGGTCGCATCCTCCACAGCCTTCTTCTCCACCTCGGTCACGCTGCTCGGAACACAGATGCTGACGCGCGGTTTCCGGAAGGACATCCGCCCAATCGCCTTCTGAATGAAATGCTTCAGCATCTGCTCCGTCACGGTGTAGTCTGAAATCACACCCTTGCGCATCGGGCGAACCGCAATGATATTCCCGGGCGTACGGCCAAGCATCAGACGTGCTTCCTCCCCAATTGCCTTTATCTTATTTGTATCACGGACATAAGCTACTACCGATGGTTCCTTCAGCACAACACCCTTCCCCCTGACATATACCAGGATACTGGCTGTGCCCAGATCAATCCCAACATCTGAAGCCGCCATAAAACAGACCCCTTTCTCCTCCGGGAGCGGCTCCCCCGCCTCCGGAAGCGTTTTTCTATTTATTTTTCCAATATCTTACCACAGTATACCGCAAAATGGAAATAATTTTCCGGTTTCTTTTTTATTATTTTCTATCAATGGTTTCTTAAGTATCTTCTCACTTTTTTTAGAAACCCGACATATTTTTAACACATTTTCATTTTATATTGTAGGAGTATTAGCGATGAGCTAATATCCGGTCTTAAACACTTTTGGAATAAAAAAAGAGCAGAATTCCTTGATTTTT
>JAJQGP010000168.1 GCA_021200475.1 Lachnospiraceae bacterium
ATCCCAAGGATATCTCGCTCTGGGATGTCTATCAGGCTGTAGAGACAAATGGTGTCGAAGAGATTTTTAAATTTCATGAAACGGACAGCACCTGTCCCGTTGGCAAAAATATCTATCAACTCCTGTATCCGCACATGGCTTCTGCGGTAGACGCCATGAAAGCAAGCCTGGAACAGGTCACAATCGGAACGCTGCTGGAGGAACTGAAAGAGCTACTGAAGAATTATAATAAGGAAGAAACACCGCAGCTCGTTTGAAAAAATATCCTGATTATAAACTTCCTGAAAAAAGTATTAAATCCGTCCGCACTTTATTCTCGCTTAATCTTCATTTGTTAAAATAACCCTGTTTTACCAAGGGAAGCGAAATAGCTTCAAATTTTTTCTTTACACAACATTTCGCGGTACAGGAGGTTACATGAATGAAGAGAAACTATAACTACCCGGGAATCTTTGAAACATTACATTATGAGCAAAATGAGGAAACAGCCGTAAGTATAAGACAGGATTTTTCGACAGTGCTAAAAAGAAAAACGATTATGATTTTTATGCTGGCAGCTTCGCTGGCGTGGTGTTTTTCCGTGCCTGTAAGGGCGGAAGATGCAAGCACGGAAGAAAACAATACAGAAGAAGCGGGCAAGGAAGAAACAACCGAAGCGAATGACCAAAATGTTTCTGAACAGATTGAAGATTTCATCAGTTCTCTTCAAAATGAAGAAAACGAAACTGACGATCAGGACATTACTGCACAAATAGAGGATTTCATCAATTCTTTTCAAAATGGAGAAAACGAAACCGACAGCCAGGGCGATGACGTTGCAGAGCGAATTAAAAAATTTATCAGTACTTTTCAAAATGAGGAAAATGAAACCGACAATCAGGATGTTGCCGGACAGCTTGAAGACTTCCTTTCTTCTCTTCTGACTGAAAGCGGAGAAGCAGATACTCAAACCGCAGCTGAATTGGTAGAAGATATACCTACTACGCAATATTTTACGGATGATCCGGTGGCGGATGATGATATTGAGGCCATCCTGAATGCCGGAATTAATTCGCCAAGCGCTATGAACAGCCAGTCCTGGCACTTTTCCGTTATCACAGACACTTCATTGTTACAGCAGATTTCTGATGAAATGAGTTCCATGATGGCTTCCAGCGGAGGATTCAGTTCAAATACAGCGATTTCGGCAGAAATAACGGAAGAATCAGACAGGGTGACGCTAAATATCGTTTCAGAAGATATAGATGAGACCGGGAATACAGATGTTACGAATGAAACAGAAGAAGGCATTGGTTCCGCAACGGTAACAAAAGCCGGGATTGCGGATGCACCGCTGGCAATCGTGATTTCCTGCGCAGACGGTTCTGAACTGGATGCGGGGATTGCCTGCCAGACAATGTCCATTGAAGCCCAGCTTCTGGGATATGGTTCCAAAATCATCTCCTCTCCCACGAGCATACTGAACGGGGAAAACCAGGAGGAATACCAGGAACTGCTGGGAATTCCTGATGGTTATTCTGCGGCTGCAATTTTGCTGGTAGGTCAGGAAGATACTTCTGTTGATGAAACTATGGATGGTTATACATCAGCTACCACCCGAAATTCTCAGGATGATATGGTTACCTATATAGAGCCATGACGGCTGCTAAAAGAATAAGGTGAAGTGAATGTTCCAGATTATGGTTGTAGAAGACGATCAAAGCACAGCCCGATGGATGCAGGCGGTACTCATATATGAAGGATACCATGTTGTCCTGGCCGAAAACGGGGCAGTCGCACTGGATATTATGGACAGGCAGCACATCGACCTGATTATCCTTGATATTATGATGCCAAAAATGGATGGCTATGAATTTACAAAAACTCTCCGCAGTGTAGATGAGCATACTCCGATTTTGATGGTTACGGCTAAGGAGGCACCGGAAGACAAATACAAAGGCTTCCTGGCCGGCACAGATGATTATATGGTGAAACCTGTGAATGAGAAAGAGATGCTGTTCCGTATCAAGGCCCTGCTTCGGCGAAGCCATATTGCTAATGAACATAAGCTGACGATAGGGAAAGTAACGCTGGATTACGATTCCCTCAGTGTTACCCGCGGAGAAGTCAGGATGACACTTCCGCAGAAAGAATTTTACCTTCTATATAAATTACTGTCCTATCCGGGGCAGATTTTCACCCGGCTGCAGCTGATGGATGAAATCTGGGGGAAGGACTCCACTTCTGCAGATAACACGGTGACAGTGCATATCGCATGCCTGCGCAAACGTTTTGCCGGCTGGCCGGAATTTGAACTGGTTTCTATCCGAGGGATCGGCTACAAGGCGGTGATCCACAATGAGTAAAATTCGCTCATTTATGAAGCATCCCCGACTTGCCCTGACTTTCGCAGGCATCATTTTCTGCATTGATTGTGTGAGTGTCTTCCTTGCTTTCTGCGGGATTTCTGTCCTTTCACGTCTTGGACTGGTTGCCGATGGCGGGCTGCCGTGCATCCGGCTGCCGCTTTTTTGGATTATCTGCCTGATTTTGGGAATCATTCTGGCCGGCATTGTGAGCGTTATCCCGAACGGGCCTGTCAACCAGCTCATAGATGCGACAGATAAAATTGCAGATGGGGATTACAGTGTCCGAATTGATTTTAAATGGCCAAAGGATTTACATCATTTGAGTCAGAAATTTAACGATATGGCACAGGAACTGGGGAGTGTGGAAATGCTCCGCAGTGATTTTGTTAACAACTTTTCGCACGAGCTGAAGACACCCATCGCCTCCATCCAGGGCTTTGCCCAGATCCTGCTTGACCGGGATGTCCCGCCCCAGGAACAGGAAGAATATCTGAAGATTATTGTCAAAGAATCCAAACGTCTGACGGGCCTGGCAACAAATATCTTAAGCCTGTCTAAAATTGAACAGCAGGCAATCCTGACAGATAAGAAGAGTATAAATATCAGTGAGCAAATCCGCACATCAATCATTGCTCTTGATCTGAAATGGGCTGAAAAAAAGATCAATTTCCAATTCGACAATCCTGATTCTGAGGAGGTTTATGCTGTCGGAAATGAAGAACTCCTGCAACAGGTCTGGATGAACCTGCTTGATAACGCAGTAAAGTTTTCGGAGGATGGAGGTTCCGTGAGCGTAAGTGCATCGCAAAGTGAGACAACGATAGATATTGCAATTTCCAACCAGGGAGAAAAGTTATCACCCGAAATCCTTCACCATGCATTTGAACAATTTTACCAGGGTGATACCTCCCATAAAACAGAGGGAAATGGTCTGGGGCTGACAATAACAAAGAAAATCGTCGAACTGCACAAAGGCCGGATTTTTATCGATTGTTCAGAGGAAAACTGGATTACGTTTCATGTAAGTCTTCCAATGCAGTGACAAAAACCGCTTACTCCTGCTGTCCTTTATATCCTATTGCTCAGGGAACAAAATCCAGAAAGCAAAAATCTTTTGTTATGCAGTAAATCGCACCTGTGTACATAAAAAGCCGTCGCCAGACAAATCTGGAGACGGCAAGGAATTCATTAAAAGGCTACAATTATTTTTTCCCAAACCCTTCTGCAAATATGATCTTATTCAATACAAAAAATACGACCATTGAAACACCGCCATTGAGGACAATTGTTACAATATTGTAAATCGCCGCCGGAACCAGATAGCTCGCCACACCGACCCACACACTGTTAATGGAATTTACAATCAGAGTGATGACCACCCATCCCAGAAAATAGATCGGGATTTGCAGGGCAAGCGGTCCCTTACTCTTAAACGTGACATTACGCTGGAGCGGAAAGTTGATACACTCTCCCAGGAAACTGGACACCAGGTATGCATACAGGTAAGCCAGTCCTCCATCTTCAACTGCATAGCCGATCACATTGAATGTAAAAGTAATTCTAAACAGACTTCCCTGTATAGACGGCCAGCCCCAGCCGACATCTGCATAAGACGCGAACAGAGCCGGCAGAAACATCAGCATGAGATATTTCGCGAAAGTCACTACATAGCTGAATATAATAAACAACCCTCCCTCACGGAACCACTGTGCTATTTTGGGATGCTTTTGAGCATAGCTAAGCCAACAATTCTTTACTGCTTCCATAAATAATTTCACCTCTTTCCCTGTTCCGTTTTTGGATATAATTTTTCTGCATACGTTTTATTCAGCTTCCGGTTTTTGAAAAACCCTTTGATCAGGATTCCCAATCCGCGGAAGAAATGACCGTTTACAGCTGTAACCATACCCTCAGCCATTCGCATACTGACCATTCCGCCGGTCATCTTAGCTACGCTGCGGAACGGCATATTGTAGATAAAGAGAATATTCAGATCAGGCTTGCCCGCTTTCTCACCTTTTTCCTTCTGATCCTTAAGAATCCTACAGATTCCGCGCGCCAGCGGGTTCCTTGCTCCGCTCATCTGGCAAATTGCGTCATTCATCGTGATTTTCCCGTCTGACCAGTGATCCTCCGGTATTGGGCCGCCATACATTGCTGCATATGTCTCATTGCTCACATTCTGAATCTGTCCACTGTAGTAGTCTGACAATTTTTCCCGATCTGCTCCATACGGCAGCCGCTTTGTTGTACCCTTTACTGTAAGAGTACCTCGCAGCCGGATGTCTTCCACGCTTGCGCCGATCAGAATCTGATACTCGGCGCCCTCTACATCCCAGCGATTCGTCTCCGTATTCCAGAAACGGAATGCTTTGTCATCAAGCGGAATCCTCACCCTGCGGCTCTCTCCGGCTTTCAGAAAAATCTTACTGAAACCCTTGAGCTCCCTCGCTGGCCGGAAGATTCGGCTGTTCTCACAGGATATGTAAAGCTGCGCCACCTCCGCGCCGCTTCTCTTCCCGGTATTCGCTAAAATAAAGGATACCTCCTTCTCTGAAACTTTCAGATCGGAATATGCAAATGATGTATAGGAAAGCCCATACCCGAACGGATACCGCACCTGCTTCTGTACCGTCTCATAATAGCGATACCCCACAAAAATTCCTTCCCGATATTCACTGTTTCTTTTTTGCGCCGGAAAATAGTGATATGCCGGAGTATCCTCATACAACATCGGATAGGTCTCGCTCAGCTTTCCGGAAGGATTCACTTTCCCCGTCAGCACATCCAGTACTGCGCCTGCTCCTGCCTGACCGCCGAGGTAAGTGTGCAGGATTGCCTGACAATATTTCTCCCAGGGCATCTCAACTGCAGAACCGCCGCTCAAAACTCCAATAATCGGTTTCCCGGTTTTCGCCAGAGCTTCAAGTAAGGCAACCTGGTTTTCCGGAATCCTCATATGCAAACGGTCGATTCCTTCTGATTCGCTGACTTCATCCAGCCCAAAAAAGTAAAGAATCTGATCTGCCGATGACGCCAGCGCAACTGCCTCCTGCTCCAGTTTTTCATTCCGTCCGCAGTTCCGCTGATAGCCCTGGGCAAAACCGTTGTATTTTATTGGCCTGGAATCAATCAGATCGAGGATGTTCTCCACTTTCGTGCAATTCACGCACGAAGACCCTGCACCCTGATAACGGGCTTCTTTCGCGAAATCACCGATCACGGCGATCTTCTTTTGCGAATCGAGAGGAAGAATATCCCCTTCGTTTTTCAATAATACAATGCTCTCCTGCGCCGCTCTTCGGGCAAGCTCATGATGTTTTTCCGCATCTGCCGAATTCAGTTCATGACGCGCAGCTTCTGCTGATTCTGCTTTTTTCCGGTTATCTGCCAGCTTCAGCACCACCTCCAGCAGCTGCCCTACGCAATCATCAATCTCTTTCATCGATATTTTTCCATCTTTGTATGCCTGAATCAGGATTGTCGGCGAATCATATCCCGGATTTGGCATTTCCAGATTGGAACCGGCACGGACGCCTTCTACATGGTCATTCGAACCACCCCAATCCGTAATGACCACCCCGTCATACCCCCAGGCGTCACGCAGAATTTCCTGCAAAAGGTGCGAATTTTCATTCGCGTAAGTACCATTCACTTCGTTATAGCTTGTCATCAAAGCCATTGGCTTTGCCTCGGTAACTGCGATCTCAAACCCGGTCAGATAAATCTCCCGGAGCGTCCGCTCGTCGACCACGGCATTCATTGCCATGCGGCGCTCCTCCTGGCTGTTGACCGCAAAGTGTTTTGGGCAGGCGGACACCCTCTGGCTTTGGATTCCTTTCACATACCCGGCAGCCATCTTTCCCGCCAGATAGGGATCTTCTGAGAAATACTCAAAATTGCGTCCGCACAAAGGGCTGCGCTTGATATTCATACCTGGACCCAGGAGAAAATCCACCCCAAGCGTCCGCGCTTCCTCGCCAAGCGCCATACCTACCAGTTCCGCAAGCGCCTCGTCCCAGCTGTTCGCGACAGTCGCCGCGCTTGGGAAACAGGTGGCCGGAAGAGAGGGATTCAACCCCAGGTGGTCTCCCTCGCCTTCCTGCCGGCGCACACCGCTTGGCCCATCTGAGCAGGTCACAGACGGAATGGCAAGCCGGGGAATGTCATGCGTCTCCCATTCATTCTTGCCACCAAGCAGAGCCGCCTTTTCTTCAAGTGTCAGATTCTTCAGCAGATCTCCGACTTTTTTTGAATAGCCCATGATCCATTCCATCCTTTCTGCATTTTATTCCCACATCTTAACGCATGAGAAATACAAGTAATACAATGGATACCACCGCCCAGCTGGCCTGCTGGATGGTAACACCCTTGAAGCTAAAGCGTCCCGGATTTTCTGACTCCTGTTTCAATGTCTGAGATTCAGCCGCATCCACAGCGGGAGCTGTCTGTGTTTCACCAGCTATTTCCTCTGTCTTCGGCTGCTCCGGCTCTGCTGATCCGGTACCCTCTGCTTTTTGCTTTTCTTCGGCTTTTTTGCTCTTTTTGATCTGTTTCTTTTCAAGCTTCAGAAGCCGTTTTGCCGGATCAACGGCAGAAAGTGATACAATTACATAGGCAAGTGTACCTGCCGCTACTCCAGCCGCAAGATTCGACATCAGTAAAGTACCTGCCACTGTAGCTGCCAGAGAGCTGGTTTCTTTCAGATTCTTCCAGTCAATATTCAGGCTATGCGCTGCCATAGACAGACCCAGGATCACCATCACAGTATCCGCTACTGCAAAGCTTGTCTCGCACATCAGCTGCATAACTGTTCCATAATGCCCATACATCTCAAATACAATCGTATATGACGTTGCCGTTGAGAACAGGAATGGAATAATCCAGATGAATGCGGAGATTGCAAAACCAATAGCTGCCACGATTGATGCAAGTCCGGATTTTGCCCCATCCTTCGCAGCCGCACAAGACGGCGAACCAACGGTTACCGGTACCCCGCCATAAAGCGGAGCGATAATATTCATAACTCCATTGCAGATTAAGGTTAATTGTACACCTTTATGCTCATTCGCGTCAAATACGCCTGTCTCTTCTGCTTCTACCTGAAGCACAGACTCTGCCTCATACATATTAATAAATACAAAATTCAGTATAGTGGTAGCAAAAAGCAGTGCCACATTTCCGCCAGCTTCCTTATAAGCAGAGAAATCAGAGCCGGAAGAGAAAATTCTTCCAAATTTAATAGAGTTCAGTACGGTTGACAAATGCTCTATCATCGCATCCTCGCTGCCAACCATATAGAGACGCCCCCACAAAGAAGAAATTGTAAACTTCATCGTTTTAAAGTTCACACAGACACCAAGCAGATATCCGACGAAGAAAACAAGTGTTCCGCAAAGCAACGCATACAGGAACGGCCTCTTTGTCCTCTGGCGGAAAACCAGCCAGAATACAAACGTTACTAATACGCATACCGCACAGACCAGCAAAAGCGGATGATATTTGTCCGTTGAATACGAATAGGTACTAAACGGAATGATTCCAAACAGACTGACGGAATCGTTCACTGCTTCCAGCGCTTCGCCTGCTCCATAGACAGATACATCACTTCCATTGACCGTAAAAATTCCGGTAAGCTGAATCGCAATCCATGCCATCAGCAGTCCCGCGGCCGCAGGGAGAGCCCTGCGGACCGGTTGAGGCAATGCATGAAAAATCCATTTTTTCACACCTGGTACCGCCACCAGCACGGTATACACAATCGAACTGATGAAGCAAACATACAGCAGATTATAATAGCTGAGTCCTGTACTGGCTCCTACCATGGAAACCAGCACGGTGCTTAATCCAAGTCCGCCAATCTGTACCAGGGGAAGTCTTGTAATCACTCCCAGCAGCAGGCTGCCGACAAAGGCAATCATCATCGACAGGAACCACGCCTGCGCATAGATCTCACCGTTCACTGTCACTTCTGAGGCGGTTGCGCTCGCGTACTCGCCAGTAATTCTAAGCTTTGCGATCAGCTGAATATTGACAAAAATCCCGCATACGGAAAGGAAAAGCATTCCAAGACCCGCGAGAATTTCCCCGCTTAATGTACCGCCTCTCTCTTTGTAATGAAAAAACCTGTTCATACACTGCCTCCTCCATTCACATTACCCGATCACTTCGGCCACTGTTTCCTGGGCGTCAGCTGTGTCTATGCGGTCCGTCTGAACCTGAGACGAAGCATACACACGATCCATACCGACCGTCATATCCGCCCAAAGCTCTGTCGTAGCATATTCATATTCTGAAGAGCTCTCTTCATCCGTAAGAGTAATTTCAACGACCGTACTCACCTGAGAATCATTTGTATACTCATCCTTTGCCAGAGCCTGGCATGTCACGTAATAAGTACCGGCATCCAGATTATAAGTATACACGTCGTACCGGAACGCAAAGGTCTTCGAATCATTTTCTCCCTCGATGGTATAAAAATGTTCACCAATCGATTCACTGAATCCCCATACGTAGCTTCCGCCTGGCAGCAGCTCCGCTGTATCCAGAAGCACGCTTGTATCTACTGTATCTGTCAGAACTTCTTCGGTGCATTCTGCGTCAGCATATACTGAAATCTTTACTTCCGGCAGATACTGGCAGTTCACATAATCAGCAAGCGTATACCAGTCAATCATCACTTCCATCTGGTTTCCGCTTGTCATCACCATCATCTCCGGGCGTTCCAGCGTACCTCCTACGCCATACTCCAGCGTCAGCGTAACCGCATCCGGCTTCTCATAATCAGTTCCGGCCGCCGCAAAGGTCACCAGATTGACATGGTATGTTCCCCAGCCGATCTCACTCATATCCAGTGTCCCTGTGCACTCTCCAGTGCTGCCTCCGTTGATTCGGCTCGAAGTCGCAATGTAATCTCCGGATTCCTCGCCATCCTTCACTTTATACACACGAATGAAATAATACCCTACATTTTCATCTACCGCTGTAAAAGAATATTCTCCCGTAAGCGGATCAATCGTAAAATCCGTCGGTGCTGATAAAACATTGCTTTCTTCTGTTGCAGTCGCTTCCTCTGCGTAAATACTTCCCGACACTGCCATGGCCAGTTCCATGCACAACACCATTGCCATCAGTTTATGTTTTTTCATGGTTCTCTCCTTCCATCTCTTTTAAGTCAGGGCGGCAAGACTGCCGCCCTCCTTGTGATCAATTATTCAGCGATCGCCGCCTGCTCTGATACATACTGATACAGGGCGCTGCGCATGATATTATGCAGCATATAATCCGTATAAGCGTACTGGGTTGCGTCGCCAAAAGCAGCTACCGTTGCTTCCGCGTTGATATAAATACTGAAGTTCAGGATCGAGCCCTGTACACACATCATCGCCTGCGCGCTGTTATAGGTGTCGCCATCTCCTCCATCACCATCTGTAATCAGGTTACCGTTCCAGCCCCACTCATTTCTCATCATCGTAACATACATTCCATAGTGGAACCATGTCATACCGATACGGTTCAGGGAACCCATCACGCCGCCGGCACCGTATTTCTTAATACTGATTTCAAACGGAACCATGTAAATCTCACGGATTGCCTGCTCATTTGCCCAGGTCGTGTTCCCGCCGCGGTTCGTATCTCCGTCATTCAATGCGCAGTGCTTGATAAATACGCCGGTTCCGGTTGACTGAATGCCGGCAACCGCATTGCCGCCGATTTCACCTGCCAGGAATCCATCCTCAGAATAGTACTCAAAGTTCCTGCCGCCAAACGGAGAACGATGCGTATTCATCGCAGGCGCATAAGCTTCATTTACACCATAAAGCTTGCACTGATTTCCGTAAGCAACACCCTCTGAACGGGCAAGATCTTTGTTCCAGGTAGAAGCAATGACTACCGCACTTGCAAACCAGGTCGTACCATTGTAAGTACCGTTGCCTGGCTCACCAGGGCCATCTTTGGAGTTTGTTTCAGGCTTTCCTACCGAATCTACTGCCGGAACCTTCCAGCCGCTGTTGCCCTGCAGTTCAATCGCTTCCGTCTGAGACGTTTCGCTTGCCAGCATATCCCAGATTTCCAGGCCTTCCTCCGTGTCGATCGGCACATTAATCATATCATCGACCGTCAGCATATGATAGCTTCCATCCGAAGGCTCTGCGTCCACAACCACCGGCAATCCGCTCTCTGTCGTCTCGCCTTCCATTACATAGTAGGTCTGTCCCCATACGATGCCCTCTCCAAGTGCCTGCGCGTCAAGCCCATCCGGAGTGGTCTGCGCATACGGCATCATATTAGAGCCGTGTGCATACAGGGTCTCTGTGACACTGGTCAGTTCACCATTCAGATAGGTTGAGAAAGTATAATCATACGAGTCCGTTCCGCTCAATGCCAGCACTGCGGCAATGTCGTCCGTCACTGTCTCATTTGCTTCCTCATTGGAGGTATGCTGCATAATGGTTGACATACCGCCCGCAATATCGTTTCTTGAGAGATATCCTGCCAGCATATTGCCATCGCCTGCCGTCACATCATCCATCGCATTCACTGCAGCTACTATATCCGAATCTCTCGCTCCTGCGTATACTGCGCCATCTACTACTGAGGCAACCGCATCACTGTCATTATAGATAATCGAGCTTTCCAGGATTACAGATACCGACGCGGCCGCTGCATTATCACTTCCATCCTCGCCCCACTGGTGCGCGTTGTCCTGAATATTGAATTTGTAATCGCCAGCCTCAAGGACATAGCAGCCCTGCCCGAAATTGTCAAAGGACGCCAGGTCGTCTGTAGCAAACTCAATCGTAATATCCTGCGATTCCCCTGCTTCAAGCGTATCCGTCTTTTCAAATCCAATCAGAACTACTTTCGCTTTTGCAAGGCCAACTCCTTTGATTCCGAAATTCTCCGTATCTGTCTGATATGGGGCATCCATATAGAGCTGAACAACTTCCTTTCCGGCATAATCGCCCGTATTGGTCACGGTCACTGTAATGCTATTTGTTCCATGCTCAGTCAAAGTGATATCAGAAGCGGTAATTTCCTTCTCAAATGTCGTATAAGAAAGTCCATAGCCAAACGGATATTGCACTACCGCGTCATAGCCGGATACAGAGCCATTCTTAAACGCAATTCCCGCAAAGTCGTCTGAATCAAAATAGCCAACCGCATCCGCTGTCTCATAGTAGCGGTATCCTACGTAAATTCCTTCCTCATACTGATAGAAGGTCTGACCGTCTGCGTTCGCATATCTGTTGTCATCCGTGTTATAATACGTCGGATTGGTTGTCATATCATATGCATAGGTATCCACCAGATGACCCGACGGAGTTGTACGTCCCGTAAGAATGGTTCCAACACCTACCAGTCCAGCCTCACCCGGATGGCCAATCCACAGACACGCTTCAATGTTATACTGCTCGTCCTCCAGGAAGCCAAGCCCCATTGGCGTAGAGGAATTGATCAGAACGATGGTGTGTTCATAATTTGCCGCGCAAAACTCAAGCAGCGCAATTTCTTTCTCATCGAGTTCCAGATAGGTCTTGCCGGTCAGCGTACTTCCGTCTCCGTCATAATCCATCGATGGAGATGCGCCCTCAGCACCGGAACGCGCAAATGTGGCAATTGCGTATCCTGTATATCCGTCTGCTGTCAGAGTATCTGCTCCGCCCTCATATACGTCCGAAGCAAATTCATGGATCGAAGTATAGCTGGTCCAATCTCCTGAGCTTGATGAAAACTCAGCAAATTCATCATCTGCGGAGCTGTCGGAGGAAACTGCCGGGTCATAATCATTGTTGCTGCGGTAGCCACCGCACTGTTCCTCTAACCATGTCCATGCATCTGCATTTACATCAAGGCCAGCCTCTGTAAACGCATCATTCATCATTACCGTGTTTTCATCGTCATTGCCGCCTGCGGATCCGGTTCCGCCTTCTACGTAATTGTAGGACATGGCGCCGAGAATCGTAACGCCTGTTCCCTCAGCGAGCGGCAGAATGTTATTCTCATTTTTCAGTAAAACAGCGCCTTCTGCCTCAAGCTGTACGTCAACATCATATCCTTCCGAATAGACATAATCAGCGGTTAACTCATCTGCGGACACATTTTCTGCAGAAGCGGCCATCGCCGGTCCGAATATGCTTCCCATAGCAATGCCTGCTACGCCTGCCGCGGATCCCCGAAGAAAATCTCTTCTTGTTATCTTGTATTGCATATCTGTTCCTCCTCTTCATGGACGCTGCTTCCGAACATACCTTTACATGCTGTTTTTTATTCCCCCATTCCGGTATTCGTCTTTCTTTCACAGCTAACATTGTGTTTTTAATGTTGAGGAAAGTATAGCAGAATTCTGTTCTTGTGCACGTTTTTGGCACAATCGGTTCATTTTTTGCATAAACGGTTGGGCGTATTGTTCTTTTTCATAAATTTCAATCCTGATTTTTATGCAAAACGCGCAGAATCCAGAGTCATTTTCCCAAAGCTGATACGTGAGTGGAAAACATTCCCTGTACGGCGCCGTAAAATGGAAGTTCGGAGAACTTTTAGACAAAAAAATCGACCTGAAGAAGTTTCACTTCTCAAGTCGATTCACACCTCTTTGCTTTTATCTGTTTTTTCTCCCAGTCTGAATTTCCGAAAGCCATTACCCTTCCGTCGGCATCGGGATCAATATTTTCAATTCAAACCAGCCATCTTTCACACTGATACTGGCCGCGCCATTGTATTTTTTTGCAGTGTGCCTGATGCTCTTGACCCCATATCCATGAAAGCCTGATTCATCCTTTGTCGTTACCGGCATGTCTCCATTCATGCTTAATTCCCCGTCAAAGTAGTTTTCAAACCACATAATCACAAAATTCTTCTGTGAAAAAATGGCTACATGGATCAGACGTTTTTCCGGATCTGAAATCTTCATTTCACATTCGATCGCATTATCCAGCGCATTCCCCAGAATCGCGCACAGATCCATGGTATCAATAAAATCCAGCAGCTTTCCGTCCGCAACACAGTTAATCGCAATCTGATGCCTCTGACAGGTAATACTCTTTCCAGTCAGTAATGTATCAAGCACTTTATTTCCAGTTTTGTTCTGAACTTCGAATTGGCGGATATCCTCTTCCATTTCATTAAGATATTTCTCCCGTTTTTGAGGGTCTGATTCCATACGCAGTATCTCAATCTGGTGCTTTAAATCGTGATATTTATAGTTTACCAGTTCAATACTTTCTTTCGACTGCTGGTACTGCTGATACTGACTTTCCAGAATGCCGTCCATCATCTTTAATTCCTCGCGGTCATGCATCTCACAGCGCGTAACATAGTGGGCATACATCATCGCAACTCCTCCCAGATCCATCATCGTCCGAAGCGTGGCAATCGTTTCTCCCGATCCGGTTGTAAAAGGAGTCACAAACGAAAAATAACTTGGAATGTAGCTGAGGTTGCTGACAAAAAAAGTAAGAACCGTGATAAACAATACACTTATCACATCCCTCGTATAGATATCCATGCCTGTTTCTGTCTTATTCCTGCGATGCAGCATCCACCAGTAGACTGGGTAGATGATGGCGCAAAAAAGAAGAAATAAAGGGAACCCTTTCACAACAGAAACAGAACTGTAAAAGTAAAAGCAGTAAATCTGCCATGACAGAGAAGTCGTAAATTCTGCAAGCACGAATGCCTGCAGGGCACAGTAAAGTGCTTCCCACCAGTTTACACGGCAGCACTGAAAAAGGAATACTGCCATTAGAAACGCAGCCACAATCATAATAAAAATCCACAGATAGAAGGTCTTCATTTCTCCTGTTAAAACCAGGAGAAGACATTGTAACAGCAATGCGGCTCCACTGATCACAGTCAGACGCAATACAGGAAATCGTCTTGGAAGTAATAAAATAAAAAGCACACAGGCACCCCACTCTGCAATCGCCGTATACAGTCTTGGAATGTCAGGCAATACGTTCGTATATGTAACCATAACATCAAATATCTCCTCATCTGTTTTCCTACACTTTTCTCCTTCATTTCAGCGAACATTACTCCAATAATTCGTTAGCGCCTCCATAAAAGAATTCTTCCTCGCCCGACTTAACATCAGCTCCTCACCCTTCACGATCGCACAGCCGTCCCTCACGCTGTCCACATGCGCCAGATTAATCAGGTAGCCCTTGTTTCCGCGGCAAAAGTCATACGGTGCCAGAATTTCCTCAATCTCTTTCATAGTTCCCGTTCCCTCGTGGTTTCCCGAGCTTGAGTGATAGATGAGCGTATGCCCCTGACTTTCAATATAGTAAATGTCTCCTGTGTCGATGCGAAGGACTCCTCCCCGTATACTCACGACAACATGATTTTCCTGCCTGCGCTTCATCCGTCCAATCGCCCGGCCCAGACGCTCGGAAAAAGCAAAATACGTGATCGGCTTTACAACATAATCCAGCGCATCCACGGCGTAGCCTCGCAGGGCATATTGCCGCATATTGGTGATAAAGATGATTACGACCTCTGAGTCTTTTTTCCGTATCTCCTCCGCGGCACTCATGCCATCCATAAAACGCATCTGCACATCCATCAGGATAATGTCAAATTGAGCCTTATAGTTTTCCACAATTTCGTCCCCGTCCGTATAACGCGTAATGCAAAAGTTCTCCTGTTTTTCCTGTTCATAACGGTGCAGATACTCCACCAACTGCTTTGCAAATATTGTTTCATCCTCCACAATTGCAATGCGGATCATCCATTCTCCCTCATCTTTCTCATATTCCGTTTATTTTACACAGTGCTTTATTCCGTCCTCAAGGCAACTACCGGATCCTTTTTCGCTGCGGAATGGGCAGGAGCAAGACCGGAAAGAACCGTTATTACAATGCTGATAAGTATCAGGATCAGTGCGTAATTCCATGGAAGAATTGCGTTCACATCCTCCGAACCCGCCAGCATATGGATAAGCTCGTTGATTGGTATAATGAGCAGTTCTGAGAGGACTATGCCAATCGTTCCTGAAGCAATCCCGATAATAAAAGTCTCCGCATTGAATACCTGTGAAATATTCCGTTTTGACGCTCCGATTGCCCGGAGGATACCGATCTCCTTAGTCCTTTCTATTACGGATATCTGTGTGATAATCGAAATCATAATACAGGATACCACGAGCGAAATTGCCACAAACGCAATCAGGACATAGGAAATAAGATTGACCATAGTGGTAATCGCAGATGTCATCAGGGCGACATAATCAGTATACGTGATCTGCTCCTCTTTGTCCACCGTTTTGTTATAATCTGTGATGCATTCCGCCACCATGTCTTTGTCATCGAAGGTATCACAATAGATGCTGATCGAAGACGGCGCGTCAAAGCTGACCTTCCCAAATGCCTCCATGTTCTCCTCGTAACTTCCCCCAGCAAGGTAGTTGTCATAGACAAGCGTCAGAATCTCTGTATCCGGGTCGTTGGCAAGCCATGCGTCCAACAGGGCTGCCATCGTCGTTTCGTCCGTAGTGGTTCCACCCGAAGTAAAGCTACTGATATCGATTTCTCCTGCCATAGCTAATATTTCTTCCATTTGTCCGCTTTCTGCCATTTCAGCAATTTCCATACTGGAAGAATCATTGCCGTTTTCATCAGTCACCGCATCATCTGTTGCAGCTGTACTGCTGTCTGTCACTGATACTCCCATATACATAAGCATGGTATACATAGTCGCCTTATCAGATACTCCAAGCCCGGACAGGTATTCCGCAGCCTCTTCCGCTTTCGTCTCGTCATCCGGTTCCGCAAAAGTCAGGCCTGTCAGGACATTGGTCTCCGGGTCTGCCTCCTGCGCCAAGATAACTGCAGAGCTGTTGGTATGATCAATGATATATTCCGTGAGGGCGGAGGTGTAACCGACTGCTGCGGAGATCGTTGTGGAAGCGTCCTCGTTTGCGCGGACAATCCCCGTCACAGTAAGGGTCAACCCGCCATCTACAGTTTCCCTCAGCGTGTCATAGGAACTTGACACGTCCGTAAATGTGCCATCCTCATTTTCTGTGTAATAGTCTGAAAAGGTGACCAGCCGGAATGTCGTGCCGACCACATCGGAATAATCCAGTGTGATCTCTTCCACTTCGTCCTCGCCCTCCTCGATGGCCTTTGCGATTTCCTCATACTGCGCATCCGTGATCAGGCCAAGCTGGCAGAGTACCGCTATATCGATAGAATTATTCTCATCCAGTACAAGAACGACCTCATCGTAGCTCTCCGGCCAGTTTCCGTAAAGCATATCATAGCTGTCCATCACGACCGCACTGACCAGGTCGTCTCCGGTACCCGCAAGCATTTCCTCAAAGTTTTCCGCTCCGCTAGCAGAGCTTCCTGTCATCAGGCTGAACATAGATGAGGAAGACGACATGGATACAGATGTGCTCTCATCTTCCTCCAGTTCACGGCTGGTATTCAGATAGTTTCCATCCTCATCCGTGGTATACACGTCAAAGGACGTATCATAGCTGTATACAATCCCATTTTCTCCGATGTATTCGGCTATTTCGCTGTCCGGGTCATCCAGATACTCTTTAAAAGCCGTCAGGTCGTTTTCCACAAAGCTGGAAGTCACCGCACTGCTCACAAGCAGGGAGCTTGAATCCGAATGGACACCGCTTTCCGGCTCACTCTCACTGTCGCTGGTTCCTGAAATGCCGCCCAGGCTGTCGGCAAGGCTGCCCAGACTGGTAATGTCAACCGTCGAAGCGGAAATCGTGATCGGATAGGAAGACATGGTCGATTTCTGCAGATCCTCGATATACTGGTTTACCCCGGATGAAAGTGCCAGGATCAGGGCGATACCAATGATGCCAATGGAACCGGCCGTAGCCGTCGTTATGGTCCTGCGCTTTTTGGTAAGAAGATTGTTAAATGACAGCCCAAGGGAGGTTCTCCGGGACATGGAAGCCTTTTTCATCTTCTCCGCTTTCCGGGGCACAGCTTCCTGGCTGTCCAAAGGGTTCGAGTCGTCAATAATTTTTCCATCCCGCAGGTTCACGATCCGCGTGGCATACTGCTGCGCCAGATCCGGGTTATGGGTTACCATGATGACCAGCCTGTCGCGGGCGACCTCCTTCAGCAGTTCCATAACCTGGATGCCGGTCTGCGAATCCAGCGCACCTGTTGGCTCATCCGCGAGAAGGATTTCCGGATTATTAACAAGTGCACGGGCGATCGCCACCCGCTGCATCTGACCGCCGGACATCTGGTTCGGTTTTTTGTGAAGCTGGTCGCCAAGGCCGACTTTTTCCAGCGCTTCCTTTGCTCTCCTGCGGCGCTCCGATTTGGAAATCCCGGATATGGTCAGAGCCAGCTCCACATTCTGGAGCACACTCTGGTGGGAGATCAGGTTGTAGCTCTGGAACACGAACCCAATGGAATGATTGCGGTAAGTATCCCAGTCGCGGTCCTTATATTTTTTTGTAGACACGCCATTAATCAAAAGATCCCCGGAATCATACCGATCCAGCCCGCCTATAATATTCAGCAGAGTGGTCTTTCCGGAACCGCTTGGTCCTAAGATTGCCACAAATTCATTGTCCCGGAAGGACAGGGAGACACCATCCAGTGCCTTCTGGATAAGCCCTCCCGTTTTATACTGTTTCTGTATGTTTTTAATTTCCAGCATCCGCGTCTTCCTTTCTTAAACAGAAATGTGATTCATGCAAAAGCACATTTTCAGCGAATATTTTATTATGGTGAAATACATTAGTAACCGAAACGGATCACAAAAATTATGTCTTGACATTGTTCAACAATCCGTTGTATGATGATTATAATCATAAAGAAATCAGTTATCAACCATCAATATTTTGAAACATGTCGGATAATGGGGGGAATTTCATGAATAAGCAACCGGAAATTGCAGAAAAGACCCGTCAAAAATTTATTGACGCTTTCTGGGCACTGGTCCGGGAAAAACCAATCTCTAAAATCGCTGTCAACGAGATCACAAGACGCGCGGGATATAACCGCAGCACCTTTTATGAGTACTTTCTTGATATTGACGAAATGCTCTCCTATATAGAAGACGAGCTGTTGAACGAAATAAGACAAACAGCACAGGATGCCATGCAGGAAAGCAGCTCCATGAGAGATCTCTTCCAGACCGTTTTTCTGGCAATGAACGAAAAGATATATCTACTGATGGGAGCAAACGGGGATCCTGCTTTTGCTGCAAAGTTAAGAGAGGAACTGGAACCCATCATTATGTGTCAGATGCCGGTTCCGGCAGATATACCGAATTTCGATTATCTGTCCAGCTTTGTAAATGATGCCATGTTCGGTCTTCTCCAGCATTGGAACGAAAAGGGTAAGGATATCAGTGCGGAAAAGATCTGCACAATGATGCAGGAGCTGGTGTTAAATGGTGTAATCAATTACGTAACCAAATATTCTTGACCTGCTGTTTTGAACAGAGTCAAATGTTTAGCCGCCCCAGTGCTTAAAAAGAGCACTGGGCGGCGTTTTTTCAGTTAAGAAGCCTCGGGAAATGCCCCCTCACTCCATCTCCGCTTCCACTCCGGTCGGCGCTAAACGGACGTCCACTGGACGTCCAGCGCCGCAGCACCCATTTTTATAATGCTGCGCATTGGGCGCTGCTCTCAAACTGACTATTGTACAATTCCGCGTAAAATCCGTTCTGTGCCAGCAATTTCTCGTGAGTACCCTGCTCTACGATATCGCCGTCCCGCATCACCAGAATGATATCTGCATTTTTAATGGTCGACAGACGGTGAGCGATCACGAAGCTAGTTCGCTTATTCGTCAGCTTATCCATCGCCTGCTGGGTGATCATCTCGGTCTTAGTATCCACGCTGGAGGTTGCCTCATCGAGGATCAGCATCGGGCTGTTCTGGATCATTGCCCTCGCGATGGTCATCAGCTGTTTCTGGCCGGCAGAGATCGCTGTGTTGTCGCTTAAGACAGAATCATATCCGTGCGGCAGTGCCTGGATGAAGTTGTGGATGCCGCAGGCCTTGCACGCTTCAATCATCTGTGCCTCTGTGACACCCTCTGTATTATAGAGAAGGTTCTCTCTCACGGTACCCTCAAACAGCCAGGTATCCTGCAGCACCATGCCAAACTGGCTGTGTACATTCTCCCTCGGGATATCTGTCGTCGAGACTCCGTCGATCCGGATTTCTCCTCCTGTCAGTTCATAGAAGCGCATCAGCAGGTTGACCATGGTAGTCTTGCCCGCGCCAGTCGGGCCGACGATAGCGACCTTCTGCCCCGGCTCAACCTTTACGCTGAAATTATGGATGATTTCTTTCTCCGGCGCGCTCGGATACGCAAATTTCACGTTCTTAAATTCCACCTCGCCGCGCACATGGTCGATATGCTCTGTCTTCGCGGTTTCATCTTCCATTTCTTCCTCGTCAAGGAATTCAAACACTCGCTCGGAAGCTGCCGCACAGGACTGTACCTGTGTCATGGCCTGCGAGATCTGGCGCAGCGGTGACTCGAACAGGCGGGTATAGATCAGGAATGCCGTGATCACACCAAATGTAATATTGCCGTTGATGATCTGAGAAGCACCCACCACGCAGACGGCTACATATCCCAGGTTCCCGACAAAGGTCATCAGAGGCTGCATCAGGCCGGATAAAAACTGGGAACGGAAGTTTGCGTCCTTCACCTTCTGGTTCATAGTGCCAAACTGTTCCTTTACCTCATCTTCCGCATTCAGGATGCGGATCACATCATGGCCGGTGTACATTTCCTCGATATACCCGTTCAGTTCACCAAGGCTTTCCTGGCGGGCAGTAAAGTATTTCTGCGAACGGGCCATAATCACTACCATCAGAACCAGTCCGATGAGGGTGGCGAGTACGGTTGTTGTCGCCATCACCCAGTTCGTGTAATACATCATGATCAGACAGCCGATAAACTGTGCGACTGCCGTGACCAGGTTCGACAGGCTGTTGGACATGGCCTGACCGATCATATCCACATCATTTGTCATACGGGAAAGCACATCACCCGCAGCATTGCCGGAATAGTATTTCAGCGGCAGACGGTTGATCTTCGTGCTGATATCCCCACGGAGACGTTTCGCGGTCCGCTGGGTGACCGTCTGCATGATGTAATGCTGAACGAAGTTACAGATGGCACTGGCTAGATAGATCCCAACCAGCAGGAGTGCCACACCAGCGATCCCATCCATGTCGATGCCTTCGTCCGCATGAGCTTCCTGGTATTCCTCACTTAAAGTGATGTTCTCCATGATTGCCTGTGTCAGTTCATTGTCCGTGTCTGTCAGATCAATGCTTGTGAGATCCAGTTCGGATACGTCTGTCCCTTCGGGCAGGTAATCCATGATATTGATCTCCCCGCTCATGATCTGCTCCTGGATATCCTCGGCCATCTCTTCAGAGGAAACGCCTCCATAGAGTCCGTCATAGATATAATCAGTCAGCCGGGAGAGCTGGTCCGGTCCGATGATCGTAAAAACCGCACCTGCCGCGGCAAGCACCAGTGCCAGGGCAATGATTCCGGCCTGGCTCCTGCAGTAATTGAAAAGGCCTAACAGGGCGCCTTTCATATCTTTTGCTTTTCCGCCGCCCATGCCGCCCATCGGGCCTCCACCCATTGGGCCTCTGCCGCCCGGTCCACGCCGAGGAGCCGTCCCATCGCGAAGCGATTTCATTGACGGCTCCGACCTGCCGCCGAGCGTAGGCGAGGGGGCGCTTCCATTCATCGGGGCACCGCCTTGTGCTCTTCTGTTTGTTGTATTTGATTCTGGCATAATAAACACACCTCCTATATATCCCGGTTTCAGATGCGGGATGCAGACCGCGCCTTCGTGCATCAGCACGAATTTTTAATGGCGCGGTTCTCCTTTACGCGTTCACCGCGAGCTCATCCGCGGAAAGCTGCGACAGCGCGATCTGCTTGTAGACCTCGCAGTTCTTCATCAGTTCCTCATGGGTGCCGATTCCGGCTACCGCACCATTATCAAGGACTACGATACGGTCTGCGTGGCGGATTGTACCGATTCTCTGTGCCACGATCAGGCAGGTCATGCCTTTCAGATCGGTCTTAATTCTCTGACGCAGGATGCGGTCGGTCTTATAGTCCAATGCTGAAAACGAATCATCGAAAATCAGAATCTCCGGCTTCCGCGCGATGGTGCGTGCGATGGCAAGGCGCTGCTTCTGTCCACCGGAAACGTTGGAACCGCTCTGGGAAATAGGACTCTGCAGTCCGTCATCCATGGCATGAACAAAATCCGAAGCCTGGGCAATATCCAATGCCCTCTCGACATCTTCTGTCGTCACCTTCTGTGCGCTCTTTCCAAAGGAAACATTTCCTTCTACCGTATCGGCAAACAGGGTTGCTTTCTGCGGAATATAGCCAACCTTATTATAGAGTGTCTCAAAGCTATAGGTTGAAACATCCTTCCCATCTACAAGTACCTTTCCCGATGTGGCATCGTAAAGTCTCGCAGCAAGTGCGCCGAGCGTCGATTTGCCGGAACCGGTCGCACCGATAAAAGCAACTGTTTCGCCTTTCTTCGCTGTGAAGGAAATATGCTTCAGGCAGTCCTCCGAAGCGTCGGGATAGCGGAACGATACATCTTTAAATTCAACCGTACCGATTTCTTTTGACGCCGTCTCCGTCCCTTCCTGTACCGCAATATCACAGTCAAGCACTTCATTAATACGGTTCGCGGATACCTGCGCACGGGGCAGCATCATGAAGATCATCAGCAGCATGACAAACGACATGATCACATACAAAGCGTAAGAACTGAATGAAACCACCTCGCCCAGCATTGTCGCGCGGTCCGACACCGCCAGCATCATTTCTGACACCGTGCCATTTAAAGGAACATTGATATCGTTGATGAGGCGTGCCCCCACGTAATAGATCGCGACGCTCACAGCGCTCTGGACAAACATCATGATCGGGGAAAGGAACGCCATCCCCCGGCCGGTGAATAACTGGGTCTTCATCAGGCTGGTATTCGCCCCGTCAAACTTATCCTCCTGGTACTTTTCCGCATTGAACGCACGTACCACGCGGATGCCGCTTAAGTTCTCCTGCGTGATCCGGTTCACATCATCAATCTGTTTCTGGACAATGCGGAACTTCGGGATCATCACAGCCAGCAGAACGACCAGAGATGTTACTACAATAACCACCGCCGCGGCAACAACCACGGACAGCTGCCAGCTTTTCCCTACAATCTTGACAATCGCCCAGACGGCCATGATCGGTGCCCGCAGCATCATCTGCAGCCCCATCGCGATGATCATCTGGATCTGGGTGATATCGTTCGTGGTACGGGTGATCAGGCTGGCCGTCGAGAATTTTTTAATCTCACCGCTTCCCAGTGCTGAAACCTTGTGGAAAAGCTTTGCCCGGATATCAAAAGAAAAATCCGCAGCGATCCTGGCTGCAAAGTACCCGACAATTACTGTCATGACAGCACTGCACAGTGCGCAGGCAAGCATTTTTCCGCCTGCTGAATAATATTCCGAAAGCTCGGTGACCTCACTGCTGATCAGCACCGTGATCTCCGCCGTATAATCCGGCAGCCGCAGGTCAAAGTACACCTGTCCGCAGACCAGCAGCA
>JAJQGP010000176.1 GCA_021200475.1 Lachnospiraceae bacterium
TCTTTTTAGAATCTTTTCAAGGTTGTCTCACTGTTCAGTTATCAAGGTTCTTTTTGTTGTTGGCTCATTTCTCAGGAGCAACTCTGATAGGATATCACATGTTTTCCTGTTTGTCAACAACTTTTTTCAACTTTTTTCAAGTTTTTTATTTTCAAACTTTTCATAAGTTGAAACGGAGAAGGTGGGATTTGAACCCACGCACCGCTATTAACGATCTACTCCCTTTCCAGGGGAGCCCCTTCAGCCACTTGGGTACTTCTCCTTAACGGCTAAATCAAGAATTCTATATTCGATTATACTACCTGTTATCGATCGCTCACGGAGAGGGTGGGATTCGAACCCACGCGCCCTTGCGGACAAACGGTTTTCAAGACCGCCTCGTTATGACCACTTCGATACCTCTCCATCTTATCTGCAAAGCATCTGTAGTAGATCGCATTACCGGATGAAGGATATCTCAGCCGTACCGCGAACACTGTCCTTTTCGCAGGCGCCCGTTTCAGCGCAAGTGATATAATAACAGCTTTATAAAATCCTGTCAACCATTTTTTTCAAATTTTTTCAGTTTTTTTAAAGCGCCAGCGTTTTGCCAGATTCTCAGCCAGTATCAGGTCTTCCGGTGTAGTGATTTTCATATTTTCATAGGAACCCTCGATCAGCTTTACCGGTACATGCAGGATTGTTTCTACCACCATTGCATCGTCTGTAATCCGGATCATATCCTCCTCCACTTCCGACAACGCCTGCTCCCGACGCATCAATTCCCTGTATGCCTGCCAGATCAAAGGATAAGAAAATGATTGTGGAGTCTGTATCATCCACAGTTTTTCCCGTGGAAGTGTCTGTTCCACATATCCTTCCTGATCTCTCATCTTAATCGTATCCTTCACCGGCATTCCGACTGCGCAGGCCGGGCATTCCGCCAGTCCTTCGAAAATACGGTCGAGCATGTTCTGATCCACGAACGGCCGCGCGCCGTCGTGAATCAGAACCCAGTCACAGCTGCCTGCTGCCTTCAGTCCTGCATATACCGAATGATAGCGTTCTCTTCCTCCATGGACAATCTTCCCTATTTTCGAAAACCCATAGCCTTCCGCAAACTCCCTGCGGCACCGCTCCTCTTCCCCTTCTCCGCAGACCAGCACAATCTCATCGATGCGCGGACAATTTTGAAATGCACGAAGAGAGTACCACAGTACCGGGTAATCGCCCAGTAAAAGATATTGTTTTTTTTGTCTGCTTTTCATCCGGCTGCCACTGCCGCCGGCGAGAACAATTGCCACACTTTTCATTTTCTTTGTTCAACCTCCAGATGATACAGAACGCCCGGCTCAATGACAGATATCGGATACCGGCAGCCAGCACAGGAAATTACGATACAGGCTGCTAGTGAGCGGGCGCCTGCCGGTACTGCCTCACCAGCCTCTTTTTTACATAAAAGTAGCAAAGCAGATGTACTATTTCCGTGACAATCCAGGATACCGGGTAAGACAGATACAGCACAAACAGGGTATGGTTGGCTGCAAAAATCGTATAAATCCATATGACGCGCAGCAGGCAGGAGCCAACCAGAGAAACAATCATCGGCAGCACAGACTCTCCCATTCCTCTGAGTTCTCCGGAGATTACTTCCATAATTCCGCAGAGGCAATAGCTGAGCGCGATAACGGAGAGACGAGTCAACCCATACTGTATCGCCTCCGGATTTCCCGGAAGGTAGATTCCCAGCAGCAGATTTCCCATTCGGTACGCAATCTGTCCAAGTACCAGTCCGGTAACCGTCACCATCAGAAAACAATTAAGAAACACCTTGCCGATTCGATCGAATTTGCGCGCACCGACATTCTGACTTGTGAACGTCTGTGCGGCCTGATAGAAGGAATTCATCGCCATATAAATAAAGCCCTCTATATTCCCCGCCGCAGAATTCCCGGCCACTGCGATCTCACCAAAGCTGTTTACCGAAGACTGTATCAGAACATTAGAAAGAGAAAATACCGTCGACTGCAGTCCTGCCGGCAGCCCAACCCGCAGAATGCGCAGCAATTTAGGCTTCGAAATGCGTATTTTTCTCAGTTCCAGATTCATCTCCGGCTCCAGGTGCATCAGACTCCTGACTACCAGTACCGCAGAAATTGTCTGCGAAATCACGGTCGCGATCGCGACTCCGGCTACATCCAGGTAGAACACGGCAACCAGAATCACATTCAGTACGATATTGACCAGTCCGGCCACAGTCAGATACAACAGCGGGCGTTTGGTGTCTCCCAGAGAACGCAGAATCGCACTTCCAAAATTATATACTGCCATCGAAGGAACACCCAGAAAGTAAATCCGCAGGTACAGCTGCGACAGGCCAATGATCCCCTCTGGGGTCGCCATCATTTTCAGTAAAATAGGGCTTAAAACAATTCCTGCGATGCTGGTTACAATACCGCCGCCCAGACTGATGGCCATCGAGGTATGAATCGTCTCCTTAACCTGATCCTGTTCCCCCGCGCCAAAAAAGAACGCTGCTGCCACGCCGGAACCCACGGACAATCCCACAAGCAGATTCACAATCAGATTGATCAGCGCACCGTTTGAGCCGACTGCCGCCAGAGAATTGCTGCCCGCAAATCGGCCGACTACAATAATGTCAGCCGCATTAAACAGCAGCTGTAAAATACCGGCCAGCATAACCGGAAACGTAAAAATCAGCAGTTTCCCCGCCAGGGGACCCTGCGTCATGTCCATCGTCTGTTGATGTGCCCTATTCTTTTTTAAAGCTTCCACACAACTCATCCTCCACTTTTTCTTTCCTTACACGCACCCGGCCTTTTCGCCCGGATACCGCTCTCCCAGCTTTAGATTCGGCACCGCATTCAGGTCCAGACCGTGCCGAACGCCTTTTTTGTATTCATAATAAGCCGCTGCCCCGATCATTGCCGCATTGTCCGTGCAGAAAATCGGCGACGGCCGGTAAAAATGAATTTCCCTTTCCCTGCAGGCCTTTTCCGCCGCAGCGCGAAGCGCAGTATTCGAGGCCACTCCCCCTGCCAGCGCAAACCGATCGAGGCCGGATTCCCGCACGGCGAGCATCGCATGTTCGATCAGCACATCAACCACTGCTTTCTGAAACGAAGCAGCGACATCCGCCTCCACGATCGGCTCTCCTTTCATTTTGCAGCCATTCAGATAATTCAGCACAGCGGATTTCAGACCACTGAAGCTGAAATCATAAGGAGCATCGGCAATTTTAGCCTTCGGAAAAGCGATTGCGTTGGGGTTGCCCTCCTTCGCAAGCTGATCAATCTTCGGTCCGCCTGGATACCCCAGTCCAATCGCACGCGCCACCTTATCAAACGCCTCTCCCGCCGCATCATCCCGCGTACGGCCAAGGATCTCATACTCTCCGTAATCCTTTACCCGAACCAGGTGCGTATGTCCTCCCGAAACGACGAGACAGATAAAAGGAGGCTCCAGGTCCTCATTCTCAATATAATTGGCAGAAATATGCCCTTCAATATGATGGACCCCTATCAGAGGTAAGTGCTTCGCATAGCTGATGGCCTTTGCTTCGGCCACTCCCACCAGAAGTGCGCCGACAAGACCCGGACCGTAAGTCACAGCTATCGCATCCATATCATCCAGCGTCATCTTTGCTTCAGACAGTGCCTCTTCAATCACCTGATTGATCTTTTCGATGTGCTTACGCGAAGCAATCTCCGGCACCACACCGCCATAAAGCTTATGTAAATCAATCTGCGATGAAATAATATTCGAACATACCTCCCGCCCATTTCTTACAACCGCAGCCGCTGTCTCATCACAGGAGCTTTCAATTGCCAGAATTGTAGTATTCTTCTGTTCCCTGCTGTCCATCCCTGTATTCATTCTCCTAATCTCCAAATGCATCCGCCGCCCGGCCAAAACAGCTGTGACAGGCGCCGGAAGCTCTCTGCCCCTTTTCCGTCACTCATCCGGAAAATCCAGTTCTACGCTCTTTCCATCCTTGCCCGGATACGCATTCTGGAATAGTTTACGAACCTGTTCCATATAGTCCTCCGGCCGCACAAGGGATGGACTGTAATGCGTCAGCCACATTTCCCTCGGCTGTGCACGATGTGCCAGACGGGCAGCTTCCATAAAGGTCATATGCTTATGTTCCACTGCTTTCGCGTCCTTCTCTGCCTCTCCGTACATTCCCTCACAGATAAACAAATCTGCTCCGGCCGCATGCTGCACGATGGATTCCGTCGGACGGGTGTCCGTCGAATATGTCACTTTAATCCCCCGCCGTGCCGGTCCCAGAACATCCTCCGGACGAAATACATGCCCTTCCTCTTCGATTACTTCCCCCTTTTGCAGACGGCTCCAGAGCTTCATCGGAATCCCGGCCGCCCTCGCACGTTCCACATCAAAACGGCCGGCGCGGGGAATTTCCAGGCAATAGCCGTAGCAGAGGACATTGTGATTCACCCGGAACGCTGTGATGCGGTAGCCTTTTTCTTCAAAGACCTGCTCAGCTCCCTGTATTTCCTTATATATAATCGGAAAAGGCAGCTCTGGCGCGACCACGCGCAGCGCGTTTACGACACGCTCCAGACCCTTCGGTCCAATCATCGTCAATGGTTCCGTGCGCTCCGCATTCCCCATCGTCAGCAAAAGTCCCGGCAATCCGCTGATGTGATCCCCGTGATAATGTGTAAAGCAGATCGTATCAATCGGTTTAAAGCTCCAGCCCTTTTCCCGAACCGCAATCTGCGTTCCCTCTCCACAGTCAATCAGAAGATTGCTTCCATTGTAACGCGTCATCAAAGACGTCAGCCACCGATAGGGAAGGGGCATCATCCCGCCGCTTCCCAGCAGACATACATCCAGCATTCTTATCCTCCTGTCATGCCTTTCCTGTTCCTTACAGATACTCCTCGATCTCCACCGGCAGGACAAACCTCTGAATCATTCTGTCATAGCATTTTTCGCAGAGACAAAAAAACATGGCGTTCTCCATCCTTTCCGGAAAAATACCCCCATTCCTGCCTTCCTTCAAAGAAACCCTCCTGATAGATTCCATTCTCCCTTCGGATGGTCTTTCCACACCCGTTACAGCGCAAGTTCTTCTGTCCGTTCATCCAATGCCCTCCTTCTGTCATTACTGCTCACACCCTGCCCCCGCAGCACGTGTGAAGTCGGATTGTGAGCAGTAACCTTCTGTCGTCTCTTCATCATCAACAGGGACAGTATAAGGAATCCCTCGTCTGCCGACCAGTGGAAATTGCTGAGAAATCTGGCTCTATTTAACGGCAAAGGAATCAAATACCTGCGATTACGGAATCGTCCGGAGCGGACGAACCATCCGCCTCGGGCGTCCACATAATCACAGCGTCTTCCTCTGGCTTTCGATAAAAATTTTTGCGGATGCCTGCGGAAACAAAACCCAGTTTTTCGTAGAGATGAATCGCCGCAGCATTGCTTCTGCGGACTTCCAGGGTAAAACGCCTGATGCCGCGCTGCCGGCCCTGCTCCATCAGATGCGAAAGCATTGTACCGCCGATCCCCTGTCCCCGAAGCTCACCGCGTACAGCGACGTTCAAAATCTCTGCCTCCTCAAAGCTCCGCAAGAGGCCACAATATCCGGCAATCTGACCAGAAGCTGGTTCTCTCGCCACCAGATAAACCGAACACCCCTGCTCCAGGGCAGATCGAAATCCATTCTCACTCCACGGCTCCGAAAAACACTGCCGTTCCATCACCGCCACCTCCGGAATGTCCTTCAGCCGCATCTCACTGATCTGAACCTCGCTCATAACCCCTTCCCAAGGCGCTCCTCTCTCTCTCGTTCCGCCTGTGAAAGCCGCAGGTACTCCGGAGTATGCTCTGCCGCCGTCTGCAGTTTTCCGTCCTTATAATACTGCATGGCAAGCACCGCCACAGAGGAGGCCCGCTGCCGGTTCAGATGTGCGGGAGCAAACTGATACGGCACCCGGATCCGCTCCTGAATCTGTTCCCGGTATACCGGCACACCATCTCCCAGGAAAACCACATCCTCACCAGACTGATTCAGCCTGTCCACTATTTCCGAAACCGCTACTGGCTCCTGTTCCTGTTTTGTGAGAAACCTCCCGCCTTCAAATGTATAAATTCCTGTATAAACCTGGCTTCTGCGGGCATCCATCATCGGACAGATGTTTTTTTCACATCCATACAGGTTCCACGCCAGAGCATCTACCGTCGGCACGGAAACCAGCGGCTTATTCAACGCCAGCCCCAGTCCTTTCGCCGTCGCAGAGCCAATGCGCAGTCCGGTAAAGGAGCCCGGTCCTCCTGCCACAGCAATCGCATCGATCGACTGCAGATCCAGCTCGATCATCTTAGCCACCTCATCCAGCATCGGAAGCAGGGTCTGTGAATGTGTCTTCTTATAATTAACGGTATACTCCGCCAGCAAAACATCGTCCTCAGCCACCGCCACGGACGCCACCAGGCCAGAGCACTCCAGTGTCAAAATTTTCATATTCGCTCTCTTTTCCTCTGTTATCGCTTTTCCTGCTGTTCTTTCCTGTATTCGCCTCCGCCGGTTTTCTTCTGCCGACGTGCCCATCACTGCTCTGACGGCAACGGCTCCTGGACTGTAATTCTTCGATAATCAAACCCCTGCTCCAGGTTCTTCTCGATGGAAATGTAAACCGTCTGCGGCGGCAGAAGCTCGCCGATCCGATTCGCCCACTCAATCAGGCAGACGCCCTCTCCATAAAAACAGTCCTCGTAACCGATCTCTTCCATTTCTTCGATGTCGCCGATCCGATATACATCAAAATGGTACAGCGGCAGGCGTCCTTCCTCGTAAATCTGCACGATGGTAAACGTCGGACTGCTGACCGGCTCCGTGATCCCCAGTCCCGCCGCCAGACCCTTTGTCAAAATCGTCTTTCCCACCCCCAGATCGCCGTCCAGAGCAAAAATCTGGCCCGGGTGAGCCCTTTCCCCGAGACGGCGGCCGACGAGAAAGGTCTCCTGCTCCGAATTTGTCTCTATTGTCATCGAACTTCTCCTATTCCGGACAAGCCGGACGTGCTAATCTTATACCTGCAAAAACGCGAATGGCTCCTCATCCGCCAGAAAATGCAGCAGCATATAGGCGTCCATGATCGCCACACGCTCTTCCCGCAGAATTCGCCGCACTTCCTCCCGATCCGCAAGAACCACCTCAATCTCCTCGGAAACCTCCTGCATATCCGCACAGATTTCCCCCTCGGCATACCCGTATACCGTCGCACAGCATTCATCAGTCATGCCAATTGTTGTATAATAAGGCTTTTCATAAATAATATCAACCGGAATCGGCCGCAGGGTCAGTCCGGTCTCCTCTCTCAGCTCGCGCACCGCGGCCGTATGGTAGTCCTCTCCTGCCTCAATCAGGCCGGCCGGGAACTCATAAATGTAATTGTCTATGGTATACCGGTACTGGCGGATCAAAACCACACGGTCACGCTTTTCGCCATACAGACTGTATATAATCACGCCATCGGGAGACTGCTTTTTCGTGGAAAGCTCCAGGTCTTCCACCTTCTTTGCCCTGGAGGATACATAATACTTCCCGGCATGTCCCTTGCTGTTCTCCACATCCAGCTCATAGAGATTGACATACGGATTGCCCGTCGTCCTCTGAATCCTTCGGATCCTGCCCATTTTGTCCATGCACCTGCCTTTCTGTCCTTCAGCTTATTTATAATACCACAGAAAACAGATAAATCAACTGAAAAAGTACTTGATATTTGTCTGACTATGCGCTATCATAAAGACCAGTTTAAGATTGGTTCTTCGGGGCGGGGTGACATGCCAAACATGAATTCCCCACCGGCGGTAAAGTCCGCGACCCGCGAAAGCGGCTGATCCGGTGACGTCTTATGGCGGATTCCGGAACCGACAGTATAGTCTGGATGAGAGAAGAATGCAGCACGGTTTTTTATCGTGTGGTTCTGCCGCGGAGATTTCCTGATTGGATATCTCCTTTTTTATGCACAGAGCCGGGTAAGGAGTTTTGCGGCTAAAGACGCAGACGAGTTGCAAAAACGGCAAAACCATCTGCACCAGGAAGAGCCTTTTCCTTAAATGAATGAAACTGCTCAGAACCGAAGCCAGGCCTGGAAGCTGCTGCCTGCTGTTCTGAACAGCCGCCTATGAACATTTCAATTTAAGAAAAGGAGAGCAAAAAAAATGGGAACAGGATTATTACAGACAATTTCAGAAAACCTGCAGTTTGTCGCAGTGTGCGCCGTCGTGATCGCGGCGATCATCGGCGCATCGTATGGACTGGAGGCCACTGTGCTGAAGAAAAATATCGCACAGGTAGGCAAAACCCGTTACATCACCATCTGCGGTATGTTAGGCGCGATCGCCATGATACTGCACATTCTGGACTTTCCGCTGGTTGCGATTGCACCGAGCTTCTACAAGCTGGACTTCAGTGAGATTCCGGTGATGATCGGGGCATTCTGCTTAGGACCGGTCGGCGGCGTCGTGATCGAGCTGGTAAAAATTCTGCTGAAGCTGATCATCAAAGGCACCTCCACCGCCTTCGTCGGAGACCTGGCGAACTTTGTCGTTGGCTGCTCCTTCGTCGTTCCGGCAGCCGTCATCTATCATCTGAAAAAAACACGCACGATGGCCATCATCGGTCTCACCGTCGGTACTGTGGTTCTCGTCGTATTCGGCACGATGTTCAACGCACTCTATCTGCTTCCGGCCTTTGCCACCCTCTACGGAATGCCGCTTGAGAGCATTATCTCGATGGGCACAGCGGTCAATGGAGCCGTGACAAATGTGACGACCTTTGTCATCTTCTGTGTCGGACCGCTGAACCTGATCAAGGGCATCTGCATTTCTGTGCCGACCATGCTGCTGTACAAACGGATCAGCGTCGTTCTGCGCACTGCAAGCTCTGATTCCTACGCGACCGGAAAAAACCGTCAGCCGCAGGGCTGATAAAAGCTTTGCGCCAGGCGGGTGATGCGCAAGCCGCAAATTTCCACACCCGCCTGTGTGCATAAAAAAGCCGCCCTTCCATGTGTTTTTCACAGGGAAGAGGCGGTTTTTTACTTACACACATTTATCGGTTTCCCGGCCAGATATGCGTATACATTATCAAACACAATCTCTGCACGCCGCAGCATCGCTTCCTCAGAGATAAACGCCTGATGGGGCGTCAGAAGCGTATTTTTCGCGTGAAGGAGCGGATAGTCTGCCGGAAGAGGCGGCTCCATGTCAAACACATCCACGCAGGCATAGCCAAGCCGGTCCTCGTTCAGCGCATCCGCCAGGGCAGCGTTATCCACGATCGGACCGCGGGCGCAGTTGATAAAAATAGTGTCCGGGCGCATCCGCGCGATGCGCTCTTTCGAGAGAAAGCCTCTGGTCTGGGCGTTCAGCGGGAGATTCAGTGACACAATATCGCTCAGGGAAAGCACCTCTTCGAGTGATTTGTATTCGATACCAAGCTGCTTTGCCTCTTCGTTCTCGCTTCGGTTATATGTGATCACCTTCGCCCCAAAGGCAAGAAAAAGCTTCGCAGTCCTGAGGCCAATCTTGCCAAGACCGATGATGCCAACCGTCCTTCCACAGATTTCGCGGCCGCCAATCCCGGCGCTCGTTCCGCCCTCCCGCACAGCGGTATCTGCCTTTACCACATTTCGCAGTGCATCGACTGCCATACCGATAATCAGCTCGGTGACCGTCTGATTGGAATACCCTGCCGCGTTGCAGATCATCACGCCGCGCGCACGGCAGGCATCCACAGCCACATGATCAATTCCGGTAAAAGCGACAGAAAGCATCTTCAGAGAATCTGCGTCCTCCACAGTCCTGGCCGGATACGGATTGTTTGCAATCATAACAATCTCACAGCCGGCGCTCCGCGCGGCGAGCTCTTCCGGGTCCGTCGTTTTCGTATCATAATAGACAAACGTATGTCCCAGACTTTCCAGCTTTTTCGCGTGAGTCTCAATCACAGTCATTGGCACACCGATTGGTTCTAACAACGCAATTTTCATCTTTTCCTCCTCAAAAATCAGCATGCGGAAGCATGCCCGCTGATGTACAGTCTTCCGGAATCTGTTCCGGCTGCTTCTGTCTTTATTTACCCTATTATACTATTCATGGCCGAAAATGTCATCGTTTTTTTGAAACTACAGCATCCGGCCAATTATAGCGCAGAGTAATGGAACCGAATGCAAAAAATTTAAGCGCAAAATCACATCCGCGTTTTATCGCAATAAATCAAATCAGCTTTGAAGCATCAAAAATTAATGCAATCGCACTGTATAAAATTGTTTATGTTTCTCTTATTCAGAATTAAACTATAGACAATTCAACAAAGGAGGAAATACTATCATGGCAGCCATGTCAGAAAAAAGAAAAAAACAGTACCGTCAGTTAGGTCTGACCATTGCATATTATCGAAAAATGAATGGGATGACGCAGATGCAGCTTGCAGAAGCGATTAATGTAAGCCGCACTCATCTGAGCAATATTGAGGCTCCTAATATGCCGACTTCGGTTTCTCTCGAGCTTCTGTTCGACATCTCTGATGTGCTGGAAATCCCAATCGCAAAACTGTTTGAATTCAGAGAGTGATTTCTTTGGTCAGATTTCATCGAGCAGGAGGCGGACTTCTGCCTCCTGCTCGTCTGCGTCGGCCGCGTCTGCGTTAGCCAGAAATATTTGCTGGGCGGTCGTGTACATAAAAGAAAAGGGCAGGCCTGCATGCAGATAAAAAGCAGACCTGCCCTTTTTCGCCCTATGCATTCACAATAACTCGTTCGGCCCTTTTTCCCCCTTCGCGAAATACCATGCGTTCTCCATCGTTGTTTCACTGATGGCCTGCATGGCTTCCTCTGTGAAAAATCCCTGATGAGAAGTCACCACCACATTGGGGAAGGAAAGAAGCCGTGCTACAGTTGAATGCGGCATAATCTCCTCCGACAAATCCTCATAGACGGAACCATTTTCCTCCTCATATACATCCAGACCAACTGCAAAAAACTTATTCTCGCGGATACCACGAACCAGATCGTCCGTTTTGATCAGACCGCCGCGGGAGGTATTGACAAGGATCACACCATCCTTCATCTGCCCGATGGTATCGATATTGATCATGTGATGGGTCTCCGGTGTCAGCGGACAGTGCAGAGAAATCAGATCCGATCGCTCAAACAGCTCCTTCAGTTCCACATATTCCACAAAATCCAGGCTCTTATTCGGATACATATCATGCGCGATCACTTTCATTCCAAAGCCCTGGCAGATGCGCGCCATCGCGGCTCCGATCCGGCCCGTGCCGACGATTCCTGCTGTGCGGCCATAAAATGATACCCCCAAAAGTCCATTCAGACTGTAATTGTTTTCCCGCACTTTGATATACGCCTTGTGCAGATGCCGGTTCGCAGTCAGCGCAAGCGCCATCGCATGCTCTGCCACTGATTCCGGTGAATAACCAGGTACATGCGCGACACGGATTCCATATTTGTTTGCTGTTTCCAGATCCACATTATTATATCCCGCGCAACGCATCAGAATCAGCTGTACCCCACATTCATGCAGAGTCTCAACCGTCTGTGTACCGACGTCCATATTTACAAACGCGCAGACCGCGTCATACCCCTTCGCCAGCGCAGCTGTATTCGGTGTCAGCTCCGCCTCGATAAATTTCACTTCAATTCCCGCATATTTTTCCTCTTCCAGACATGGGAGCAGATAGGTCTTATCATAGCTTTTTGTTCCAAAGAATAGTATTTTCATCTTGCAGCCTCCTTGGGTTTTCCTTTCCAGAGATAGCGCCCCTCACAAAGTGATCTGTCAAATCTATACGCAGTCTAATAGCAGGGGGCGTTTCTCTGTCGAACATACCTTATTTTTCCCGTTTTGTCTATTCTTTATTTACCTTTTTACATAAATTTTACTGTATTCATTTTATGTTTCCATCTCATTCCGCATTTTTTCCAGTGCCCTTTTTTCCAGTCTGGATACATAGGAGCGGCTGATTCCAAGCAATCCGGCAATCTCCCGCTGGGTCAGTTCCTTCTGTCCATTCAGCCCGTAGCGTCCGGTAATTACCTGCCTTTCCCTTTCGTCTAAAACACTGCCCATACATTCCCGCATTCTGTGTATGTCCTTTTGTATCTCCAGATTTTCCACCACATCCACTGGCTCGCTCTCCAGCACATCCATCAGGCGAAGATCACGTCCCTCCTGATCTGTACCAATCTTTTCGTACATAGAGACCTCATGGTTCAGCTTTTTGCGGGAACGAAGCATCATCAAAAGCTCATTTTCAATGCAGCGAGCCGCATATGTCCCAAGCCTTGAATTTTTTTCACAATCAAACGTTGTCACAGCCTTGATGAGTCCAATGATCCCAATCGAGAGCAGGTCATCCGGATCCAGCTCGGACGACTGATACTTTTTCGCTATATGCGCCACCAGCCTTAGATTGTGCTCTATCAACAGATTTCTGGCTTCCATGTCCCCTTTCTGGTATCGTACAAGATACGCTTTCTCTTCCTCTGAGGACAACGGCTTTTTAAATGTTTCCAAAAAAGCACCTCTAAGCGGTTTTCTTTATTCTATGAATGAACTCGCTTAAAAGTGCTTTTCCAGCTTTTTGCGACTCGAATCATATCGACAAATTGTTTATCTGAAACCCGGAATCTGTGAGACTTTTTTCTGCGGTTTTGGCATTACTCTTTCCTTTTATCTGCAGGTAAACCAAATGTACAGAGACAGAACTCCCATGACCAGAGAGCCAGCTTCGCATCTGATCCGCATCCATATAGAGGCCGTCACCGGATACCAGGCCGAGAAATTCCGCTGTTTCTGCTGACGTATTTCCGGAAGCATCTGAATCGCCTGAAGTCCCTGAGTCGCCGGCAATATTGGAATCCTCCAGTATGATCTGTGCCGTCAGACTTTCCATCGATTCTGTTAATATTTTCGACTGCCGAACGGTAATCGCCGTTCCGTTTGGGTCTGTCATCCTGTTAAAAATTTCTTCCCCGGCCAGAAGAAGCGGCACAGAGCCAAGATTCTTTTCTCCGGCAGAACGAACCGTTGTAAATGGGAACGTCTCCAGATCAACTCCCATCAGGGTTGTAGATATCTGCCAGTCTTCCACCATCAGGGTGATTTCAGTTTCCATGACGGTCCATAGTTTTTCAAAACCGGTAATACGGCTCATAGATGTACACAGTTCCGTCGTGATCTCCTGTGAAGACAGGTGGGCAGAAAGGATATACGTCTGCCGTTCCTGCCATTGCTCCAATGCAAACTGTGTCAGGAGAAAAATCAGAGCAGCCACCGCGCCGACTATCAAAACTGTAGCACTGACAAATGGAAGATATTTTCTTTTATTGGGTTTTTGTTTTGTCATTGCTTTCCTTGTTCTTTCTTTATTTCTGCCAGTAGCGAGAATAAAGCCACTGATGTTTATGATAAAGTTTCCATAGTTGCAAGCAGATCTTCCATCTGGCGGCGTTTTCTTGTAAGTTTTCGTACAAGTACAGCAATCAGGATCAGGAAAAACAAAATCAGAATTACTATCGTCACTGCCCACCACTGGTTTGAAGTACTCTCTTCTTCTGCTTCAACAGAAAGCTCCACCACCTGCGGTGCTGCGATCGTCGTGGTAAATTCCTGCGTCTCGGTGTAAACTGTCCCATAAGCATCCTCCCATGTAAGAGTAAGCAGCCCAGTCGTGGAGCTATATGCAGTCTCAGCACTGGCGATATCGGAGTCTTCTGCCTGCGATGATTCGTCTTTATCGTTTAAATTACTGACATAAATCTTAATCATCTCATCGCTGGAAGTTCCTGCTTCCATGTTTCCGGCATAGACCGTATTTGTTGCGATGAGTCCATCCGCTTCTAACGATACCTGTACATTGTAAACCGGGCCGCGCCCGGTATTTCGGATCTCCAACGTCGCAGTTACCGTTTCCAGCGAATACACATAATCTGACAGGTTGAAATCTTCGATAGAAACCTGAGTTTCCTGACTGATGTCAAAAAACAGTTCTTCCGAATCACTTAAAGAAGTTCCGTCTGATGTTTCATACACGAAAGCATAGCTTAAGGTAGTAACTTTTTGCGTAGCTGCGGCTGATGCGGCAATCGTGTTTTCCAGCGTGACCACTTCCTGCGGGGCTACCTGATCATAATAATAAGAGGTTGATGAAAGCGCAACATTCTCATCTGCTGTATTTACCGTGATTTTCAGACTGTACACCGTCTGGTCATCACTCGTATTCTGAAACCTTGCAGTAAAGTCCATCTGCTCCCCAGCCGGAAGCTGAACTCCGCTAAGCGAGCATTCCTCCAGCAAAATATGCGGCTGATGCTTCACCGTACTGTTGCCGGAATCGCTACTGTAGCTGCTGCCAGAAGAATAATATGTGGTACCGGAAGATGCATCGTCATAAGAAGAATCTGCATCTGTTTCAGATTCCGACTCAGTTTCTGTTTCAGATTCACTTTCGGATTCAGTCTCACTTTCAGATTCCGAAACAGGCTCTGTCTCGCTCTCTGTTTGTTGCCGGGAATCGGATTCCAAGGTCACTGTCATTCGGCAAATCATCTCAGATTTCACACCGGAAGCAGAATAAGCGATCGCTTTCGCTGTGACCGGATACTGCCCTGACTGGTAGTCATTCGCAAGTTTAAATTCGACCTGAAACAGGTATGCGTCCACGCTTTCCGAAATGCCATCTGGCTCAAACTGATAAGTCTGTAATGACACTTCTTCCTCATACTCCGCTTTTTCAAAAGGAGAATCAGAGGTTGTTTCCACAGCGTCGTCCAAATGCGAAGCATTTCTCTCAATGGACGACGCGTCCTGCCGTTGAGCGAAGCGAAGGGGCGCTTCCACAGTCACTGTCAATTGGTTATTCTCAACCGGGGTATCTGCCACAAATGGAATTACAAGAAAAACTGTATTTTCTTTTATTGATGGAACATATCCATCTTTATAAGATAGTTCCATTCCTTCATATACATGGTCCATATCAATGGAGAGAGAGAGACCGTTTCCGCTCCTGTATGGCTGGAATAAACAGATGAATCTGCGGATTCCAAAACAGAATCCGTAATATCAGAGGAAGACACCTCTTCAATACTGTCGATCTGGAGAGCCTCGTCATTTTGATTTAAATTCTGTTCGGCGGTGAGGCTTTCCGTTTCCTGCGGTTCCAGCACAACCGCTTCATCAGCCAGAACAATCGAGCGGGAAGAAACTACGGCTAAAACAAAAACCATGGCCGCAAGGAAAACCGCAAGTATCCTGTATTGTATGGTATTCTTACCACCGCTCATATACAGCCTCCTCCTTCTTTTGGCACTTTCCGCCAGTACATTTCTCTGTCTGGTTTTGTCTGATTTTCTATACGTAACTGTTCTGAATAATTATTCTATACTCTCTGTAATCTCCCTCATCACATGTCCATGATTTGCGAAGCAAATCATGGACGAAGGCCGAGCCATCGAGCGAAGCTCGATTTATAATGGCGAGGCTCTCCGCATCACGCCGCCATCCATCTCAAACACCCGGTCACAAAGGATACGAATATCCTCGCTGTTATGACTCGCAAGAAGGATTGTTTTTCCTTTTTGCTTCTCAGCAAGCAACAGTTTTCGAATCTCCGCAACGCCGTGGCGGTCAAGACCGTTAAACGGTTCATCGAGGATCAGAAGCTCCGGTTCTTCCATAATTGCCTGTGCAATGCCCAGCCGCTGCCGCATCCCCAGTGAATATTTTGCAACCGGCTTTTTCAGTTCCGGGTCAAGGCCGACACGCATAAGTACGGACGTAATTTCCTTTCGTCCGATCAGTCCGCGCAGATCTGCCAGAATTTCCAGGTTCCTCCTCCCGCTTAAATTGGAAAGGAATCCCGGTGTCTCGATGATCACCCCAAGGCTCTCCGGAAAGTCTACATCATAGCCAATCCGCTTCCCGTCAACTGTGATCAGCCCTTCCGTCACCGGCAGAAAACCACAGATACATTTCATCAGGACAGTTTTACCGGAGCCATTGTTCCCGCAGATTCCATATGTTTTCCCCCGTTCAACCGCAAAATCCAGTGGTTTTAAGACTTCCTCCGTGTCAAAACGTTTTCGTACATGGTGCAGCTGGATATAATAATCTGCCATGATTCGTTCACTCCTTTTGCATGACAACACATCATCAGTCGTCACTAAGCGAATGGTTACTTCATTACCGTCACAGTTACAATTTTCACTTTTAGATCTCTCTCAGTTTCCAGTCCAGCACGATCCAGTGCAGCGCCGCGCAGAATAACGCAAGTAAAAGCAGCAAAATCCAGAGTCCCGTCTGATTATTTCCCCAGTTATTTTCTGCTGTGATCCATTCCGTTGGGTCAATGCAGTAAAGCGTTTCGAAATAGCGTTCCCGCAGGATGATGCAGGCGTACCACAAAAGGAATGGGACGCCGAACGCCAGATATACGCTTCCACCGAGCACACCGGCGACTGCGGAAAGGCTGGCGAGTGACGAAGCCGATAGCAGGATGCGTCCCAGCGTGGCAAGCAAAGTAAAAATCGTACTCATCGGCCAGTTCCAGAGTGCTTCGCGGCTGAAAAAAAGCAAAAAAAGAAAAGCCCTGCGAAAAATGCCCCCAAAAGCCAGACAATCGCTCCGGAAAGCGCGGTCGTCACCACCTTGTCCAGGCAGTAAACCACTTTGCTCCGACGAATAATCAGGAAGCGCAGAAAATGGGAATCCTTTTCCCGCAGATACTCCTCTCCGCAGGGCAGGACGGCAGCGAGCGGCAAAATAAAAAGCACGGTCTGAGACTGCAGGGAACTGTTCAGCAGCTCTAAAAAGGTACCGCAAGCCAGAGGCGAATCTTTTTTTGTCTCCGGCCAGACGGTTCCGGCTATGATAGCCGCCACGGAAAGCAGCACCGCCAGATAGAATTTTTTCTCATGCAGCATTCTGGTAAAATCCATCTTAGTGCCTCATTTTTCCTTAGCCATGCCTTACATATCCCGATTCGTGAGCGCCGTCCAAACGCGAAGCGTTTTTCAAATGCGGCGCGACTTGCCCTCGCCGGGTGGCATCCTATAATACTAATACCCCAGACTGCGGTCGATGATCGTGCCGTCCGCCGCATTAATCGTCAGGAAGCTATTGCCCGGATAATCAATATAGCTCGTATATTCTACTCCATCGTATGTACTGTGTGTTTCCTCGCTTCCGAAGAAATCCCACACCGGCACAAGCGTTCCGCTGCGGCTGTCCGCGCCCGGATCATAGATGCGCATATATCCAAGAGTGACTTCTGTAATTTCCAGACTTGCGGAATCCTCGTAGCTGTCTGTGTGCTGGATCACGATCATCTGCTCAAATATTTCTGCTATTTCGGAGAAAGAAAGCATATCCACGTTCTCATACTTCTTTTCTCCGACCTCGTACAGATTCTGAATCTCTGCTTCCTGCAGGCCATCTGCATTCACAATAAAGGTCACTAATTCATAGCACCACGGTTCCGTCGTGCTTTCCATGGATTCCAGTCCGCCGCCCTCTTTCATCTCGTAGGTAACGGGGATCCCGTCGAGTGTCCGTGTGTAAACAATGTACCAGCCTCCGTCGATGCAGCTTGCCGTGTACGTATATGATGTAAAGAGATCACTCTCCAGACTCCGCCACGCATGCGTCGTGAAGCCCACAGAGAATTCGTCAGACAGCCCCAGCTGCTCCATATACGTGTCTGTAACTGCGATTGCCTCCTCCACCGTGATTCCCGCCAGTTCCTCACACTTCTCCTGCGTTGGTCGATAAGCATTGGAAGCATAAGCTTCTGAATCGTAGCAGGTTTCCTTCCAGCTGACATTCTCTGCCAGCTCTTCCTTATCAGCATAGCGGGAAATTTTAATCGACATCGGTGTAGGGGATGAACTCTTCAAAATATAGGAAAAAAGACCGTCCTCCGTTTCCACGAATCCGTTAAAATAACCTTCATAGTACACCTTGTTTCCATTCTCATCCTCGTAAGAGGTTACGCCAAAACCGGGCGTGACTTCCGTCTTTTCCACCGTTTCCGGAGCTTCCGCATAAACCTGCTCCCACTCATCAATCTCTTCCTGAAGGTTGAAGATATCATCCTCCGTGACAGACCCATCCTCAAATGCGCCGCTTTCTCTTGCAACTTCGATATAACCGTATGGGTCTGTATTGCCCTCCGCCTGATACTCCTTCAACTCATTTAGCTTCTCCAATGCCTCCGCTTTCGTCGTCTGATAGTAATAAGCATAATCGTAAACCGGACTCTCTCCGAAAAAAGCTTCTGTTACCAGGTCAATAAATTCCTGAGTGAATTCCATCTGAGAAACCGAGTAAACCGGCACCTGTGAGACATCCGGCACATCGACAACCGCATCACAGGTCAGGGTAAAACTTCCGTCGGATGTGGAGGCTGTCGCGGTGTAGGTGTCCGGCACGCCAAGGCGGGTGGCGAGGACATTTTCAGCATTACCGCTAACGGTATCTTCCTGGTCAATGCTTCCTGTGTCCGGTTCATCCTCTAACGATACTTCAACTCCAGAAACATTCTGCGTCTCACCCGTCTCTTCAGATGAACCGTCATCCGCCTCACGGTAATTATCCTGACTCTGGCTTCCCTTCTGCCGCACAATGCTGCTATCCGGTGTGGCAGCGCAGCCCGATAACAACATTGCGCTAAGCAACAGGGCAAGGGTACGTCTTCTTTTTTTCATAATGCTCCCCTTTCGATATACGGCAATAACTGCCTTACGTTTTCTTCTTACGATCACAGTATATCAGGAAAGATGTTGCCAAGTCCTTGCCAGGTTGTAACCAAATTGTAAACGTTATAGTGGAAACGCCCCCTCGCTCCGCTTCGGCGGATATCCCGCCCGAAGGGCGAGAATGCCCGCACCCCACAAACGGAGATTGGGGGCATAATCCGGCGAGGCAAGCCGCGCCGTCGATGAGATAAACACTTCGTGTTTGGACGGCGCTGACGAATCGAATTCCACTTTCAGGCTAATAGAGAAGAAAAGGGAATGTCCATTTAAACATTCCCTTTTCTTCTTTGTCTGATTTATCTGACTATAACAGGCTCAACCGTCTTCATTTAAGAAATATTCCGAACTCTATTTCTGCTTTTTGCAGCAAGCGTAAATGCTTTTTCCATGGCAGGCGTTAACTCCGGTGAATCCTCATCAAAGATAATAGGCTTGTTTCTCGCAGCCTCTATCTCGAGAATCTGTTCCTCTGTCAATTTTTGATCCTTATTTAAAGTAACAGTCCTGGTCATAATAAATGCTCCTTTCTTGTGCTGTTGCCAGCCTTGCTGATATAATTCGCAATTTTTCTTTACGTTCCGTGTACACTACAAACAAAACATCATGAACCAGTCCAATTGTATTATATCGGTCTTCCGTCTGGCTATGTTCAATATCATAAACTTCCAATCTGTAATCATCATTAAAAACAAGCATTGCAGTCTCGAAGCTAATACCGTGTTTTTCCAGATTTTTTTGATTCTTATCCTCATCCCACTCAAATTCCAGTTCTTCCAGAATACTCACCCTCTTTCCATCACTGCCCAGACATTCATCATACTTCCAGTTTATTTGTGTTTATTTGTTTGTTCAAGTATACCACATGATACCAACAATGAAAATACGTTTTCCGCTTTCACGTCCCCAGAAACGTGAAATTGTATTTTTTCACTGCCCGCCAGGAAATGAAAATTCCAACTGTCAAGATTCCTCCAAAGATCAACAGAGACTGTGCGATGGACGGCAGGTTGTCATATCCGAAATCATGCATCCCATAGACCGCATTATTCAGCGGACTGATCCAGCCGACAATACTGCGGACACGATAGAGTTCCCAGGTCTCAAGCCCCAGTATTTTCCCGAGCACATCCGGGTCGAGCAGAAATCCGTACAGGCTGTAGAGCAAGGCAAAAAACATCCCGGTCTTTTTCCCGAACAGCAAATTACCCGGCAGAATCAGAAATCCAAGTGTCAGGCTGTAAGCAAACATCAGCAGCGCAACCTGTGCCATACAGTCGATGGGAGTAATGCTCTCCATTACCTTGACCGTAGATGGAACATTCAGCTGATCGCCTAAAGAGGAATAGCCAAGGATGGCCGCCGTCTCGCTCCACAGGTCTCCTGTGTAGGAATATTTCATGCAGAGCACGACTGTGACAATCAGAATAAAGAGAATGTACAACGCTGTGCAGAGCATGATATAGAGCAGCTGCGAAATCAGCCAGCGGCTTTTCGTTGTCCGCATCAGGTGAAAAGGCGTAAATGGCGTCAGCTTCGGCAGATCAGAAAACAAAAAGATCAGAAGCATAGAAATCAGCAGAATTGCAGTAGAATCACCGAATGTCCAGATAAATGGCTCCGCTGCCTGCATGGTTGTCCCGTAATATTCAGCCACCTCTGTGACACGGCTGCTCAGCAAAAAACAGAGCACTACGCCAAAAAGAAAGAGGATGATCGTCCTCGGGTTTCGGAAAAAACCGAGGAAGCAGCAGCGTGTGGCAGAAAGTATCTGATGCGCCGTTTCTCTAATGTTTAAACTCTTCCTCTCATTTTGTTTGAAAAACATTCCACCTCACCCCAATCCGGCTGCCTTCTCCCGGCACGCTTTGCACTTCCATCCTGCCGCCATGCAGTCTGGCAATCTGCGCACACAAGGCAAGACCCAGACCAGCACCGCCTTCCTGGCGTGTTCTGGCTTTATCTACCATATAAAATGGTTCCAGAATCTTTTTCTGCTCCTCCGGTGCGATACCGCAACCCTCATCCTGAACATACAGTCCTTCCGAATAAGCACTCAGAGTAATGGTGCTGCCCTGCGGGCTGGCTTTCCTGGCGTTATCGATCAGATTGGTCAATAGAGAGAGTAATAAATCCTCGTCTCCGGTAACTGTCAGGTCAGAATCTACTACAAGCTGCAGCGAAATCTCTTTTTCCTCCAGTCTTTTCTGAACGATATCTTTTGCTTTCGAGAAAAGCGTTTCAACGGAAATGTCCTTCGATTCGATATCGGACTCATCCGACAGATAAAGAGAGCCTCGCCATGCAGAATCAAGCTCCGCTTGATGGCTCGGCCTACGTCCTCGATTCGTTACACGAATCGGGACAAGTTCAAGTAGCTGAAGCATTTTAACGGACAGGCGTGAAAGCCTCCGGCTTTCCTGCTCGATATAGTTCAGTGCAGACGCCTGCCGCTCCGGGGAAAGCGAAACACGCTGTAACAGCTCTGCGTATCCCTGAATGCTGGTCATTGGCGTTTTCAGTTCATGGGAAAGCGCGCCGAGCAGCATTCGCTGCTTCTCATTCATCTCATTCAGTGTCCGGATATGTTCGTCCACGTTCTCTGCCATGCGGTTGAAGGCCCATGCGATTTCCGTAACTTCATCTTCCTTTTTTCCTGTTCTTCTCTTCAACGGAACACGTTCCTCATACTGCCCGTCCGCAATGACATTTGCTGTATCCTTCAGCTGATACAACGGCACAAAAAGTCTGCGTATGATCAGCGTCAACGCAAGGCCAAGAATCAACGCAAGAGCCAGCGAAATAATAATTCCGCGCAGAAAAAGAAGTCTGCTTTCCCGAAAGATAACCGTAACATCCCGATAATGCAAAAACGCGAATCCATTTCCTGAGCCATAAGAAGATTCCTCTATATAGGTAATCAGAAGGATGCTCCCGTTTATTTTGGCAAGATAAGCAGCAATGTTGTCATTCGAACTGTACGCACTGATAAGCGCGTATTTCTGATATTTCTCATCAAGGGGCGTCCCCGCTTCCAGGTCAAATTCATAGGATGTACTGTTCGCAAGCACTTCGCCATCATAATAAAGCACCGCATTGTTGCTGTAAGAACTCTGAAAAACCGTCCGCGCCGCAGCCGGTATCCACCGCTCATCTGTAATGCCAAGTTTTGAAATCTGTTTCGAAAAAGAACTCATGTCAGAAGAAAGGCCCGTCTGTTCATCTCCGAGCACAACACCAATCATCCGCATCTGTGTCTCATACAGGTTCCAGATGGAAAAAATCTGAGATAACATCAGAAGCAGCAGAGCTGACACGACTGATATTTTCGTTCTCATGCCTCAGCCTCCTCACTCATGGACATATGTGGAGAGCCTCGCCATTATAAAATCGAGCTTCGCTCGATGGCTCGGCCTTCGTCCATGATTTGCTTCACAAATCATGGACATGTAATCCGATAGCCAATGCGAGGCACAGTCTGGATGGCATCCTGAAAATCCAGTTTTTTCCGCAGTCTCGCAATGTGCACATCAATGGTGCGTGTCTCACCATCAAAATCCACACCCCACAGCGTATTGATCAGTTGCTCGCGGCTGAGCGCGATATTTTTATATTTCACCAGCTGCAACAGGCAATCAAATTCCATCGGTTTCAGAGGAATCTCCTTTCCTGCCTTTGTCACTCGCCGTTCCTCCGGAAAAATCTTGACATCCCGCACCACAAAGACTTCTGATTCCTTTCGGTAACGCGCCAGCACTTTCTCCACACGCACAAGCAGTTCCAACATTTCAAACGGCTTGACGATATAATCCTCTGCCCCATCTTTTAAGCCATGAATCTTGCTGTTCAGGTCGTCCTTTGCCGTCAGAAAAATTACCGGAATTTCCAATGCGCGCAGCTTGGGCAGCAGTGAAAAACCGTCTTCTCCCGGAAGCATTACATCAAGAAGTGCCAGATCAGCGGGCGGGGTGACCGAACCAACGGGAGCATCCATATCGAGGAAGCTGTTTCCCCTGGCGATATTATTTTCACTTTGGTATGATATCCAC
>JAJQGP010000113.1 GCA_021200475.1 Lachnospiraceae bacterium
AAATCAAGGAATTCTGCTCTTTTTTTATTCCAAAAGTGTTTAAGACCGGATTGTAATATGTTTCGGCACCTTTGTCAATGACTTTTTTCATATTCTCCGGGTTTTACACTGATTTTTTTCCTATTTTTGGAGCTTATCCATAAAAATTACCGGTTTCCCTTCCTATTTACATAGCAGTCCCATCAGCTCTTCAAAACACACTCCGTCCTCCAGAGGCAGATCAAGCTCAACAGACTTCTGAATGCACCGTTTGATAAAGCGGGATGCCCCGCGCACGGACTGCTGAAAATCCACGCCATTCACTGCATCTGCCGCAATCATGGCAGCAAATACGTCTCCGGTCCCGCAGCGCTCCGTTCCGACTCTGTGCGTGCGCACAAAACGAGGCTCCCTGCCTTTTTCATAGCAGAGATTCGCGATAAATTCTCCCTGCGGAATCCCGGTAACCACAACTCTGTCCGGTCCCATTTCTGCGAGTGTCCGCGCCAGAGAAATCACCTGCTCTGTCTTCCATTTTCCACCATGAAACTCCTCTCCGACCAAAATGCACGCCTCCGTCAGATTCGGTGTCAGAATATCCGCACACACTGCAAGCTTCTTCATTTCCGAACACATTTCAGGCGTATAGGTCGAATACGGCACCCCATCATCTCCCATCACCGGGTCTACAATAACAACTGTGTCCTGCTTTGCAAAATCATCCAGAAAACGAAGCACAATCTGGATTTGCTCTTTTGAGCCAAGAAACCCGGTGCTGATCCCATTAAAAGTAAGACCAAGCTTTTTCCATTCATCAATGTACAGCTGCATCCGGTCGGTATAATCCTCAAAATAACAGCTTTCATACGCCGTATGATTAGAGAAAATAGAGGTTGGCACCGGGCAGCACTGTACCTTTCTCGCGGAGATAATCGGAATCGATACCGTAAGCGAGCATCGGCCAAAGCCTGTAAAGTCATTGATAACTGCAATTTTCTTCTGACGATTGTGATCCTGCTGCATGGAACATCCTCTTTTCCTTATTGTGTACGAGTCAGACGGGGACTCTGTGTACCATTTCCTGTCGCTCTGCGATCGGATAGGGAGAGTTTTCTCTCCCCTATCCGCCTGCGCGGGCTGGGTGCGGCTTTAGCCGCAAGATTCCTTGTCCAGCCCTGCGCATCAAAACAGCAGGCCGCACAATGCCTGCTGTTCAGAATTTTGATCAATTGTATCTTATTTTTATATGGATTGCAAGGAAAAAAATATTCCCTCATCAGCCTTTCAGGAGCGTTTTGCCTGTTTTTTTCTCTTATAATTGTTCCATACAGCCGCTCCCGCAATCATGAAAACAAGCGCCGCCACTGCAATCATATAGCCAATCACGGAAATCATCGTTCCAGTCATAGGATATCCCCCCTCCTTCTGCAAACCTTTCCGGCCAAAACAGCAGCCGCCAGGCATTCCTTATGTTCTGCACCTTTTTCTGTTTCAGGGTGCTGCCTGCGCCAAAGCACAGCACTTTAACACTGAGACTCCGCCTTCCTGTCTTCCGCAATAAAATATTCAAAATTCATCTGGTTCATCGCCACCTCCGCCAGATTCACACAGCTGTTTCCCATACGGTCAATGCAGTGCAAAATCCGCATAAACGGCGCCGACAGGCTTCTCTTACACTTGCCTTCCGTCACACGCTGCATATGCAATTTGCGCATATTGATATCCAGATCCAGCACCTCGTCCTTGTGCTTGATGATCTTGCGTATCGCACTTTCCTCTCTTTTGTACAGCGCAGTCAGAGCATTCGCATACATTTTTTCAATTTTACCCAGGCTGTTTTCCAGATCACGAATCGCCTCCTCCGAATAGGAATAGCCTTTATCGATTTTTTCCTGAATCGTCTCCGCCATTTCCACCGACAGGCTGCTCATGCGGTCCAAATCACTGAGCACAACCATCAGCTTCGCTGTCTCCGTCGCCTGCTGCTCCGTCAGGGCACCTGAGGAAAACAGGTCTGCCAGATATTCATTAATTTCCCCCTGCAGGGAGCTCACTGCCTGACCGTACTCCCGCACCTTCGTCAGAACCCGCGTGTTGCCGCTTTCCACTGTTCCATGGACATCCTGCAGCATCGTCCGCACAATTTCCCCGCAGCGCAGCGTCTCCTTCGCCACCAGCTTCAGTGCGGCCGCGGGCTGAGCGAGGACATTTTTGTCCAGATAAACCGGAACCGCCGGATCCGCCTCTTCCATCTTTCCATCCGGAATCAGCTTCATAACCAGCTTCACCATAACCCCCAGAAGCGGAATCCAGAGCACCGTCATCGTAATATTAAAAATCGTGTGCGCGTTCGCGATCTGCCGTGAAATCACATCAATCTCCGCCTCACTCGGAGAAATACGCTGAATCAGCGCCGCATACGGCTTAACAAACCAGATAAACAGCAGCGCACCGGAAATATTGAAAAGAGAATGCGCGACGGCTGTCCGCTTCGCGTCCTTCGACTGCCCGACCGAAGCCAGAAGTGCTGTGATCGTCGTACCAATGTTATCTCCGAGCAGAATCGGAATCGCCCCGGTCAGCCCCAGAATACTGGTAACGCCGTCTGCTCCCGCCTGCGAGGCAAAATTCTGCAGCACAGCGATCGTCGCGCTGCTGCTTTGCACCACCAGCGTCATCAGCGTACCCACCAGAACGCCGAGCACCGGCATATCCGCCACCTTTGCAATCATATTCGTGAAGACCGGACTGGACGCCAGCGGCTTCATCACATCTCCCACCGTCTCAATTCCAAGAAACAGCAGTCCAAACGCAAACAGGGTCAGACCGATATTTTTGATCCGTTCCTTTTTACAGACAAAGGAAATAATAAATCCGACAAAAATAAATACATAAATATAATCCGTAATCTTAAAAGCAATGATCTGCGCGGTAATCGTCGTACCAATATTCGCGCCAAAAATGATGGAAATTGCCTGCGGCAGAGTCATCAGTCCCGCACTGACAAAACCAATCGCCATGACTGTCGTCGCACTGCTGCTCTGCAAAACGGCTGTCACCAGCGCACCCGCAAGAACGCCGAGCAGCCGGTTTCTTGTCAGAAGTCCCAGAATCTGCTTCATTCGTTCGCCCGCCGCTTTTTGCAGACATTCGCTCATCAGGTTCATACCAAAAATAAAAATCGCCAGGCCTCCAAACAGACCAAAAATGATCTCCAGTGTATCGTTCATCTTTTTCTCCTATGTCCTTTTCTTTTGTCGCCGCACTGTCTTATCTCTTTGAACTGCTTCCATAAATCTATATCAGTCGTTTTTCCTTCTCATACACAGTGCCCTCATATCACTTTTTCCTTCTATTTCTTTGTACACAGATAGTTTAGCGTATTTACATAAAACAGAATATCGGGCAAGAGTAAAGGATATGTAAAATCTACGTAAATCGAGCAGGGAGATTTTCTCCCTGCTCGCCGCGCGGGCCGGGTACGACATCAGCCGCAAAATTCCTTACCCGGCTCTGCACATAAAAAAGGGAAATCAGAAGTATCTATACCTCCGTTTCCCGATAGTCAGATTTCTTATATAAAATTATAGTAACAGTTCATAACAGCATCGAAATGGAAAGCGTGAAGAAAATAAAGTACACTGTTAAACCCACTACGCAATTTTCACTGATGAGGTGAGCCTTATCAATATAATAACAATGTTCTTTGCGCACCTGTTCAAAAAGGTCCATGCCATAAGCTCGCAGAACTGGTCGACGTAATTCCGCACTATATATACGAGATTGAGCATGGTTTGAAAGCAATATCTCTGGATGCTTTAGAAAAGATTTCTATTGCGCTTGATCTGTCGCTCGATTATCTTTTCTGGGGAGACGGCATATCTGACAAAGGCGAAAGTACCCTTGCCGGTGACAGTCAGATGAACGCAGAAATAAACAGACTTTCCAGGTCAGAAAAACTGGTGCTCATAAATATCCTGTCAGGAATCATCGCCCGCCTTAAAGATGAATCCAAATAACTATACATCACTAAAACAGATCCCCTCGGCATCCATTCCCTACATATCTTCGAACCCCAAAGCAAAGCGGATGTAAAGCATTTCTGCATTACCCTCCATGCTCACAAATCGGAATACATTGCATTATCCCTATAGACTCTCATAAATCTTATTATTCCTTTTCTTCACATCTTCCTATATGTTGCATGCTTTACATTAAATTGTTATTGAAAATATTTTTACCTTCTATTGTTAATAATAAACTTGACATATTTTATTTTCTTTATATAATATAAATCATATTAAACTTTTACTTGCAATTTTCATGATTGCCTGTATAATAAAGAAAGGAGATGCATTCCGTGGACAACACACTTGCAAGATCCATTTCCAACGCTGGTTTGAAGATCCAATACGACGCGCTATGTCGACAGGTACTCAGCCACAGGAACATACTCGCATGGGTACTGAAATCTACAACTGAAGAATACAGAGACTGCTCCATCGAGGAAATATCCGATTATATAGAAGGGATTCCCGCGATCGGAAGCATCCCCGTAAGTCCTGGCGAGACAAATTCGGATGCCCCTCACCGTCATTCCCGTCCTGATGATCTGCAATCAGCGCGGATTACAGGTATGGCAAACGAAAGTAGCGTTCATGGAGAAGGTGTTGTCTACTATGACATCCATTTTTCCATACAGGTTCCAAAAAAGCATAGGGAGACACGCCAAACTGCCAAAATTCATGAACCCCGAATCTCAAGGTCTACGAAAATGCCACGAGGAAATATTATTACTACATCTGAGCAGCCAGACAACACTTTAGAAAAAGAAGAAATGAAGCAAAAGCGGATTCTCGCGGATATAGAGCCGCAGAAGTCCTTCTATCCCGGATATAAAATTGAGACCCGCGGCATTTACTACAGTGCGCGGATGATTTCTTCTCAGCTGACTACCGTGTTCGAGGGCTCTGACTACGACAGTATCATGAAGGCCATAAGCATTTTCATCTGCATGAATGCGCCAAAGAAAACAGGCAACACTATCGTACGTTACTCGCTCACCCCGACACATGTATATGGCAGCTACCCGGATCAGGTTTCCGCTTATGATAAAATATGCACCATCGTAATTACGTTAAATGAATCTGTCGCGACAGAAAACGTCTTTTTGCAGATGATGAATACGCTTCTGTCAAAGACAAAATCATATGAAGAGAAAAAAGAGGAACTGGAAAACAAATTTCACATCCCCATGAGTCGGGGTGCAATCGGAGAGGAGTTGAGATCCATGTGTAATTTATCAGATCTGGTAGAGGAACAAGGTATTCAAAAAGGTATTCAAAAAGGTATTCAGATTGGAAAACAACAACAGCGCAGAAAAACACAACGTGAGCGTAAGAGAGCCGACGCCGCAGAGCAAAGAGCGATCCGCGCGGAGCGGGAAGTGGATCGGCTGAAGAAAGAATTGCAGCTTTTGAAAGCGAACTGAGATAAGAGGGTTTGAATCCTTTCGGACGGGAGACGACTTTTCCGTCTCCTGCCCGCTATGCGAAATGACACTCTTTTCTTCTAACGAGTCATACATTACCCATCATTTTTTTCTCCAGCCAGTCTGATCAGACAGTCTTTCCCGAGGAATGCAGCGCCATAACAAAGAACCGTCCGGAACCCTTCGTTCTGCAGGTTCCTCGCGTACTGCATCCTCTCGATCGGATCGAGCGCCTCCTGGCATTCACTTTCAAGAGTGGCGTCTTTCCTTTTAACAGAAAGCCATTTCACTTCAATGACAATAGCTCGTCTGCGGCGGCGCTCTTTGATAATGATGTCCGCTCTTCCTTTCCCCTGCTCTGAATTGGATTTTACCTCATAGCCCGCACCGGAGAACATACCGGCAACGAACGCATGGTAAAAATCCTCTTTATAATCATAGTAGCTGATGGTATCGAAGAGAATGTCTGAGACGTCCTCCGTCAGCTTCTCATCTTCCCCGTTCCACCACTCGCGAAAAAGCTCACTGCGGTCTCTGGATTTGATAGACTCCTCAAACCAGGCCTGCACGGTGTCTTTAAAAACAGACTTCACCTCTTCATTCGGAATGCGCAGGGATGTCTTTCCCTCCTGGGGAGTCATCCCTTCCGGAAGCTCTTCCGGCAGAACCTGCGTCAGATATCCAGTCAGGTAAAGGATACTCCATAAATTATCTTCCGAAGAATGTGCGATATCATAGGTCAGATCCTCCCGAATCCGCTCCTGAATCACTCCCCCGGAGAGCAGCGTCTCAAATTTATCATTGACAAACATGTCCGGAAGTTCAATAAAGCGCCGGATGATGTTGTTGTGGCTCGTGTCCAGCCAGTGATTGCCGGGTTTTCTTTTCTCACCCTGGCTCAGATCCAGCACATGGAGCAGCACATCCCATGGGCAGTAAATCTCCATCCTTCCAAAGCGGTAGCCGTCATACCACTGTTTCATCTCCGGCAGTGCCTCCGACAGATCCGCATCCGCAAGAATCTGCACCACTTCCTTTTCTGTAAATCCAAAACAGTCCTGATACCTCACATCCGAAATGGAGTTTGAGACAAAATTATTCGCCCCGGTAAAAATACTTTCCTTTGCTACCCTTAAGCACCCTGTCACCACGGCAAATTTCAGATTCGGGTTGGACTTCCAGGACATTCCCAGAAGCATCCGGATCACATTCAGCATCTCATCGTAATAGCCGTTATCGCTCGCCTTCGCGAGGGGAACGTCATATTCATCCACAAGCAGGATGACTTCTTTCCCATAGTGCGCACACATCATGCGCAGCAAAAGATCCAGTGCATTTTTAACATCAGAAATATCTCCTTCTCGCGCATATATCTTCATGAACGCTTTTCTGTCCTCAGGATCCACACGGTCACTTGTTTTCAAGTATGAGTGCTCCTTACATAAATTCGATATGACCTGAACCAGCATACCATACGCATCGGGAAAATCCAGTCCGTTCACATCCTTCAGCGTCACAAAAAGTACCGGCCATTGATTCATCCACTGTGCGCAAAGTTCCTTCTCTTCTAAAATCTGAAGTCCCTCAAATAACTCACGGCTGTCTCTGCGGATATCAAAAAAACTCGCGAGCATGCTCATCGCCAGCGTTTTCCCGAACCGCCGGGGACGCGTGATCAGGTTCACTTTAAAAGGAACGCTCATCATCTCACTAATGAAAAGGGTTTTATCAATATAGTAACAATGTTCTTTGCGCACCTGTTCAAAAAGGTCCATGCCATAAGGCAGGGGAATCATTGCCATGCGTCAGCCCTCCTTCTACATTCTTATCGGGTTCATCTCAAGATTCCTGTCCATTATAGCATAGGTAAACACAAAAAGCTCAATAATTTTATGCGGATGACATTTCGGGTATCAAAACATTTGTCCGGGTGCTTCCCATAAATGCTCCCTATTTTCTTTCTGATTCCTGATTTCCCTGACTCACTAACTGATCCGCCGCATTATATACCTGCTGCACAATCTTTCGGAATTCTTCATTCTCCTCATTCTCGTATCCCCTGAAGCACACCTCTTCAATTTTGTCTTGATTAAACATACAGGCGCTGCCCTTTCCAAGAAAGCCTTCCGGATATACGACTCCCATATAATCAAACACCTTGTCTTTTTTCGCCATATCAAGAGCCATAAAGCCAATGATCATTATTTTCTTTTTTGCGTCTTTCAGCAATACAACACTTCCGATTGGTAATATATCTCTTTCTGTATTCATATCTGTCTTTCCTGCCTCCCTATACATTTTCAAATAAGATATTTAATATGAGAGTATCAGCTCTCCAATCCAGGTTCCCAAATCTTCCGTAAAGCCCTCTAATGCAGAACTGATGTCTTCTGCTGTTGTTCCAAATGTTTCCGGAGATATAATTCCGAGTGTTAAAGCAGAAATCATAGTAGTCAGACCGGCCACTGCCATTTCCACTCCAGTTGCACCGGTATCACCCAAATCCCAGGTCCCATCCTCCAGATAATTGCTAATGCTCTTTGCAAGCTGTGAAACGCTGCTTGTAATCGTTTTCGCAAAGGTAGCCCAAAGATCAGTTGCTGAGAAAAGAAGCCCTCTCGCTACAGTGTGCCCAACATTATAGATTGCTTTTACAACGTCGATCAGTCCGCTTGCCCCATCAATGATAGACGCTATTCTTTCTCCAATCGTTGTCTCTCCAGAAAGAAGGGTATCCGCCGTGTCCATAATGCCAGCAAATAATCCAAACAAACTTCCTCCTACACCTATAGCATCTGAAGAGTCTCCCCATGCACCCACAAGATTATTATACTGGCTCTTATCATCTAATGCATCATACGTTTTTTTCATATAGCTATAAATGGAATTCCACAGGTTGGAACTGCCGCTTGCAAGATCAAACCAGTCTGAAACGCCAGTTAAACCACTTTTGTCTCCTGAAAAGAATCCAAAAAGGTTCTTAAAATATGAGAAAAATTTACTTCCCAGACCTGCTTCATCATCACCAAAGAATTTATTAAAAATCGTCAGATACTTTTTACCAAAATCCAGAATATAATTCAAAAAGGTATCAATCCCATTGGAACTGTCCGCATCATCAGAATTTCCAGCTTCTTCCCCGCTTGTACTGCTACTGCTATATTCTACAGTAATTTCAGCCTCCGTGATCTCTGATTTCGTCAGCTGCCCGCTTCGCTCTTTTACTCTTTCTTCCGTCTCCTGGTACCTCGACATCACTTCCCCAAGAACGCTTTCCATCGAGCCCAGATCCGTTTTGCACACCTCCAGAAGAGATTCCGTTGAAGACAAGGTTTTTACAATTCTATCCCTGCTTTGAAGATCAAAGCTCAGGTTTAAGCGAACATTTTCCACACTGTCTGCAATCCTGTTTACCTTTTTCTGATAACCTTGCAGGGAAGATTGCTCCCTCAGGACTTTCGTTGTATTTATTGATATTGATGACATGCACTCTCCTCCCTCCGGCCGCCTGTATACTGCGTAATCAACCACTGCCATTTTATATCCGCTTCTGGTTTTTCAAAGAAAATATACTTAAAATCCAGCATCAGGGACAGATTATTCAACTGTCCCTGATTATGAATTTACCTATTCCTATATTTCACCTTCCATTGAAAAATTCACAATTACACCAGCGGATCGGTCGGCAGCCCTGAGCTTGCATTCTGTGCCTCTGTCTCTGCGGTTTCATATACAGAGGCCATCTCGGTCAGGTCTGTCACATGCTCCTGGATCATGCTGTTAAATCTGGTAATGTCGTCATCCAGCTCGTGAAATTTTGTTCTGTATGCATTTGCGGCTTCGCCGGTCCATACGGAGCTAAGTCCGTCTACTAAAGATGTCATCTGTGATGTGAGTCCGCTTACGACCTGTCCGCAAGTGCTGAATTCCTGTGCAGCTGATTTTAATTTAGCCGGTGTTACTTTCAAAATACCTTCCATGATAATTCTCCTCTTCTCAATTCATTTAATGACGAATCTGTTTAACGATAAGTTCTGGTTGTCGCTGTCTGGGTATTTGTATTTTCCGCCGTTTCATATGTGGTAATAATTGTCTCCAGCGCTGTGATATACTGATCAATCGCCGACTTAAAATTATCCATCTGCCCCTTATCGCGAATGAATGCTGAATGAAAAGCCGTCTTCGCGTCGCCATCCCACATGGATGACACATTCGCTTCCGCTGACTCCAGCTGATTGATCTGGGTCTGCAGGCTCTGATTCAGTTCCTGCAGGGTCTCTTTCTGCGATCTTAATGATGACGCTGTTACTGTAAATTCTGCCATGATTGATTTCCTCCTGTTTTTTGATTTTTGTTTTTCATTCTTGCCTGTTGTGACTGCAAAGCTGTAAAGGCGAAAAAAACTTACTCGCCTTTGCATGATAACTTGTGTATTATAGTAGGCTTCACAGCTTGCTTCGCGGATAAGTAAAACAGACACTTTTCCGTCTCTTAAGCCGCTTCCGCCTGTACTATCATCAGCTGCTCTCTGTCTGCGTCAGCAAAATAGCCTGCCGTTCCGCGTTGTAGGTGACCTGAGTGACCTGCCGGATCGCTTCCGCGATTGCGCGAAGATTTTTTGCACTTTTCCTCAGCTTCTCCTCCAGCAATTCCCCTTTCTGAAGGTATTCCTCCGCACTCTCACCCGTCCAGGCTGCCCCAATCGCGTTAAGGGAATTCTCCAGGCTGGAGTTCGCCAGATCATCAAGCTGCCCGGCCAGGGTATCCAGCTTCTGCGCCTGTTTTTTAGTGTTCGCAAAGTCGATCTGTATGCTGACCAGCGTTTTTACCGTAGACATCCGTTTTCCTCCTGTTTTTCTCCTATAGAAGCGCATCCGATGGAAGCTGGCTGCTCGCTTCGGTTGCTGCTTCTTCTCCCTCCTGATAAACATTCGCTATCGTCAGCAAAGTCTTAGGCTGTATTTTCATCCGTTCCATGATCGTCTCCACCTGCTCCTGCTGTTCCTCGTACTTCTTTCTGCAAAGATCAGCAGCTTCGCCCGTCCAATAGCTCGAAGTACCGCGAACCACCTGGAGAATTCCCGACAAAGCCGTATTCATCTGGCTGATTTTACTTTCCGCCTCCGATGCGCGCGATTTCAATACATCGGGCGATACGCGGATCGTCGTATTGGAACTGTTCAGAATACTTCCCGCCATGTCTCATGCCCCCTCATATTCGAATTGCCTTTACGGCACTATTAACCGCATTTTCGCAGTTCTGATACTCATCTCTGGCATATTCCAGTGTCTGTATAAACTCATCCAGCGACACCAGGATATCCCGTATTGTGGTTTCATCCGCATCATACTGAGTCATGTACGCCTGTTTTGCGGTACCGTCCCAGCTGCTGTCCAGGGAATTCATGCTATTGGAAAGCTCCTCGATTCTGCTTTGCAGATTTGATCGATATGAATTTAGCGTTCCAATGTCACTTTTCAAGGCATCAATATTTATTCCCAGCTTCACATCTGCACCCTCCTCTCTTTTACTCCACATTTTCGCTTTTATAAAGCTGAAATTGAAATGGCATTATGACCTGTTCACAATCGCTAACCGGCAATATTGTTACACTTATAACCGTCGGCGGATATCTGCGTACGGTATATTCATTCACCTGCTGAAATACTTTCTTTTCACATCGCTCGTATCGGTCTGCTGCCGCTGCTGTCAACCGCTGGTATCTTTTAAAGGATTCCCTGATCTCTTTTGCCCCCTGAGACCAGATTTTCAGAATCATACTGACATCCTTCAGACTTTCCTGTTCCTCAAGCTTTTGCCGGATAAGGTCTGACTCATTGATCATACCATCCAGCTTCCGGATATCTTTTTGCATCTGTTCTGACCTGCTTCTCAAAATCTCAGTCTCTACTCTCATCTCTCCCCCTGCTTTCTGATGTCATTATAAACAGATTTACAAAGAAAACTTCAATTTCTGACAAACGACACGTTTTTTCGGATGAATGACCGGATTTCCATTTCTACCTCCGGAATCGGTCAAAAAATCCACTCTTTTGAGGCAGTCTGCCATGCGCTTCAATTGCAAGACGGAATTCCTCCGCAGATGCAAAACGTTTTTCCGGATCCAATGCCATTGCTTTTAATATATCTTCTTTTAATCTGACGTTTATTCCCACATGTTCCGTGAACGCCACCTCATCCTTTTCCATCCGATCCAGCGCCTCTGCCGGACGAAATCCGGTAAGCATCCGAAAATACACAGCTCCTGCGGAATAAATATCCATACGGGAATCCTGGCGTACCTTTGAGCGGTACTGTTCCGGGGAAGAATAGCCTGGCTTTACTACCACAGACACATTCTGCCCGCTCTCCCCCTGCTGGAATCTGGCCGTTCCAAAATCAAGCAGCTTGATCGTATTTTCTCCGGTCAGAAAAATATTGTCCGGGCTGATGTCCCGGTGAATAATCCCTTTTTCATGAATCTTTGAAAGAGCCTTCAGGATCGCACACATATAGGTACAGGCCACCTGCGGCTCAAGCCTGCCCTCCTGTTCCAGGAGCTGCTTGAGAAGAACGCCTTCTATGTATTCCATAATCATGTATGCCGTCCCGTTTTGCTCAAAATACGCAAGCACATTTACAATATCCGGCTCCTTCCAGAACAGAGCGGCATTTCGCGCTTCTTCCAGAAAACGTTTCAGCATAGCTCCATACTCCTGTTTCCTTTCCCCGGAAAAAACGCTGACTCTCGTCTCATTCTCCGCGCGGCTCACGCATCTGGAAGGATAAAATTCTTTCACTGCAACCACGGATCCAAGATTTGTATCATACCCTTTATAGGTGATCCCAAAGCCTCCCTGACCAATCGCTTCACCAATAATATAACGATCCGCCAGAATGGTTCCCGGCCGAAGCTGGCAGGCTTCCCCTGCCAGCCCATTTTCAATAAATCCGCAATAGGGGCAGACCTCATGCCCTCCCCTGACAATACGAAAACAGTTTACACACAGTCTTTCCTTCCCGTTCATAATTCTCCTCTTGATTCTGTCCGGTCAACTCGTTTTGCGGCTATATCCCTGCCCCACAGCAAAATGCAAGATCAACGTACAGACAATAATTTCAAATCAACATCAACCGATACCCATTCCGTATCCCGCACGCGGATAACGTACTGCCGGACGGCAACACCCTCCCGTCTGTTCCGCTGCACAACAGAAGCCCCCGGACATCTCCCTGCAATTCAGATTGCTCTTTCTGTCCGATCATATCCGCCAGTTCTTCTGTGATATCCTTCAGCCTGGCCTTTTCATCCAGACTGAAATCATAAGTCTGTCCAAGAGCCGGGACATAGACGTCAACCATTATCATGAAATATACCCTCCCAGAAATTCCTGTATCCCCTGTTTACTCAGGTGTTCTTTCCTCTGCTCTCCCTGTTTCTGTATGATAATTATCGGGTAAATCCCCTCTTCTGTCAGAATACATCGTCCTTCCGGTTGCGCCGTAGCGATGCTGATGATATCAACTACGAGAAAAACATCCGGTATCCTGCAAAGAGTTCCCGCATCCACAAAGTTACCATCAAACGGAAACACCTCTTCATCCACACAATCTTTCTCCTCCGGCAGCGTATGCCCTGTTTCCTTTATGCTGTCCAATACCAGATGCAAACTTTCCATCTGATCAAAAAAATAAACTTTCATCTCTGTTTTATTGACTGCGCTGTTTTGAAATACTGCCGTTCCGCCCCAATCCGCAGCATAAATACATTTTGAAGGACAAGCCTCGCTTCCCGAATAAAGCACCAGCATTCGCTCACAGGATTTCAGCACAGAGAACACTCCTCTCAGATAAGGCGCCAATTCAAAGGAATCCTCTTCCCCATTTCTCGAAGCCTCCTCTTCCCGCACAAAGATCTCGCCCTTCTGCACCATTTCCAGGAGAAGCGGCCATAATTCTTCTCTGGTTTCCGGCAGTTTTTCTTCCAGGTCAAATCCGCAAAATCGCTCCATTCCTTCAAGCACTGCCAGAATCTGAAATTCCTTCTGCGTCACGATCATACAATCCATTTCTGCGTTCATCCCTTTAATTTTCTTACCTCCGCCCGATAGCTTCGTGACACAGGGATTGTCATCCCCTGCTCCAGCTCAATACAATTCTGTCCCAGCAGAATCTTCGTAACTTTTCGTTGATTGATAATAAAGCCACGGTGGCAGCGCACAAAATAATCCGGTAAAATCTCAGTCAGATGATCCAATGTATCATAAAATCCGTATTCCTTCGCGGCGCACCGCGCAAACACCTTTTTCTCCCTGGACTCAAAATAACAGATTTTGCTGTACTCGAGGAATGTTCGCTCACCGCGCTCTTCCACCACAAAGGCTTCCCCGCCATCCTTCTCCCTTAAACGTTCCACACAAAGCGCTGCCAGCTCACGCAGCGTTTTCTGCATTTCCTCCCGTTTGGGCGGTCGAAGAATGAGGGAAGTGGGCATAATAGAAGGCTTCAAATACACCGTCGGTGGTATCGTTGTATCCGCGATAATCAAAACAAACGCCTTTTCGTGCTTTTTGCGGAACTGCTCCGTCCACAGAAGCATTCCTTTCGCTGTCACATCCAGACAGGCCATATCATACTCCTGCTCCAGCGCGGCAGCTAACTGCGCCTTACGCTCCGGTGCTTCCATATTCCACTCATCCTCGCTCAGATGAGCAGCCTCATAACGCAAAAGCTCTGTTATTTCCGCCCGTTCCTCTCGCATTGCGTCAATTACAAGGCAAGATATCATTCCTCTACCTCCCTACGCCGGATACCATATTCAAAAATTCCATTCATCATCCGATATCCCCGCAGCAGTTCTTCCTACTTTTTGGCCAATGGCACCACAATACTCTTTGTCTCCACTACACCGTTCTGCGCCGGTATCAATCCGATTCCCGGCTTTAACACCTTACTCTGTTCCGTAAACGGAATATAAGAATAATCCAGAATCCTCTGGCCGCTGACATTTCCGCCAAAATGAATTCCTGTCTTATAGGAAACCATATTTTCAAACAGCTTCTGTCCTGAAGCCTCTGAAATCCGATCACTGTTAAGCCCGGCAAAGAAAAACATCTGGTGCAGACGCCCCTTCTCTGTAATGTTTTCCAGAAAAGCTTTCATATTCTTTGACGCATCCTCCGGCTGGCAGACCTTCCTCACAAAAGCAGTCAGGTCGTCAATAAAGAAATAGATCGACTCCTCCTCGGACATCTGTGCATAGATCTCCTCCTCTTCAAATTCCTGCTCAGCCGCGTTCCTTTTCATACGGTTCCGCCGCTGAATCTCCGGGAGCAGTTCCATCCAAAGATTATACATTTCCTGCTCTGTTCCCACCAGGCGGGCGCCAAGTGACTCTGCAGTGCGTTTCAATGCCCCGTCGAAATCAAATACGATAATTTTTCCGCCTTTTACTGCTACAATATTCAACAGCACTTTCAGGAAATTTGTTTTTCCGGTTCTCGCTTTTCCTGATACGATGTAACAGTAAATTCTGCTCAGATCAATGCTATATGGGGAAGCGTTCTGGCTATTATAGCCGACCGGCAGATGACGGTCATCCGCAATCAATCGTTCCACACTCTCCAGAGCCAGGAACTCACTCAATACCGGTTTTTCCGGAATCACCGGAATCGGACGGGCGCTTCTTCCCTTCCACACAGCATTCATTCTCGCACATTCTTCTGCGATCCGCTCTGCCCGCGTATAATCATCGTCCGCAATCAGGCTGACCGCTGTCTGAAATTCCAACACAGTCTCATTTACCCGTACAAGACCGCGTCCTTTCACGCCACCCTCCGGCATAACGTTAATCTGAAAGGTATGCAGAGCATCCGCATATTGAAACTTATCCCCAAACTCCAGACAAATCGTTGTCCGCACATTGTCGCCAATCCGGTTCGGTATATCCATCATGCCAAATCCGGCAGATGCCATAACCAGGTAAATCCCATATCCCGCCCCATTTCTGGAAATCTGAACCAGGATATCCTCATACATATGATTTGTCTTCTCCGCAAAATTTGAAAACTGATCAATTACAATAACGACCGCAGGAAGCGCCACGCCATGCGCCCGGACGTACTGCTCGTAATTTCCACCCTTCAGCGTTTCCTTGCGCTCCTCCATCATATCTTTCATCATATTAAAAAATTTCGCGCACTTGTCGACTTCACTTTCCCGGATAACGCCTCCTACATGCGCCAGTCCCTCAAAAGCTCCCAGCATATTGCTGCTAAAATCCAGAAGATAAAAGTTCACCCAGTCCGGTGAATATTTCTGAACCATGGAATATACAAAGGTCTGCAAAAAAGTACTTTTTCCGCTGACCACTGTTCCTATCACCGCATGATTGCCACCTTCCGACAGATTCACAGAAAGAACCTCCTGTGCCTGATTGGCCGGATCATCCAATAACCCAATGAGTGCCTCCAGCTTCCATGGCCCCTCCTGGTTTTTCCATGTTTTTCCATCAAAAGATCCTTTAGAAAAACCATCCAAAGCGCTTAATTCCATAAGTTCCGGTAAAACGGGCATCCATAGCATGAAACGGTTGGTATAGCCATACTCTTTAGCCGTCCTGGACAGATACTCCACGACTGCGTCCAGCTGTGTCTTTTCCTGAACGGCAGCATTCACCGCTCCGCCAACAGCATTTTTCCTTCGCTTGTTTTTCATGCGGTTACCGATCAGAGCTGCCTTGCCGGTCAGAGAATACATTTTCGCGATCTCTGTCCGTACGCTGCCTTCCTCTTCGTCATAGGCCGCTCCGCTGAACCCCGATTGAAACAATTCATAAACCTCATCATTTCCAACCTGCAGATAGCACCGTCCGGCCTGTGTAATATACGCTGCGTCCGGTTTGTGCAGCATGTCGTTACTGTCCTGACGGTCCTGTACACGCAGGCAGAGACGGAATCGGGTATTACTCCAGATATTGTCATCCACCGTACCGCTCGGCTTCTGTGTCGCCAGAATCAGATGCACGCCCAGGCTTCGCCCTACCTGAGCCACGCTGATCAGCTCACGCATAAAATCCGGCTCCTCGCGTTTCAGCTCCGCAAACTCATCAATAATAATAAACAGATGCGGCACCGGCTGTGCTGCTTCACCGCCCTTATAAAGTCTTGTATAATTATTGATGTTATTTACTCCATATTCATTAAAGATTCTCTGGCGTCTGCGGTTTTCGCTTTTAATCGAGACCATGGCACGGCGCACCTGATTCCCCGACAGGTTCGAAATTTGTCCCATCACATGCGGAAGACTGGAAAACAGGTTTGCCATGCCGCCGCCCTTATAGTCGATGATAAAAAAGCCTATATCATCCGGGCTGAAATTCACCGCTAAAGAAAGCATCCAGGTTTGTAATGTCTCACTCTTGCCAGAGCCAGTCGTGCCTGCCACCAGCCCATGCGGGCCATGGTATTTTTCATGGATGTCCAGATAACAGGGTGCGCCGCCGGATTTCTGCCCAATCAGAACACGCATACTGTCATACGTCCGGTTTTTACGCCAGCGGCCTGGCACATCCATCTCATCTGGCGAGTGAATCCCCATCATTTCAAAAAAGGTGAGGGATTCCGGGATTTCTCCGCCTGTCTCTGCCTCATTTACCTCAATCGAACTCAGTCTTCTGGAAAATGCTTCAAAATCAGCCTGTACCACTGTGTCAAAGCGCAGCGGCACACGTTCTGAGCTGTCATCTGTCACCAGGTAATATCCCTGAAACTCTTCATCGTTCTGAACGATAAACTCACAGGAATTGGGCAGATTCTCATACTGTTCCACCAAAAGAAGAGTGCTCAGTCCACATCTGCCCGAGCCGTCAAAAACATATTTCGCAATCAGCTCTCCTTCCAGAAACTTCGGATCCGTAACAATCAAAATATAGTACGGCTTGGGAATCATCCCTTCTCTGTCACTCTTCCCTTCCTCCATCCGTGTGCGCAGTACCTTCGCAATCTCATAAAACACATCCCCTGCTGCCGTCGGTGTATCCGCCACATATCTCGCTTTCCGGTCTTCCGACCATACATGAGGCAGCCATTTTGCACACTCAAAAAGCTCCTTTTCCCTGCCATTTTCCCGGTCAAAAACGATACCTATCTTTACATCTGTATAACAATTACCTGCCGCGATCTGAATAATCAGATTCCTCACAATCTGATACGCTCCCTCTTTTCCTTTCCCGCCGATAATTCCTGTCAAAGAATGCTCCAGGAAATTCAGCCCTACCGGGATATCCTTCAATGTCTCAAACTCCGATTGAATATCTCTTGGTTTCAGGGCCAGTTCATCCTTATGTACTTTGAATTTTTCCTTGGGAACGGAAATCTGCGCCTGGAACGGGATACGCCCCAGTCCCAGACGATGGTACAGAAAATCCTCATGCTTCTGGTTTCGATTCCAGAGCTGCGTTGTTTTATTCCCATACTTCACGCATACCTGTGTCTGGGGATACCGTGTCCGCAAAATCTGTGTGTTCCTGTCGTACCTCTCACGTATCTCACTCTGTGTCTTCTGTAAATACTCAACATAAGCCGTCTGGCGTTCCGTTTCATCCTCGCGCAGTTCCCTTTTTCTGGCTCTCATATTGAGAGTTGCCCACATCCCGCCAATCAAAGCCGACGACCCGGCTGTCACAAGCCCCGTATACATATAAACAGAGGAAGTTCCGGAGGTCCTAGCGGCATAGACCGAAATCAGGCAGCCGAGAAGCATCGGAATGGCCATCGTAAATGACGGCCCGATTGTCCTGAGTACAGACTGGCGTCGCTGATGCGCCGGTGCCGGAGGCTCATCGATCTCAATCGGTTCACAGTCAATTTTTTCCATATTCCGGGGCGTCCGATGGAAAAAGGTTCTATTCGTTATATCGTCCGTCGGTGCCTCAAAGCTTCCCTCACCTGACGCAATCTTTTCCAGATCAGACGGCGTCAGTTCTTTTAGAACCCGGGAATCGATTTTTACAGAATCCGTGTGGGCGCCGATAGCCAGAAGCCTGCCCAGATATACGAGCTGCAGCTCCAGGACATTAATTTCGTCCCCAAAGACAAGGTTGCAGGCCCGGTTTACCCGCTTCCCATTCACATAAACACCATTGGAACTGGTGTCGTAAAGAGTACAGCCATCTTCCCGCAGATCTAACACCGCATGTTCTTTCGACACCCGCCCAAGATAATCATAACAAATATGGTTCGAGGCATTTTTTCCGATCGTAATCCGCTTCTGATTTTCCAGCGAAACCTTTTTGTAAACATAAAACGGACTCCTTAATTCTGAAACAATAAAAGTCAGCCTGATATTCTGTGCCTCAAACATCAGAATGTCCTCATTTTTAATCGGATTGCTGTAAAATTCATCCTTCTTTTTATAGATTCTGTACTGGTCGCTCGGCTTAAAGCTCCACAGAAAGTCAACCACTTCCAGCGCAATTGCGATATCCTCTTCCAACGCAAACTCACTCTTATAAAGCACAATCTGGCTGTCTGCGTTATTGATTGCAGGAAGGAGCGTTCTCTTATAAAACCGGTCTCCATAAATCGATATCACATAACTCACTTTTCGTTCCCCTCAATCTTCTTTCTCTCCAGCGAATCCCAGCTAAAGCTCTCATCACAGCACGGAATCAGCATCAGGGTGGTGTCTCCCACACAGAGGAGATCCCTGGCTTTCATCTGCATTGGGAGCAGCGCAATCTCATCATTCACGTAAACCGGCTTCATCGCGGATCCTGTCTGTGCAAGAAAGGAGCGTTCGCTCTCCTCGTAAGTAATCAGGGCATGATTGATTCTTGATACTGCCCGGTCCCCGGCAATGACAACATCCATATTTCCGGCGCGCCCCAGCGTATTCGTTCCTTCTTTCAGCGGAAAGCTTTTTCCAAAATCTTCTCCTTCTACACAAACCAGCCAGCCGACCGGTTTCAGAAACGGAACCGCTGCAGATTCAAAATGCTTTTTTCTGTCGCTCACTGTCCTGTCCGCTTCACCAAAACCTTCTGTCTCCTGACCTATAACGACCGATACCGGATCAAACCCGGCTGCCCAGGGTTCCATATCATCCAGCTTTCTGGTCAGATCCTCCCGGTCTTCGCGTTTCATTCCCATGTCATCCGGTCTCATGACGCGCACTGTCTTCTCTTCTTCCTCCTGCGCCTCTTCGCTGGCAGGACTGTTGCGTACGGTAATATCCTCTTCCACAGGCATGTACTCCACCTTCTGGTCAGTGTCTTTGGTTCGTCTCCAGAAGGTTCTCTTTTTTTCTCCCATAGCATTTCCTCTCTTGTTTTGCTACAAATATGTCACCAAAACAACCGACGTGTTATCCTGCTTCCTCTGGCAGCGCTGCATCACGGATGTGGTCAGTATCTGCGCCGCCCGCCCCGCCTCGTCCGGTGCCCGCAGCAGCTGCTCCATAATCTGCTCTTTGTCCATACTCCGGTAAAGTCCATCACTGCAAAGCAGGAATTTGTCCCCTTTTTCCATTAGAATGGGTGCTTTATTTCCATCAATCAGCCGCAGATTGCCGATCCCGAGATAGCTGATCAGTGCTTCCGCTTTGTCCTGCGACCGGTCATATTCTTCCTTTGAAATACGGCCCTGCTGCAACAAAATATCCAGAGTCAGCCGATAATTATGTTCCCGTGTCAATACCGTAATTTCACCATTCCGGATCTGATAAATGCGGCTGTCACCTACCGACATCCAGTAGAGCTCGTTCCCTCTGATTAAAACTGCCACAATGGTAGTGCCCGCATCCAGAAATTCTCCGTTCTCCCCGCGTAGATTCCACACCTGTTCATCCAGACGCAGCGCCTCATCCCGCAAAAAGGAGTAAATATCCTCTTCCTCATCCAGCTCCAGAAAATCAGCAGCCAGCGTCTCTGCCGCGATCCGGCTCGCGATCTCCCCGCCCTCCAGGCCTCCCATGCCATCACACACCACCGCTAGATGCAGCGGTTCCCGGGAAAAACTATACACAACGTCCTGCTGCGTTTTTCGCGTACCCAGCACGGACGACATTCCTATTTTTACAGTCGGGATTCGATGATCCTCCTGCGTGATTATCTCGTCCTGATTCATTTTGTTGTACTCCCATCCTGCTGCCAGAGCATATAGTCCCAACCCTTTTTCTGTCACTATATTATAGTAAACGACGTAAGTCGTTTTTACCAGTTTTCGAAATCGCCCATTTACCATGTTATGATAATCTTCAGAGAACCTGCCTGTATCACATCTCCATTTTTCAGTCTGCACCTGGAAGTAATCCGGATTCCATTTACTCTGGTCCCATTTGTGGAATCCAGATCCGTCACGTAAAAGCTGCCGTCCATCTTTTCAATCGAAAAATGCTGATTCGAAAGCATTTTTGAAGTATCACTCAGCACAATATCGCATTTCGATGAACGCCCCGCGATCAGTTTTTTATCCGCAGGAAATGTCTGTTTCGTACTGCCCTCATCATCGACAATCTCAAATTGAAGCTCCTGTTGCTTTATAGATACCGTCTCCTCCGGTTTCTGTTCTTTTTTCCGCCTTCTTACCAACAACAGAATCAGAAGAAGAAGTACAAGAAATCCCGCGCCCCTATATAACACATAATTGCTGCCTGTGCCCGCCGCAGCCTCTGTTTCACTTTCCGTCTCGGTCTCTGTCTCACTCTCCGTTTCCGTCTCCGGTACGTCATTCACCTCGATTACTGCCGAGCCGGACAACAAATTTTCCTCAGTCGAATCATCACAGACATTGCGGAATGTCACCTCATACACGCCGTTCCCAAGCTCTTCCTCAAATGTCAGCACCGTATAATAGCCATCCGATGACTCATAGTGGAGCGTATAGATTGCCAGCGGCGAACCGTCCTTTGTCACGGTAAAATTATTCGCCTGATCCGCATTCAACACCGATTCACTGTATGTAATTTTCAATTCACGCTCTGACAGCTTTTCAATCTCCGCGGTTGGTGCCTCTGTATCTGTCTGAAAATACTTCGGATAAACGGTAAGCGTACTGCTTTCCTGATTGGGAAACAACACGGTCAGAAGCTGTTCCGTAGCGTCAATCCGGTTACTCGACGACCGAAAATCCAATTCATGAACCGACTGAAAATATTCCAGACATTCCGCCATACAGGATTCCGCCTCATCTACACTGAAAATCCAGGTCTGCCCATTCGCTTCCCTCACAAAATCCTTCAGATCATCCAGAAACACATTATCCGCGCCGCTGGCCGTCTGTTTCACCGCCATCGCGTAAAGCGGCACCCCCGCCTCCTGCAGGGTCTCCAGCGCTTCCTGTTCCGTGCTTTCGTGCTCCGAGCAATCCTCTCCATCTGTCAAAACCAGCGCCACAGCGCGTGTCAGTTTGTTTTCCTCACTGTCCACCAGGCTCGCCGTCTTTGTCAGCGCCTCCCAGAAATGCGTCGTATAATTATCATTCACAAGCGCACAGACTGTGGAAGAAAAGTCTTCATTTTTCCCCGCGTGATCCGCAATCACCGTCACTTCATCCCCATAGGCGATCACCGTAATCGTATCTTCGGAAAGCATCCCACTCTGAAACTGCAGGACGCACTGCTTCATTGCCTCAAAATAATCACTCCCAACAGACGCAGTAATATCCAGTAAAAGATAATAATCCGTGCCCTCCGGTATTTCTTCCGCGTCAAACACCGTTGTCAGAAGCTTCGTTCCGTCCAATGTCGCGGTGACAACCGATTCCGCATTACTGTAATCCTCGCCATAATAGAAAACACGAATATATGGAAGTTCTATTCTTGCCTGTTCCAGTCGGATCTCGCTCATGTCACTATCCTCTCTTCAATATATCCTTTCTGTCCCACTTTCTGTCGTCCTTGCAAAACGCGACAAATTCAAAGGTCGAATTTCCCAGTTTAAAATCATCCCCCGTAAAAATCTCCGCCGGCCCGCCGAGCAGCTCCCCATTCAAAAAAGTCTGATTTTCTCCCTCCGGCACCAGATAAAATCGGTTTTTCCTGTCGTCATAAACCAGATAACAATGCACGCCTTTGGCAATATCGAGATCCTCCAGCAGACAAATCTGATTTTTCCGCCCGTAACCGATGGAATGATAACCCTGATAGAGGCTGAAGACATGTCCTTTATCCGGACCATCTACACAGACAATCCAGCCCGTCACAAAATACGAGCTCTGCTTCGGCGCGCGAAACGCCACCGTCGCCTCATTTTCCGAGGACTGCGGCTCTTCTTTTTTCCGGGATTCCTCCTGTCTTTGAAATTCACCCTGTCTTTGGAATTCACCCTGCCTTTGAAATTCACCTTGCCTTTGAAATTCACCCTGTCTTTGAA
>JAJQGP010000079.1 GCA_021200475.1 Lachnospiraceae bacterium
CTTGAGGTATTTTCTTTAGTCAAGCTTCACTATGCTTTATATTATACAGGAAGCTTTCTGAAGGGATGAGAGCAGTATAACACGTTTTTCTGAATTTTAAAAGGAAAAATTGCACGTTTTTCCTGCAAAAATGAACATATTTTACACATTTTTCTGCGAGAACCAGGCATGGTGATAAAACCACAACCTTACAATGGAGGCCTCTTTTTTCTGCTTATCATAATGATGCTTACGTAACCGGATTCGAAGCTGCTGGACGGCGACAGGCACCTGTGGTGAGATTTCTACTTACATCATGAATGACCGCGCCGATGTAAAAAAAGATGTGGCGCTTTAAGGAAGAATTCGCGTATATTTTTCTAACATTTGCAGAAACTATCTTTTGCAAACCATATGGGAACGACGATGCGATGCATTGGACCGGATTTTGCGCCAGGGTGTGGGAAACGGTCCGGATACGTGGCTTGTACACGGGAATGAAGAGCTTGTCGTTCACGTTTGATGGAAGGAGAGAGTGCAATGACAGATTTAGTATGTTCTGCACAGAATTGCAGATACAATGATTCGATGTACTGCTGTAAGGGTGATATTCAGGTGGGCGGCGAGGAGGCGAAGGATTGCCGGGATACCTGCTGTGAGAGCTTTCACGAGAGAACGGCGGACAGTGTGAAGGATTCCTGCGGCTGCGGGATGCGCCCGGATCGCCGGATTGACATCCGCTGTGAGGCGGTGAACTGCGAGTATAATGACGACTGCGTCTGCCATGCGGACCATGTGGATATTTCAGGTGTGGCCGCGTGTCGCTGCGAAGAGACGGAGTGTGTTACGTTTAACGGAAGGTAGGAATGGAAGACAGAGAGCCGGAAGGGGATGAGGATAGCAGAGCCGTTTCCGGCTCTTTTTCTGTCTCATCAGAAATGGCTGCACCTATTAAAAATGTTCCAATATAGTGATTGCTTTCCGGTGAAAAGTGTGATAACATTTCTGGACTTTAGAAATAAAACAGAAATGGTGAGGGTGGTTTTATGGGAAGGAAAGGAAAGACGGATCGGGATTCGTACCGGCAGATTATGCTTCTGGCGCTGCCGATTGTGATTCAGAATCTGTTCAGCGCGGCGATCAGCTCGGCGGATGTGATTATGCTGAATTCGGTCGGACAGTCGTCGATTTCGGCCGTGTCGCTGGCGACGCAGTATTCGAGTGTTTTGTATATGGTTTTTTATGGTCTGGGTACGGGGGCGACGATGCTCTGTGCGCAGTATTGGGGGAAGGGGAATCTGGATGCCATTGAAAAGGTGGAAGGGATTGCGCTGCGGTTTTCCTTTGGCATTTCGCTGCTGTTTGCGCTTCCGGCGGCCGCGGTGCCGCGGCTGATGATGACGGTGTTTACGTCGGATGAGGAGCTGATTCAGATTGGGGCGTCTTATCTGCGGGTGATCAGCATCAGCTATCTGTGCTGGGGCTTTTCGGAGGTGTATCTTTCCGTTTTGCGCAGCATTGAGCGGGTGAAGATCAGTACGGTACTGAATGTCGGTGTGCTGCTGATCAATATTTCTCTGAATGCGGTCTTTATTTATGGCCTGTTCGGCGCGCCGCACCTGGGGGCGCAGGGTGTGGCGATCGCGACCTCGATCTCACGGGTGATTCAGCTGATTGCCTGCTTTGGTGTTTCAGCGGTATCGAAGGACGTGCACCTGCGTCCACAGGCGATGTTCCGGAAGAGCGGCGCGCTGCTGCAGGATTTTCTGCGCCTGTCTGTGCCGGCGTTGGGAAATGATATTATCTGGAGCGTGGGATTTTCGATGTATTCCGTGATCATGGGGCATATGGGGTCCGATGTGGTGGCGGCGAATTCGATTGTCGTGGTGGTGCGCAACTTCGGGACGGTGCTCTGCTACAGCATTGGGAGTGCGGCCGGAATTTTTGTGGGCAAGGAGATTGGGGCGAACCGCATCGAGGACGCGGACCGGGATGCGAGCCGGTCGATGAAGCTGACGGTGGCAGGCGGTATTTTTGGCGGTGTCCTGGTGGCGGTCTGCATTCCGTTTGTTCTTTCTTATGCTTCGCTTTCGGAGACGGCGATGGGATATCTGAAGGTGATGCTTTGGATCAATACATATTATATTATGGGAACCGCTGTCAATACGACGCTGATCGCCGGTATTTTCCGTGCGGGCGGGGACAGCCGCTTTGGCCTGATCTGTGACACGATTGATATGTGGTGCTATGCGGTGCCGCTTGGCTTTTTGGCAGCATTTGTCCTGAAGCTTCCGCCGATGTGGGTGTATTTTCTGCTGTGTACGGATGAATTTGTAAAGTGGCCGTGGGTGCTTCACCATTATAAGAGCAGAAAGTGGCTGAAAAATATTACCCGGGAGGATGTGTAAAAATAATCGTTCCGAACAGCATTGCTGAGCAGCAGTGTATGAAATAAGCGAATCGTTACGTATGGGAAAAGCGTATGAAAAAGCAGAAAAAGCGAATTGTTACGTATGAAAAAAGCGTATGAAAAAGCGGAAAAAGCGAATCGTTGCGTATGAAAAAAAGATTGACACGGGGAGAATCCTGTGTTAAAGTAGACGAAGTTGTGATTAACAGGAAAGCAGAGTGTCCACTCTCACCCTGGCACGCGTGAGAGCCACGCGCCGCATTGTGTTCGCACGATTGCGTGGCCTGCGCTGCACCTTCTTTTTGAGGAAGGATGGCAGCACGCTGTGACCAGTGGTTCATATAGAAGACAGTGTGAGTACGCCAGGTGTGGCTTTATGCCTGTGCGGTGGGATTGTCGTGGTATGAAGGTGGATAACTGTGTTATCCGCTTTTTTCATGATTGATACGGGCTAGAGTGCAGAGGTGGTTATCCCCTCTGCGGGATATCCAGAGTATGATCGTGAGTCCAGTGTGTGGAGGTGTACGAAGATTAGCGATTTAATGATTAACGAACAAATCAGAGACCGGGAAGTCCGCTTGATCGGTGAGCATGGCGAACAGCTGGGGATTATGTCCGCGAAGGAGGCACAGAAGCTGGCCAGGGAGGCTGAGCTTGACCTTGTGAAGATTGCTCCCACGGCGAAGCCGCCGGTGTGCAAGATCATCGACTACGGGAAGTACCGTTATGAGATGGCCAGGAAGGAAAAAGAGGCCAGGAGAAAACAAAAGACGGTTGAGGTCAAAGAGATTCGATTATCACCGAACATTGACGAGAATGACGTGAATACAAAGATAACGAATGCCCGTAAATTCATTACAAAGGGAAACAAAGTAAAGGTCACCTTGCGCTTCCGCGGAAGGGAGATGGCTCACATGCAGGCGAATCGCTTTATCCTGGAGGATTTTGCGAAGCAGCTGGAGGATGTGGCGGCCATTGACCGCCCGATTAAGCAGGAGGGGAGAAGTCTCACCCTGTTTCTGACGGAAAAACGTTCATAAAAGGAGGAACTACACGATGCCAAAAATGAAGACTAGCAGAGCTGCTGCGAAACGTTTTAAAAAGACCGGTACTGGGCTGTTGAAGAGAAACAAAGCCTATAAGAGCCATATCTTAACGAAGAAGTCGACCAAGAGAAAGAGAAATCTGCGGAAGTCTACCATCACAGATGTGACGAATGCTTCCAACATGAAGAAAATTTTACCGTATTTGTAATCGCCGGCTTACATTAAGAGAATGTCCGGATGTCGAAGGAGGAATTAAGAAATGGCTAGAATTAAAGGTGGAATGAACAGAAGGAAAAAACACAATCGTGTTTTAAAGCTGGCGAAGGGTTACAGAGGAGCCAGATCCAAACAGTATAGAATCGCGAAGCAGTCCGTTATGCGTGCGCTGGCTACTTCCTACGCAGGCAGAAAGCAGAAGAAGCGTCAGTTCCGTCAGCTGTGGATTGCACGTATCAATGCGGCGGCTCGTCTGAATGGCATTTCCTACAGCAAGTTTATGTATGGACTGAAGCTCGCCGGTGTAGAGCTGAATCGTAAGGTTCTGGCTGATATGGCAGTAAACGATGCGGAAGGATTTGCGACTCTGGCAGAGCTTGCGAAGACGAAGATCGCTTAAGCATAGAATAGACAGGAAAGCGTAACTGCAAAGAAACAGAACAGTTACAGAAATATACAGCACATCCGGATATGCGCGGGCGTAAATGGATGTGCTGTTTCTTTCTATATTATTTCTTGCCCTTTCTTCTGTAAAGTGCTACAATAAAGCCTGTTGAAGCGCCCTCCTCCTCTTTGCGTCGGGGGAAAACGCGCGGCGCTTGTGGAAAATGACGCGCGTTTGAGCGGTGCTGCTGCAAAACAGGAAAGACGTTTACTACTTTGATTGGAGATTTGCAATGGCATTTAATTTTTTTAAGAAGGTTTTCGGGACTCACAGCGAGCATGAGCTGAAGCGCATTGAGCCGCTGGTAGATAAGATCGAAGCCCTCCGCCCGTCTATGATGGAGCTGACGGATGAGCAGCTCCAGGCAAAGACACAGGAATATAAGGATCGCTACGCGAACGGCGAGACGCTGGACGACCTGCTTCCGGAAGCATTCGCTACGGTGCGGGAGGCGGCGCGGCGTGTGCTGGGTATGGAGCATTACCGAGTGCAGCTGATCGGCGGTATTATCCTTCATCAGGGGCGTATCGCGGAGATGCGTACCGGTGAAGGAAAGACGCTGGTATCCACCTGTCCGGCCTACCTGAATGCGCTGACCGGCCGGGGTGTGCATATCATCACGGTCAACGATTATCTGGCCAGCCGTGACGCGGAGTGGATGGGGGCGGTACACCGTTTCCTGGGCCTGACTGTCGGCTGTGTGCTGAACTCGATGAATAATGATGAGCGCCGTGAGCAGTACGCCTGCGACATCACTTATATTACGAACAATGAAGACGGCTTTGATTATCTGCGTGACAACATGGTCATCTACAAGGAGCAGCTGGTGCAGCGGGGGCTGGTTTACGCGATCATCGATGAGGTCGACTCGGTTCTGATTGATGAGGCGCGTACGCCGCTGATTATTTCCGGGCAGAGCGGCAAATCGACCAGGCTTTATGAGGTCTGCGATATTCTGGCCCATCAGCTCGTAAAGGGTGAGGCGAGCGGCGAGGTCACGAAGATGACTGCTATCATGGGGGAGGAGATTACCGAGACGGGGGACTTTATCGTCAATGAGAAGGATAAGCTGGTCACCCTGACCCAGGAGGGCATTGAAAAGGTTGAGAAGTTCTTCAAGATTGACAACTTCTCTGACGCGGAGAACCTGGAGATCCAGCACAACGTGGATCTGGCGCTGCGTGCGAATTATCTGATGTTCCGCGATCAGGATTATGTGGTGAAGGACGATCAGGTGCTGATCGTGGATGAGTTTACCGGCCGTATCATGCCGGGGCGCCGTTATTCGGACGGCCTGCATCAGGCGATCGAGGCGAAGGAGCATGTAAAGGTGAAGCGTGAGAGCAAGACTCTGGCGACGATTACCTTCCAGAACTTTTTCAATAAATACGAGAAGAAGGCCGGCATGACCGGTACCGCACTGACCGAGGAAGAGGAGTTCCGCGATATCTATGGGATGGATGTCATTGAGATTCCGACGAATGTCCCGGTACAGAGGATCGATTACGAAGATGCGGTTTACATGACCCAAAAAGAGAAGTATCAGGCTGTGGTAGAGGCGGTCAAGGAGGCACATGCAAAAGGACAGCCGGTACTGGTTGGCACGATTACGATTGAGGTATCTGAGCTTTTGAGCAATATGCTCAAGCGCGCGGGTATCCAGCACAAGGTACTGAACGCAAAGTTTCATGAGATGGAGGCGGAGATTGTCGCGGAGGCCGGTGTGCACGGCACAGTAACGATCGCGACGAACATGGCAGGCCGTGGTACGGATATCAAGCTGGACGAAGAGGCCAAAGCCGCAGGCGGCCTGAAGATCATCGGTACCGAGCGCCATGAGTCCCGCCGTATTGACAACCAGCTGCGCGGACGTTCCGGACGGCAGGGCGACCCGGGAGAATCCAGATTCTATATTTCCCTGGAAGACGATCTGATGCGCCTGTTTGGTTCTGAGAAGATGATGAATGTCTTCAAATCTCTCGGTGTACAGGAAGGGGAGCAGATCGAGCATAAGATGCTTTCCAGTGCGATCGAGAAGGCACAGAAGAAGATCGAGAGCAACAACTTCGGCATCCGTAAAAACCTGCTCGAATACGACCAGGTCAACAACGAGCAGCGCGAGATCATCTACGAAGAACGCCGCCGTGTGCTCGATGGTGAGAGCATGCGTGATTCCATCATGAAGATGGTGTCCGACATCATCAGCAACGCCGTAGACAGAAGCTGCAGCGACAACGATCAGGAAAACTGGGATCTGAACGAATTGAACGCCATCCTTCAGCCCATCATTCCTTTCCAGCCGATCACAGCAGAGTCTGTTTCCCACCTTTCCGGAAAGGATGAGCTCAAAAAGTCTCTGAACGATGAGGCAGAGAAGCTGTACGAGGCGAAAGAGCAGGAGGTCGGCGACAACGAGAAATTCCGCGAGATGGAGCGCGTGATCCTCCTGCGTGTCATTGACCGCAAGTGGATGGACCACATCGACGATATGGACCAGCTCCGTCAGGGCATCGGCCTGCAGGCCTACGGCCAGCGTGACCCGAAGGTTGAGTACAAGATGAGCGCCTACGAGATGTTCGACGGGATGACCGCCGGCATCCAGCAGGATACCGTCCGTCTCCTCTACCACATCAAGGTAGAGCAGAAGGTAGAGCGCGAAGAGGTAGCAAAAGTGACCGGCACCAACAAAGACGATTCCGGCCCCCGCGCCCCCAAAAAACGCGTGACCGAAAAAATCTACCCCAACGACCCCTGCCCCTGCGGAAGCGGAAAGAAGTACAAGCAGTGCTGCGGGCGGAGAGCGTAAGAAGCTGCGGCTGAAGCGGTTTTACGCGGATTCGTTTTGCAATGGTGAATGATGTAAATAATATTTTATAGATAGTAGTAAAAGTATAGCATCCGTAAATTGAGCGCATGGGCGGCACAGGGCTGCTGAGGACTATTAAAATAACGCCGGTCCTTAGCGAGGCCAAGCCGCAGGCGCAGGCCGAGCTTAGTACCGCTGCGTTATTTTTTAAGCGAGAGCGTGTCCGAAGAAGTCCTGTGCCGCCCATGCGCGGTGAAACGTAAAGAAAGAAGGTGACACAATGGTAGAACTCGACCAGTTCAAAGCAATTTTAAACAGCTACACAAAACCATTAGTGGAAGTGAGGGATTCACTTTAACCTCGTTAACAAAGAGCAGCAGATTCAGGAGATGGAGCGCCGCATGGAGGAACCGGATTTCTGGGATAAGCCTGAGGAATCACAGCAGACCATGAAGACGCTGGCGAGCCTCAAGGAGGATGTGGCGACTTACAAGCAGCTGCAGGATCAGTATGAGGAGATTGAGCTTCTGATCGAGATGGGTTACGAGGAAGACGATGCGTCTGTGCTTCCGGAGATTCAGGAGACACTGGACGATTTTCAAAAGACGCTGGATGATATCCGCATCAAGACTCTGCTTTCGGGCGAGTACGATGAAAATAATGCGATTGTGACGCTGCATGCGGGCGCGGGCGGCACGGAGTCCTGTGACTGGGCGTCGATGCTGTACCGTATGTATACGCGCTGGGTGGAGAAAAAGGGCTTCCAGCTGGAAGTCCTGGATTATCTGGATGGTGAGGAAGCCGGGATCAAGTCGGTGACCTTCCAGGTCAATGGCGCGCGGGCGTACGGCTACCTGAAAGCGGAGAAGGGAGTGCACCGCCTGGTGCGGATTTCTCCGTTTAACGCGGCGGGCAAGCGGCAGACCTCGTTTGTGAGCTGTGACGTTATGCCGGTTCTGGAGCAGGAGGTGGATCTGGAGATCAATCCGGATGAGTTGCGCATTGATACGTATCGTTCCAGCGGTGCAGGCGGTCAGCATATTAACAAGACGTCCTCTGCGATCCGGATCACGCATCTGCCGACCGGTATCGTGGTGACCTGCCAGAATGAGCGCTCTCAGTTCCAGAATAAAGATAAGGCTATGCAGATGTTAAAGACCAAGCTGCTGCTTCTGCGGGAGCAGGAGAATGCGGAGAAGGTCTCTGACATCCGCGGTGAGGTCAAGGAGATCGGCTGGGGGAACCAGATTCGTTCCTATGTCATGCAGCCTTATAAGATGGTGAAGGATTTGCGCACCGGGGAGGAGACGGGAAATGTGGATGCCGTCATGGACGGGGCGATTGATCCGTTTATTAATTCTTATCTGAAATGGATGTCCCTGGGTGGAAAAGCGCAGGAGCAGGAAGCGTAAAGCAGACATAACGATAAATGACAGGAAAATAGAAACGATCGGAGAACAGGCACCTGGTACGTAATTCACGTATCGGGTGCCTGCGTTTGATGCGATTTATTAATCAGACAACGATAGCGGCTTCCGCCAGAAGTTTTTTGCTTTTTCGTATTCGTCTACGGTAGAATCCAGAACCTTGCATGCACGTTCCTTTGAGTAACCTTCATTTTTCATAAGGGAATCAACACATTTTACAAACTTTTCGAGGCCTGTCTGCATACCTTTCTCAATACCTTTCTCAATACCTTTCTCAATACCTTTCTCAGTTGCCTTGTCCAATGCTTTTGTTAACCAGTCTTCCATTTTTGATATCTTCCTTTCCTCAGGTTCGTTTTGCAAAATCTGGAATCTTTGATCTCCAGATACCGCAGACAAAAAATTCAATACATCCTCTACGTGTTTCATTTCTTGTACAGAAGGAATATATTTGTGGTTTTTCCTCATCTGTACAAAATAATCTGCGACGATTCGAAAATCGCTTTTAAACTTTGCAACTGTCTCATCGTCAAGCCAGGCGATTTCAAATATATTTGCTTTGTAGTCGCTGATATATTGTCTCAGTTCCTCATCCGGTGCTCCGACCACATTGTAAAGACTGCGTGACTTCTGCCCCCAGCGGTGGTCTGTCCCGAAGTACAGGACGAGGGTCACGACGGGATACCTGGTGTCTCCCTGCTTTAATTCGTCGCGATAGGCCGCACCGTCATAGCTAATCACGCGCAGTGCAATGTCAGGATCCCGCGACGATTGGTTTTCAAGACCAAGCAGGCCGATGCGAACCTGCCCTTTTGTCCAATACTTAGCGACGTCCCGGTCTTGTCCGTGAATGGAAGTTGCAGCTTTATACTGGCTTAGCGTACCAGATATTTTGAGGTCATCTGCTTTCACGGTGTCTTTGCCATTGTAAATAAGGACATTTACGATGTCGGCAAAGACGTCTGGATAATCTTCCAGTAATTTCTCTGTGATATCTTTTTCTGCCATATGTTTTCCTCCTGATTTTAACATGTAATGCGAAAAATGAAAAGTCCCCGATCGAGTATGCAGCTTTATCGTTATAATCGCTGGGTGAGCATCTGATGGCTCTTATTAGATAGTGAAAATACAATATCATAAAAAGATAAATATGTCAATGATATTATTAATAACGTTAATAATATTATTATATGTAGATATATAATATATGTAAAAATGAATTATGACCGAGTAGACGAACTATATCATACAGATAAATTCCTAAAAAGGTGATTTCAGTCACGATAGCGATCAGGAATAAAAAATCTTCGCAATAAAAATACTGGAAATCTCCCCAAAACCATCCTGCTCGTGTAAAAAACAGATAAAAGAAATTCTACTTGCAATACTAAGTAAAGTGTGGTAAGATTCCCTCCGTGGTATACAAATGTTTTTCTGCTGCAAACACACCAAGTACGAAGACTGCCATGTTTCATGGGCAGTTTTTTCACGCATATATATGCGAAATTGAAACCTGGAAGGAAGCTGTATTTGGCTGATATGATAGAGGCGGTCAGGAGGAATCATTCATGTCGGACGGATCAAAGTATTATGTAGTAAAAGAAAAAGCAGTGCCGGAGGTCCTGATGAAGGTCGTAGAGGCGAAGCGTCTGCTTGAGACCGGCCGGGCTGCTACCGTGCAGGAAGCCGCGGATGCGGTAGGGATCAGCCGGAGTTCTTTCTATAAATATAAGGAAGATATTTTTCCGTTTCGTGATAATGTAAAGGGAAAGACATTTACGTTCCTGATGCAGATGCACGATGAGCCGGGGCTTCTCTCGGATGTGCTTCATGTGGTGGCAGAGTATCATGCCAACATTCTGACGATTCATCAGAGCATACCGACGAACGGGGTTGCGATGCTGACGCTCAGCATAGAGGTGCTTCCGGCGACCGGGGATCTCTCGAGTATGATCGAGACGATCGAGGCAAAAGAAGGCGTGCAGTATCTGAAGATACTGGCGCGTGAATAAATGACAGGCTGTTGGGACAGCAGATTTGAGGAGGAAATTATGGTAGCAGTAGCAGTATTAGGCTACGGAACAGTTGGTTCCGGAGTAGTAAAGGTGATGGAGACAAACCACGACAGTATTCTGGCAAAGACGGGGATCGATCTCCAGGTGAAGTATGTGCTGGACCTGCGGGAATTTCCAGGAGACCCGGTGCAGGAAAAGCTGGTACATGATTATGATGTGATCATGAATGACCCGGAGGTGCGTATTGTGGTCGAGACGATGGGAGGTCTGAATCCGGCCTATCCATTTACGAAGCGTGCGCTGGAAGCGGGAAAGAGCGCCTGCACTTCGAATAAGGAGCTGGTTGCGCGCCATGGCACGGAGCTGCTGCAGATCGCGAGGGAGCATCAGGCAAGCTATCTGTTTGAGGCGAGCTGCGGCGGCGGTATCCCGATTATCCGGCCAATGCGGACATCGCTCTGCTCGGATGAGCTGGATGAGATTACTGGCATCGTAAATGGTACGACGAACTATGTCCTCACAAAAATGATGGATGAGGGCTCAGAGTTTGACGATGTGCTGCATGAAGCGCAGGAAAAGGGTTATGCGGAGCGCAATCCGGAGGCGGATGTGGAAGGCCATGACGCCTGCCGCAAGCTGGCAATTCTTTCTTCTCTGGCTTATGGGAAACGGGTTGACTTTTCTGATATCTATACAGAAGGAATTTCAAAGATTACCTCGGCAGAGGTGCGCTACGCAAAAGAGCTGGGGATGGCGATCCGTCTGCTGGCACACAGCAGAAAAGAGGGCGGGAATGTCCTGGCGATGGTGGCACCGTTCCTGGTGCAGAAGACGGATCCGCTTTATCTGGTAAATGGCGTGTTTAATGCAATTTTTGTGCATGGAACGATGCTCGGCGATGCGATGTTCTATGGCCAGGGCGCCGGGAAAGAGGCGACTGCGAGCGCGGTCGTGGCGGATGTGATCGAAGAGGCGCAGACCCTGGGACGCAGCGTGATGTCTGAGTGGAGTCCGGAAAAGCAGGATTTACAGCCGGTAGCAGAGACGCGGAAACAGTTTTTTGTCCGGGTGAAAGGTGATATAAACGAGAGAGAAAGCGCAGAGCGTGTGTTTGGTGCGATTTCCGTGGTGAACGCAGATCTGCCGGGCGAGTATGGCTTCATCACGCCGGTGATGTCTGAGGCAGAGTATCAGGAATGCGCGGCAAAGCTCGAGGGACAGATTCTTGGGATGCTTCGTATTCGTGAATGAGCGTTTTCTGGGATATACCTGATTTATGAATGAACGATCCTGATAGAATGAAATGATGTGAGGAAAGGAAGGGTGGAAGCGAATAATGAAATACATCGTAATCTTAGGCGACGGCATGGCGGACGAGCCGCAGGAGGCGCTTGACGGACGCACGCCTCTGGAGGCTGCGGTTACACCTGCGATGGATGCGCTGACTGCGACCGGGGAAGTGGGACTGGTGAAGACGATCCCGGACGGCATGGCGCCGGGCAGCGATACGGCGAACCTCGCCGTGCTGGGCTATAATCCTCGTGAGTATTATACCGGACGTTCCCCCCTGGAAGCATTGAGCATTGGTGTGGCAATGAAGGATACGGATGTTGCGATGCGCTGCAATCTGGTGACGCTCTCAGAAGAGGAAACTGTGTATGAACAGAAACGGATTCTGGATCACAGCTCCGGGGAGATCAGTACAGAGGACGCCGCGGTTTTGCTGAAAGCGGTGCAGGATGAGATACAGAATGAAAGATATCAGTTCTACGTGGGGACGAGTTACCGCCACTGTGTGATCTGGGCGAATGGATGTGTGGAAGACCTGACGCCCCCGCATGACCATCTGACGGAGGTAATCGGGCCGTATCTGCCGGCGGACGAGATGCTTCTTGCGATGCAGAAGCGCAGCTATGAGATTCTCGTCAACCATCCGATCAACCTGGAGCGCAAGGCGAAGGGCCTGAATCCGGCGAACAGCTGCTGGTTCTGGGGCGCGGGCACGAAGCCGATGGTGGATTCTTTTGAAAAGAAGAATGGCAAGACGGGCGCGATGATTTCCGCGGTCGATCTGCTGAAGGGCATCGCAATCGGTGCCGGGATGCAGGTCATTCAGGTCGAAGGCGCGAACGGCGGTCTGCATACGAACTATGAAGGGAAAGCGCAGGCAGCGGTGGACGCACTGCTGAAGGATGGTGTGGATTTTGCTTATGTACATCTGGAAGCGCCGGATGAGATGGGGCATCAGGGCAGCCTGGAGCGCAAGATTCAGTCGATTGAGAACCTGGATCAGCGGATCATCCGTATCGTAAAGGAACAACTGGATGCTTCCGGTGAGCCGTACCGGATGCTGATCATGCCGGATCATCCGACCCCGATCCGCATTCGCACGCATACCTCCGATCCGATCCCGTATCTGCTGTATGACAGCACGAAAACGCTTGGAAAGGGAGCACTTTACTGCGAGCGTACCGCAAAGGAAAGCGGCATTTTCCGCCCGGAGGGATATAAGCTGATTGATGTGTTGTTTGAAAACGAACAATAAATTTCCGGCCGTTGTTTCAGCGGCCGGAAATTTTCTTGTAAAAATATCCTTCTGTTGTGTAAATATAGGGCTCTACAAACAGAAATCCGATCCCGAAAGAGAGGAGCCCCAGAAGAAACATTCCGAGAAAAGAAAGTCCGAGATAAAAGAACTTTGGACGATGCCCGTTCATAAGCTGCCAGCCTTCCTTCAGCATCTCCCGGAAAGACAGGTCCGGATGATCCGCATGGACAAACAGTACCATGGAGAGAGAGAGCTTTAGAAAAATGTACAGCACAGCCGCGATGGCAGTGACAACGGTCGCCAGCAGGAGATTGCCTCCGTCTCCGTAAAACAGCAGGTTCAGCGCCTCACTCAGCCACCAGACACCGATCTGTGTGCAGGTGTAAGCCAGCGCGTACTGGACAAGCGAGTAAATCGCCACCGGCTCCGGATGCTGCGTAAAAGCGGAAAACAGATCTGTCCAGCGGAAGGAATGGTTGTTGCAGATATTCAGGTAAATCCCATAAAGTCCGGCAAGCAGAATGTAGTAAATCATGTTGATCAGGATTGAGCACCCGAAATACAGCAGGATGCTGAGTATGCCTGTACCATAAGGAGCTGCTTCCAGACAAAGAAAGTTGAGCAGCAGATTCAGCGTAGTAAGCAGGAGGGTGATTCCGGCCAGCGATGCGTGTTTTCCGTTCAGGACGCTGCGCGCGTACCATTTCAGTTCTTTTGTGTCAATCTTTTCCATCAGATGAAGCCTCCTTCCTCCGCAGGACTGCTCTGCTGCGGAGCAGAACCGCCCGAATTCCCATCATCGTAATCTCCCCCTCGGAGGGATCAGAGTCACCATCCGGGGTACCATCAGAACCTGGGACCTCCATATCGCCGGACCTGCCGTCATCAGACTCCTCTGAGCCGTAAAGGAATGGGAAAATCTCTTCGAATGTTTCATCCAGATCAAAATCGTAATCTCCGGTATAAATCCGATAATAGTATTCCAGGTAGGAACGCCCTTCGTCCGTGGTCAGAACGTAGCGGAATGCGGATACCGTGATCACGGTCGTCGCGACCATGCCGATAATTCCGCAGATCATGCCAGCCTTGCTGCGCCCGGGCATGGAGTGCTTATCCCGGGAGAGAATCGCGCAGATCACTGCGATCGCTCCGCAGGGGAGCGCGACATATATGATGGAACTCAGCGTAATAGAGAGGATGCCGAGCACAATCGCCGCAGTTGCCATCGGGCCACGCTTACGGCCGGGGCGAGACTCATAGGTATATTCGTCATCGTAATTCTGATTCATGAAATCCATAACATTACTCCATTCTTATGGATGCACAGGAATATCAGGAAGCCATTCTGCGCATCTGTAGTATTCATCTCACTGCCCGCAGCGATAGGAATATCAGCTGGAGAAGGATGTAGATATGGCACAAATAATAGCATAAATGGGAGAAGAAAACAAGGGATATGCAAGATATAGAGTTGCTATTTAAATATAAAAAAACAATGAATCGTTTTATAAATGAAGATTTACAAAAATACCTGAATTTGTTATAGTAGGTTACAGAAGGAAAACGCCAGCGATACGGCAGGCGCATCGTATGGCGATGAATATCGCGAAAGGTAAAGTTACTGGTTACAACCCGCCCACGCATTTGCCGCGTGGTCAGGGTTGAAAACGCAGTGTAACAAGGTAAATCTGGAGGACTTATGGATATAATAAAAACTCTTGCACAGGAACTGGAAATTCGCCCGGCGCAGGCGGAGGCGGCGGTGAAGCTGATTGACGATGGCAATACGATTCCGTTTATTGCCCGCTACCGGAAGGAGGCCACCGGCTCGCTGGATGATGAGGTGCTGCGAAAGCTGCTGGAGCGCCTGAATTACCTGCGGAATCTGGAGGAGAAAAAAGAGCAGGTGCTTGCCACGATTGAGGAGCAGGGCAAGCTGACGCCGGAGCTTCGCAGACAGATTGAGGAAGCGCAGACGCTGGTGGTGGTGGAGGATTTGTATCGCCCGTACCGACCGAAGCGCCGTACGCGCGCGACGATCGCGAGAGAAAAGGGTCTGGAGCCGCTGGCAAATCTGATCTGGCTGCAGATGACAAAGCGGCCGCTGGAAAAGGACGCGGAGGCTTACCTCTCGGAGGAAAAAGAGGTGCGTACTGTGGAAGAGGCGATCGCCGGGGCCTGTGATATTCTGGCGGAGGCGATCTCGGACGAGGCGAATTACCGTTTCCGCATTCGTGAGATGACGATGCGCGAGGGAATGCTTGTGAGCGAGGCGAAGGACGAGAAAGCCGAATCGGTCTACGAGATGTATTATCATTATTCGGAACAGCTTACGAAGACACAGGGGCACCGGATTCTGGCGCTGAACCGCGGAGAGAAGGAGAAATTCCTGACGGTGAAGATTGAGGCACCGGAGGAGAAGATTCTTTCTTATCTGGAGCGGCAGGTGATTACACGGGAGAACCCGTATACAACGCCGGTGCTGAAGGCAACGGTGGAGGATTCCTACCGCCGCCTGATCGGACCGGCGATTGAACGCGAGATTCGCAGCAGTCTGACGGAGAAGGCGGAGGATGGGGCGATTGCTGTTTTCGGGAAGAACCTGGAGCAGCTTCTGATGCAGCCGCCGATCGCGGGGCAGGTGGTACTTGGCTGGGACCCTGCGTTCCGTACCGGCTGCAAGCTGGCCGTCGTGGATGCCACCGGCAAGGTGCTGGATACGACCGTCGTTTATCCGACCGCGCCGACGAATGAGACGAAAATCCGCGCCGCAAAGGATACGGTCAAAAAGCTGATCGCCAAATACGGCGTAACGCTGATTTCCGTTGGAAATGGCACCGCTTCACGCGAGTCGGAGCAGATTATTGTTGAGATTTTAAAGGAGATTCCGCAGAAGGTTTCCTATGTGATTACGAATGAGGCGGGTGCCTCCGTTTATTCCGCGAGCAAGCTGGCGACGGAAGAGTTTCCGAATTTTGACGTCGGACAGCGCAGCGCGGCGTCCATTGCCCGCCGGGTGCAGGACCCGCTTGCGGAGCTGGTGAAGATCGACCCGAAGTCCATCGGCGTCGGCCAGTACCAGCACGACATGAACCAGAAAAAGCTGGGCGAATCGCTGGACGGTGTGGTTGAGGATTGTGTGAATCGGGTCGGCGTTGACCTGAACACGGCCTCCGTCCCGCTGATGGAGCACGTCTCCGGCATCACGAAAACCATTGCGAAAAATATCGTCGCTTATCGTGAGGCGAACGGCCGCTTTCAGAGCCGCCGCGAGCTTCTGAAGGTACCGAAGCTTGGCCCGAAGGCCTTCGAGCAGTGCGCGGGCTTCCTGCGTATCACGGGCGGCACGGAGCCGCTGGATGCGACCAGCATCCATCCGGAGAGCTACGAGGCAGCCGGAAAGCTGCTTGCGGAGCTTGGTTATACAAAGGAAAGCTTTACGGCGCAGGGCGTGAAGCTGATCAAGATTCGGGACTATAAAAAAATGGCGGAAAAGCTCGGCATCGGCGAGCCGACGCTGCGCGATATCGCGAAAGAGCTGGGCCGTCCGGGGCGTGATCCGCGTGATGAGATGCCGAAGCCAATCCTGCGCACCGATGTGCTGGAGATGAAAGACCTCAAAGAAGGGATGATCCTCAAAGGAACCGTCCGCAATGTCATCGACTTCGGCGCTTTTGTGGACATTGGCGTTCACCAGGATGGGCTTGTCCACATTTCACAGCTTACGGATAAAAAATTTGTGAAGCATCCGCTCGAGGTAGTGAGCGTTGGCGACATTGTGGAAGTGAAGGTGCTCGGCGTAGATCTGCAGAAAAAGCGGATCAGCCTGACGATGCGGATATAAATGGCAGATTCGGAGGGGAACCATGGGGAAAGGGCTGCATGTTAAGCTTTAATTTTAATAAAAAGAAAATAATTGGCGTTTACGAGAGAAGGATTGGTAATAAAATCCTGATAGAAGCGGTGGTGTAGGATGGATGCGGAAATTTTGCGTGATCGGGATATCCGCGAACCTCTATTTGAGTATCTGGAGGAATCTTTTGGTAAAATCCGGATTTTTGAGGAAAAGCGAATGGGCGGTTCGCGCGCAGATGTGGTAATGGTGACTCCGGAGACGGTGGTAGGGATTGAGATTAAGAGCGATGCGGATTCCTACACGCGCCTGCGCAGTCAGGTGGAGGATTACGACCGCTATTTTGACCAGAATTATGTCGTGGTTGGCACGAGCCATGCACTTCATATCGAGGAGCACGTGCCGGAATATTGGGGAATTATTACCGTGGAGTCAGAAGAGGGCGGCCCGGATTTTTATGTGCTGCGCACGGCCAGCAATAATCCACACCGGGATCGGAAGAAGAAGCTTAGCCTTCTGTGGCGGCCGGAGCTGGTACATATTCAGCAGTTGAATGATATGCCCAAATACGCGGGAAAAAGTAAGGAATTTGTCATTGATAAAATTCTGCTTCGCGTGCCGGAGGAGACGCTGGCGCCACAGGTATCGGAAGAGCTTTTTGAGCGGGATTACAGTACGATTCTGGAGACGATTAATGTTTATCGGCAGGCACATGGCCAGAAAAAGAGACGCAAGCGGAAAAGACGAAAATATAAACCGATTTAAAATATGTAATCAGGAATGGCGTGCCCCTGTAACGTTTCTGAAGCAGGGGACAGATCTCTTTCTGCCATAAATTTTACGGAATATCCAAGATGGACTTGCGTAAATTGGTCGGACAATTTATAATCCTGTTTGGGACGGATGGCAGGAGGAAGGGATTCGCCCAGGAGAATATCTGTCTGTTTGCTGTTCCCTGACCGGAGGAAAGAGCGAATTACGCGAGGAGGAGCTATTATGGAAAAAATCAAAATGACGACACCGATTGTGGAGATGGACGGAGACGAGATGACCCGTATTCTCTGGAAGATCATTAAGGAAGAACTGATTTATCCTTTCATCGACCTGAAGAGCGAGTATTATGACCTGGGGCTTCAGAACCGCAATGCGACGAACGATCAGGTGACGGTGGACAGCGCCAACGCGAATAAGAAATATGGTGTGGCGGTCAAATGCGCGACGATTACACCGAACGCCGCGCGCATGACGGAATATGACCTGAAAGAGATGTGGAAAAGCCCAAATGGCACGATCCGCGCGATTCTGGACGGGACGGTGTTTCGCGCGCCGATTACGGTGAAGGGTATTGAACCCTATGTGCGTACCTGGAAAAAGCCGATCACGATTGCAAGACACGCGTATGGCGATGTCTATAAAAATGTAGAGATTGATGTGCCTGGACCGGGCAAGGCTGAGCTGCTCTTCACCGGTGAGGACGGCCAGGAGCTGCGGGAGACGGTTTTTGAGTTTCAGGGGCCTGGCGTACTGCAGGGCATGCACAACATCGACCGGTCGATCGCGAGCTTCGCGCGCAGCTGCTTTAACTATGCGCTTGATACGAAGCAGGATCTGTGGTTTGCTACCAAGGATACGATTTCCAAAAAGTATGATCATACGTTTAAGGATATTTTCCAGGAAATCTTTGATAACGAATATAAAGAGAAATTCGAAAAGGCGGGGATTACCTATTTTTACACGCTGATCGATGATGCGGTTGCGCGTGTGATGAAGTCAGAGGGCGGTTTCATCTGGGCCTGCAAAAACTATGACGGCGATGTCATGAGTGACATGATTTCCTCTGCATTCGGCTCACTGGCGATGATGACCTCCGTGCTGGTTTCCCCGGATGGAAAGTATGAGTACGAGGCCGCGCACGGGACGGTGCAGCGCCATTATTACAAGTATCTGAAGGGAGAGGAGACCTCGACCAATTCTGTGGCGACGATTTTTGCCTGGACGGGTGCGCTCAGAAAACGCGGAGAGCTTGACGGTATTCCGGAACTGGGGCAGTTCTCAGACCGTATGGAAAAGGCTGTGATTGATACCATTGAGAGCGGGAAGATGACCAAAGACCTCGCGCTGATCACATCGCTGAAAGATGTGACGGTTCTGAACAGCGAGGATTTTATCAGGGCCGTCCGCGCAACCTATGAGAGTCTCTGTGAGAATGCGTGAAGAGCGTGTCCCAGCCTGCGGGGAAAAAATCACAGACTGACGTAAAAATGGGAATCGCACCAGAAGCGGCTATATGCGAAAAAGCAGTATAAAATTCGTTTTAGCAAAAGGTGCGCAAAAGATAAAAATTTCCGGTTGCGAAATCTCTTCGGTTGGGTTATACTATGGTCAGTGAAATTCCTGGGGTGTTCGGCACTCCTGTCGTGTTGAACCTGCAATTACTTTAAATGGGATTCCTATATCGCGTCGTTTGATGTCAGGCCTCCGTTTGCAGTGGAAGGCAGAGATCGGCGCTGCGGTTACCCACCTGGCCTTGCCAGGAGTCAGATGGCGGGAAACGGCACTCTGGGATTTTACCGCAAAAGCGTTCTCAATGGCGAAACGGCGAACGCATTTGTGCGCAGAGCCATTTAGACATTAGAACTTTTACATATAGTAGTGGTGTGATAACGTTTGTAAAAGCGTTTTCAATAAAGAAAACGCCAGATATCAGAACGGGGATATAGCTCAGCTGGGAGAGCGCTTGAATGGCATTCAAGAGGCCGGCGGTTCGAGCCCGCTTATCTCCATTTGAATGGGAGGCCTGCTCCGTGGGGAGTGGGTCTTTTTATGCGCAGCGGCGCGCAAAGAATATTCTGGCTAACGCCAGATGCGGCCGGCGCGGGCGAGTAGGAGCCGGCGAGCAGGAAGTGATTTAAAGAATGTGGCGAATGAGGAGAATGGATATGGAAATTTTTCACGGAAGGCCTGCGGATGAGAGCGGACGGACACACAGAGAAATTGCAACTTATGATCTTCTGGACGCGCTGGGGATTTCCTATGACCGTGCGGACCACGAGGCGGCCATGACGATTGACGACTGCAAGGGCGTCGATGAACTGTTTGGGATTGAGATCTGTAAAAATCTGTTTCTGTGCAATCGGCAGAAGACGGAGTTTTATCTGCTTCTGATGCCAGGAAAAAAGAAGTTTGTGACGAAAGAACTCTGCCATCAAATCGGCTCGCCGCGTCTGTCCTTCGCGGATGAATCCCATATGGTCGAATTTCTGGATATCCATCCGGGGGCCGTGAGTATCATGGGCCTGATGAATGATAAGGAGAATCACGTACAGCTTCTGATTGACCGCGATGTGACGATACCGGAGTATTTCGGCTGCCATCCCTGCGTCAACACTTCCAGTCTGCGGCTGCGGACTGCGGATGTGCTGGAAAAATTTCTGCCGGGGGTGCACCATACTTATCGGATTGTGGATTTATAATATGATACAAGGACGCTGGACATCCAGTGGATGTCCGTTTAGCGCCGACCGAAGCGGAGCGGAGATTCGGGAGTGCGGAGCACGGAGAAATCCGTAGTATCATATCCTTTTGCCGCTCGAATCATAATATGGACTGGGGCGGGCTGTAAACGGGTGGTATACAATCGAACGCAGACAAAGACTGCATGTGGCGTAACGGAAAAGACTTATGTTGTTTGCGCTATCTGTGAGGAGTGGATATGAAGGTAGTAATCGCGGTGGATTCGTTTAAAGGAAGCATGAGTTCGATGGAAGCAGGCGAGGCTGCGCGGGAAGGTGTGCTGCTTGCCCGTGATGCCAGTGTAGTGGTGCGTCCGCTTGCGGATGGAGGCGAAGGGACGACGGAAGCCCTTGTGGAAGGCCTGGGCGGCTCTTATGTGGATGCCGAAGTGTCCGGACCGCTGTCGGAGCGTGTGAGGGCCCGTTATGGGATTCTGGGGGACGGACGCACCGCAGTGATGGAAATGGCAAAAGCTGCCGGGATCACTCTGGTAAAGCGTGAGGCACTGAATCCATGGCTGGCGTCAACGGTCGGAGTCGGGGAAATGATCCGCGACGCCATTGGACGGGGATGCCGTGAATTTATGATCGGAATCGGCGGGAGTGCGACGACGGAAGGCGGCATTGGAATGCTGCAGGCGCTGGGATACGAGTTTTATGACAGGAATGGACAGCTCCTTCCACCGCGGCTTGCCAGCCTCGGTGAGATTGCGCGGATTGATGACAGCCATGTGATGCCGGAATTGGACAAGTGCTGTTTTCGTGTGGCCTGCGACGTCACAAACCCGCTCTGTGGGGAAAATGGTGCTGTTTATGTATATGGTCCGCAGAAGGGTGTCAAAAGGGAAGAATGTGCGTTGCTGGATGAAAAACTTCGCCATTACGCGGAAGAAACGGGAAAGTTTCTGAGAAAAAAGAATGGAGTGAAGAAAGGCGAATACTCTTGCGGCAATTGTGAGGACGGAATGAGCGGTTGGAAAAGTGCTGCCGGTTATCCCGGAGCAGGCGCCGCAGGGGGACTTGGGTTCGCATTTTTAAGTTATCTGCCTCATGCGGAGTTGAAACCTGGGATTTCCATTGTGCTTGAGGCAGTACGGCTTGAAGAGGAGCTTGCGGACGCTGACATTGTTCTGACCGGAGAAGGACGGCTGGATGGACAGACGGCCATGGGCAAGGCTCCTGTCGGGGTTGTGCGCTTGGCCAAAAAGCATGGCTGCCGTGTGATTGCGTTTGCCGGAAGTGTCGCAGAGGACGCGGCTGTCTGCAATGCGGAAGGGATCGACGCATTTTTCCCCATCGTGCGGGGTGTGACCACGCTTGAAGAGGCAATGAATCCGGAAAATGCGAAGAACAATATGAGGCGGGCTGTGGAGCAGGTGTTTCGATTATTGTAAAATGTGGCTGCCGGTCACGATTGGTAAGGCTGTGACCGGCAATATATTAAACGTATGATCGGGTCGGTTTGCGAAAAAAATATTGACAAACTGAATTCCCTGTAGTAGACTAAATGCAGTAAAAATGAACAAACCGTTGAAGCGGAGATAAAGGCAGTAGATGTGCCCACAGAGAGTCCGGGCGCGGCAGAGGAATCGAATGGCAGACGAAGAAAAACAGAAGCGTTTTTGTCTGACGAAGAGGAAAGGGCTGCGCACAGCTGAGAACCGGATGGAGATGCAGATTGTCAAATGGACCGCGGAGGGCGCAGTCAAAGGCAGATTTTGCTGAGTATTCTGCGACGTGAGGGCATACGTCAGTTGCCGGAGGTATGTTGGTATCTCGTAAGCGCACGGGAATTCCCGTGAATCAGGGTGGCACCGCGGAAGTATATTCGTCCCTGACAGATTGGAGAAATCTGTCAGGGATTTTCTTTTTTCTGAATCTTCCTGCAGAAATATACCCGATCTGATATTTACAGTGAACGGCAAAACTTCGGTTTTCCGGGCAGAAGGAGGAAAATATGTATCCATCTTTAGAGGAAGCAAAAAAGATCGCGTCTTCGGGTGAGTACCGGAGAATTCCGGTATGTACAGAGATGCTTTCCGACCGCTTTACGCCGATTGAGGTCATGCGAACGCTGCGGGCGGCGAGCCGCCACTGTTATATGCTGGAGAGCGCGGAGGCACATAATCAGTGGGGAAGGTACACGTTTCTGGGCTATTCGCCGACGCTGGAGATGACCTGCGCGAAGGGGCAGGTGAAGCTGCGCTGCGGAGAAGATGTCGGCGGCGGCCAGGTGAAAGAAGTGGTTCGCAGTGAGAGCCCGCAGGCAGTGATCCGCGAGATCCTCGCGGCAAACAAAAGTCCGAAGCTGCCTGGAATGCCATCCTTTACGGGCGGGCTGGTCGGGTATTTTGCCTATGATTATATCTGTTACAGCGAACCTACATTGAAATTTACAGGAAAAGATGAAGAAAATTTTCAGGATGCGGACCTGATGCTGTTTGACCGTGTGATTGCGTTTGATAATTACCGGCAGAAGCTGATTCTGATCTGCGGCGTGGATACGGCGAGACTGGAGGATTCTTACCGGGAGGCCGGGGAGAAGCTGAAAGGAATCGAACAGCTGCTGAAGAGCGGCGTGAAAGCGTATTTTGCCCCGCTGCATCTGAAAGAGGAGATTACACCCTGCTTTTCCAGGGAAAAGTATAAAGGGATGGTAGAGAAGGCGAAGCATTACATTCGCGAGGGTGATATTTTCCAGGTTGTGCTTTCGAACCCGATGCAGGCGGAGGCGGAAGGAAGCCTGTTTGATGCTTACCGGCTGCTGCGCACCTCGAACCCTTCGCCGTATATGTTTTACTTTTCCAGCGATGACATCGAACTGGTCGGCGCCTCACCGGAGACGCTGGTGAAGCTGGAGGACGGCACACTTCACACCTTTCCGCTGGCGGGAACCAGGCCGCGCGGCGCGACCGATGAGGAAGATCAGCGCCTGGAGGAGGAGCTGCTGGCGGATGAAAAGGAGCTCTCTGAACACAATATGCTGGTCGACCTGGGGCGCAATGATATCGGCAAGATCAGCGAGATCGGCACGGTGCAGGTGGAAAAATATCTCTCCATTGAACGGTATTCCCATGTCATGCACATCGGTTCAACCGTGGCCGGGCAGATCCGAAAGGACTGCGACGTGGTGGATGCAGTGGATTCGATTCTGCCGGCGGGGACACTTTCCGGAGCGCCGAAGCTGCGGGCCTGCCAGATTATTGATGAGCTGGAAGGGCGTAAGCGCGGCGTTTACGGCGGAGCGATCGGTTATCTGGATTTTACCGGGAACCTGGACACCTGCATCGCCATTCGCCTGGCCTTCAAGAAAAATGGACGTATTACGATTCGTTCCGGTGCCGGGATTGTCGCGGACAGCGTACCGGACAGGGAATTTGAGGAATGCTGCAACAAGGCCCGTGCGGTGATCAATGCGGTGGAACAGGCAGAAGGAGGTGTGGAATAATGTTCCTTTTGGTGGATAATTACGATAGCTTTTCCTATAACCTCTATCAGCTGATCGGTGCAGTCAGGCCGGACATCAAAGTCATCCGCAACGATGTCTGCACGGTTGAGGAAGTCCGGGCCATGGCTCCGGAGGCAATTTTTATTTCACCTGGTCCCGGACGGCCGGAGGACGCCGGAATCTGTGTGGAGATGATTCAGAAGCTGGGCAGCTCCATCCCGATGTTAGGGGTGTACCTTGGACACCAGGCGATCTGTCAGGCCTTCGGCGCGACCATAACCTACGCGAAGGAGCTGATGCACGGCAAAAAGTCGCAGCTGCAGATCGAGCCGGACAGCGTGCTGTTTCAGGGACTTTCTTCCGGTATGACGGCGGCACGGTATCACTCCCTTTCCGTGAAAGAGGACACCCTGCCGGACACCCTCCGCGTGACAGCGCGGACGCTGGATGGAGAGGTCATGGCCGTCGAGCACCGGGAGTACCCGGTATATGGCGTGCAGTTCCACCCGGAATCCGTCATGACCCCCGATGGCCTTCAGGTGATAAAAAACTTTGTAAACCAGTTCCAAACAGCAGCAAAATGAAAATCAGGCCCGTGCAGATTGTTCTGCTAAGGCTCTGCTGTATCATAGAGAGAAAAAAACAATCAAACAAAGAAAGGCGGTATCAACTATGATCAAAGAAGCAATTATCAAACTGACTAACAAGCAGGATCTGACGTATGAAGAGGCGGAAGCTGTCATGCTGGAAATCATGAGCGGCGAGGCGAGTGATGTGCAGATTTCCTCTTATCTGACCGCGCTCGCGATGAAGGGCGAAACGATCGATGAGATCACAGCGTCTGCGGTCGGTATGCGCGCGAAGGGCGTTCATCTGCTGCATGAGATGGATGTGCTGGAGATCGTCGGGACAGGCGGAGATAAGGCAAACTCCTTTAATATTTCTACGACAGCGTCGTTAGTGATTGCGGCGGGCGGCGTCCCGGTGGCGAAGCACGGCAACCGTGCGGCTTCCTCTAAATGCGGCGCGGCAGATGTGCTGGAAGCGCTCGGCGTTAAGATTGCACTCTCTCCGGAAAAATGCCTGGAGCTGATCAAAAAGATCAATATCTGCTTCCTGTTTGCGCAGACCTATCATACAGCAATGCGGTTTGTGGGACCGGTTCGCAAGGAACTGGGCATCCGCACGATCTTCAATATCCTGGGACCGCTTTCCAACCCGGCGGGCGCGAACATGGAGCTGATGGGCGTGTATGATGAGTCGATCGTGGAGCCGCTGGCGCGCGTGCTGAACAACCTCGGTGTGACGAGCGGTATGGTGGTGTACGGCCAGGATAAGCTGGATGAGATTTCCATGAGCTCACCGACTACGGTATGCGAAATTCGAGACGGCCAGTATAAATCCTATGTCCTTACACCGGAGCAGTTCGGCTATGAGCGCTGCGCGAAGGAAGAACTGGTGGGCGGGACGCCGGAAGAGAATGCTGCGATCACACGTGCGATTCTCAATGGCACGGACCGCGGTCCGAAGCGCCAGGCAGTCTGCCTGAACGCGGGCGGCGCGCTCTATATCGCGGGCAAGGCAGCCACGATCGAGGAAGGTGTGCGCATGGCAGAGCGGCTGATTGACGATGGTTCCGCGAATAAGGTGCTGGAACAGTTTATTGAGCTGAGCAACCAATGAGGCACGACGGCTGGCGCAGGCTGGGACTATCCCGTCCGCAGGATGAGGATGCTATCCGGCGAGGGCTTGTTATTTTATATTGTAATAGCATCGCCCCTGCAGGGGCGTGTCAATCAACCTTGAAAAACAGGGAGACAATAAACGATGAATATTCTGGATGAAATTGCCGGGCGTACGAAAGTCCGTATCACCGAAGAAAAAAAGAAAATGCCGCTCGGAGAGCTCCGCGCACAGGCAGAGGAGGCGCATCGGAAGGGAACTACATTTGCGGACGGCGGCCCTGCGCAGGCGGCGTATGCGTTTGAAAAGGCGCTGCGCCTGGAGAAAAGCAGCGATGAAGCTGTTTTACAGGGTGTGGCTGTTTCTGAAGCTGTCGGACAGGGTCGGGGGAAGATTCATGCGAAGACAGAGAATGCAAGAACAGCTTCGCGCGAAATCGCTTTCATCTGTGAGGTGAAAAAGGCTTCTCCTTCCAAGGGCCTGATCGCACCGGATTTTCCTTACCTGCAAATTGCAGAGGAATATGAGGCGGCGGGCGCGGCGGCGATTTCCTGCCTGACGGAGCCGTATTATTTTCAGGGGAAGGACAGCTATCTGCGTGAGATTGCAGGGAAGGTGCATATTCCGGTTCTCCGAAAGGATTTTACCGTGGATGAGTATATGCTTTATCAGGCGCGGGCGTTCGGTGCGGGCGCGGTGCTGCTGATCTGTTCGATCCTGGATGATGCGCAACTGTTGGCCTATGGGCAGCTTGCCGCAGAACTGGGATTGTCGGCTCTGGTGGAGGCGCACACGGAGGAGGAAGTCCTGCGGGCGATGCGCGCGGGTGCGAAAATTCTCGGCGTGAATAACCGGGATCTGAAGACCTTCCAGGTAGACCTGGGAACGAGCGCGCGCTACCGCAAACTGGTGCCGCCGGAGACGATTTTTGTCTCGGAGAGCGGCATCCGCAACGCGGATGACATCCGGAAGCTGGTGGAAAACGGTACCAATGCGGTGCTGATCGGTGAGACGCTGATGCGCGCAGCGGATAAAAAGGCGATGCTGCGGGAACTGCGTGGGGAACGATAAAAGGCCCGTGCAGGCAGGATGCAATTCTGACGTAAGAGAGGTGGCATCCTGCGTCTGTAGGAAAACCGGGTGAACCGAGAAAGAAGAAATGGCGACTATGAGTGGAAATCCCGTAAAAATAAAACTCTGCGGCCTGTCTCGTCCGGCGGATATTGATTCTGTCAATGAGGCAAGGCCGGACTACTGCGGATTTATTATAAATGTACCGAAGAGCATCCGCAATACGACGCCGGATCAGGTGCGTGCGCTGCGCAAAAATCTTTCCCAGGAGATCATTCCGGTCGGCGTGTTTCGCAACGAGCCGGTGGAGAACGTGGCAGAGCTTTTGCTGGATGGGACAATCGGAGTGGTTCAGCTGCACGGGAACGAGGATGAGGATTATATCCGGAGGCTGCGGACGTATGGGACGTTTTCTATTATTCAGGCGTTTCGAGTGCCGGTACCGGAAAAAATCAGTGATATCCGGACGCGATCGCCCGCAACTCCGTTTCCTATCCGGAATGCGGCAGAACCCGGAATCGGAGAGCCACCCTGTCAGGGGAAAGCTGCTTTTGAACCGACAGACCGTTCGGCTGAGAATGCATTTTTGAGCTGGGAGGACAGGGTAAACCAAAGCTCGGCTGATCTGGTCCTTCTGGACAATGGGGGCGGCGGCACCGGCAAGACATTTGAGTGGACTCTGGCAAACCAGATTCAGCGGCCGTTTCTGCTGGCCGGGGGTATCGGGCCGGATAACATCACAGAAGCGCTGGATCAGCTGCATCCGTGGGGCGTGGACATGAGCAGCAGTGTGGAAACGGACGGAAAGAAAGATCGTGAAAAAATGCTTGCCGCGGTGTCGCGGGTGCGAGAGTGGAACAAGAACAGGAGATGATAGAATATGAGTGGCAGATTTGGAATACACGGTGGTCAGTATATCCCGGAGACGCTGATGAATGCCGTGATTGAGCTGGAAGAGGCTTACAATCATTACAAGGATGATCCGGAATTCAACCGGGAACTGACGGAGCTGTTTAATAATTACGCGGGCAGGCCGTCGCGCCTGTATTACGCGGAACGCATGACGAAAGACCTGGGCGGCGCGAAAATTTATCTCAAGCGTGAAGACCTGAATCACACCGGCGCACACAAGATCAACAACGTGCTTGGCCAGGCGCTTCTGGCGAAGAAGATGGGCAAGACCCGCCTGATTGCGGAGACCGGAGCGGGACAGCACGGTGTGGCGACAGCGACGGCGGCGGCTCTGATGGATATGGAGTGCGAGGTCTATATGGGCGAGGAAGACACCAGGCGCCAGGCGCTGAATGTTTACCGCATGAAGCTGCTCGGCGCGCAGGTACATCCGGTGACGACGGGGACAAGCACACTGAAAGATGCTGTCTCTGAGGCGATGCGCGAGTGGACCAGACGGATTGACGATACGCATTATTGCCTCGGCTCTGTGATGGGACCGCATCCGTTCCCGACGATTGTGCGCGATTTCCAGAGCGTGATTTCCAAAGAAATCAAAGAACAGCTGCAGGAGAAAGAGGGCAAGCTTCCGGATGCGGTGCTGGCCTGCGTCGGCGGCGGCTCCAACGCGATCGGTACCTTTTATCATTTCATTCCGGATGAGAGTGTGCGCCTGATTGGCTGCGAGGCGGCGGGGCGCGGCGTCAATACGGCTGAGACCGCAGCAACCATCGCGACCGGTAAGCTCGGCATTTTCCACGGTATGAAGTCCTATTTCTGTCAGGATGAATACGGCCAGATCACGCCGGTTTACTCGATTTCTGCCGGGCTGGATTACCCGGGCATCGGGCCGGAGCACGCCTATCTGTACGACAAGGGACGCGCGGAATATGTGGCAATCACCGATGACGAGGCGGTAGAGGCATTTGAATATCTGTCCCGGCTGGAGGGCATCATTCCGGCAATTGAGAGCGCGCATGCGGTCGCCTACGCGAGAAAGCTTGCCCCGACCATGGACCCGGATCAGATCATCGTCATCACGATCTCCGGGCGCGGCGACAAGGACTGCGCGGCCATCGCGCGTTACAGAGGGGAGGATATTGATATTTATGAATAAGATACAGAGCGCGTTCGCGCATGGAAAAGCATTCATCCCGTTTATCACCTGCGGCGACCCGTCGCTGGAAGTGACGGAGCAGCTGGTCTACGCGATGGAAAAAGCGGGAGCAGACCTGATTGAACTTGGCATTCCGTTTTCAGACCCGACCGCGGAGGGTCCGGTGATCCAGGAGGCGAACAACCGCGCCCTTTCCGGCGGCGTGACCACGGACAAGATCTTTGACATGGTAAAAAAAATCCGTGAAAATACGCAGATACCGATGGTGTTCATGACTTACGCGAATGTTGTATTTTCTTATGGCATTGAGCGATTCGTAAAGACCGCAGCGGAGGTCGGCATGGACGGCATCATCCTTCCCGACGTGCCTTTTGAGGAAAAAGAGGAGTTCGCTGTTACCTGCCGTGAAAATGGCCTGGCGCTGATTTCTCTGATTGCTCCGACTTCTCATGAGCGTGTCGCGCAGATTGCGTCTGCGGCAGAAGGCTTCATTTACTGTGTCTCCTCCCTGGGTGTGACCGGCGTCCGCTCCGAGATCACGACCAACATCGGTGAGATGGTGCGGCTGGTGCGCACCGCTTCCGATATCCCGTGCGCCATCGGTTTCGGCATCTCCACGCCGGAGCAGGCTGCGAAGATGGCCAAAGAGGCCGACGGAGTTATTGTCGGTTCTGCGATTGTGAAGCTCTGCAAAGAGTACGGCGCGGACTGTGTGCCGAAGGTCGCGGAGTATGTGAAGAGCATGAAGGATGCGATCCGGGGACTGTGAAATGTACGTTTTTATGTATGCTTGGCAATGAATAAAGGTATTGTCTTTGCATTTATTTCGCGAAGCAATGAGCCAGACAGCTGAAGCCATAAGGTATCCATCGGCAAGCCAGTACCCATTATGGCATAGCTTGCACGGATATTTGGCGAGTGCTTGCGTATGACATAAGAACATAGTTATACAAGGATATTCAAACGAAAAAGCCGCGGAACATGGATTTGTTGCACGGCTTTTTCCGGAATGGTCTTTTTCGCATGGTTGATTTAATTATTAAAGAGGCAACTGTGCTTGTAAGGAAAATGGGTTTACGCCCTTTCAATTACACAACTGTGTTTTTTTGCGGATGATCCTTTTGCGTTTCTGTCATAATTGATTCCCACCAGGAGGAGATTGCCGGAATAATCCTTCAGCGCCCCATCATAACGGTTCTCATGAATCTGACGAATGGCGGTATCGGCATCTTTGTCATATTTCAATTCTATGATCATAGCTGGCTTATCCGTATCTTTCCGAGGAAGAAAGGCATAATCGGCAAAGCCTTTGCCTGCAGGCAATTCACGGATCAGCATATAATAATTTCTTACAGTATAATAGGCAATGTAAATCGCACAGGCCAGAGAATTTTCGTCATTGTATGTCAGCGCTGATGAGCATTCTTCATGGATCAGCTCCAGAGAATGAGAGACAGCGTCGCCATCCAGATGAATTGTGGCATTCAAAAGAGTTTCTGCCTGCCGAATCGCCTGGTCAACCCGTGACCATTTTCCACCCTTTACGGAAGCCTGGAATACCTCGGAGACCTCCCTGTTTGGAATGTAGGCTGCTTTTTTGTTCTCATCGTAGGCCAGATATCCAAGATGAATCAGCAGCGTAAGTACATCATCTTTTGATTCAAAGGAAGTGATATCGTTTTTAAATGTATTGATGTCAATTTCAGCGTGCTGTCCACCCAGCATCAGAAGAATGGTATGTTTTAAACCATCATAATCTCTGCTGATATAATCCTTCAGGTTCTCAAATGATTCTGATTTTATCCAGAAGTTTTTCATTTTTCCTGCCTGGAGTGCATTCATTACGGAATTTGGATTGTATACATGATGATTGCTGCAAAAGGAATAACCATCATACCAGGCGCTCATCTCGTTAAAATCCACATTGTATCTGGAACACAGCATTTGAACTTCATTTTCTGTAAAGCCGACGTATTCTTCCAGAATTCCCGGATCGGTCATGGTATATTCCTGAAAGTCGGAAACCGCGGATTCCGAGCCATATTTTTTGATGGGTAAAATCCCTGTAATATAGGCCGCCGCAATGGTCGCTTCTGTGGTGTCCTGATTTTTGAAAAGCGTCCTCAAAAACAGGATATAATCTTTTTGCAGTTTGTGGTCATCCTTGTATTCGCGAAACAGAGCGTCCCATTCATCTATAACAAAAACAAATTTTTCGTTTCCTTTGGAAACGATGTCAAACAAGACGTCACTCAAATTGTGGGATTCGTTATCTACACAGTCCGGGAAAGCTTCTTTCAGCTCTTTCATCAGAGCGCTCTGTAACCGTTTCAGAACCTTCGTGCCACTTTCTTCGGAATCCGTGATAAAACCGGTCACATCAAAGGAAATCACATTATATTTATTTAAATATTTTTCGAAGCTGTCAGAACCGGATACCTTTAAATCCTCAAAAAGAAAGCGGGAATCACAGGATCTGTCATAATACGCACACAGCATACTGGCAGCAAATGATTTGCCGAATCGCCTTGGCCTGCTGAAACATACCAGTGGTTTTGGCTTATCTATCAGATCATTGAGGAATCCGATCAGCCCGGATTTATCGACATAAATGCCATTTCGGATGGTTTTAAACCTGCCATAGCCTGGATTTAAATACTTTCCCATGATAATACCTTCCTTTTAGTACGAACCGGTTACTGGTCACAACCCGACCACGCACCTGCTGCGTGGTCAGGGTTGAAAACGCAGTGGCACGAATCGGCATGAATACTGTCACATAATTGTATTATATCGTTGTCTTCCTGTTTTCTCAACCTTATTTTTCTGAGAAAAATCAGTTGCTTCTTTCATGAAAAGATTGTAATATAAGGATAAAATAAGAAGCAAATTCTGCTATAAAATATGAGGTGAATGAATATGAAAACAATTATTAAACCCTCTGCAGCGATCAGGAAGAATTATAATGAGTTGTCCAGACTTTGCAGAGAAACGCAGGAACCGGTTTTTCTGACAAAAAATGGCGAAGGTGATCTTGTAGTTATGGACATCAATGCTTTTAATCAGCGGGAAATGCAACTGCAGCTGCGGGAAAAGCTGATTGAGATAGAAGAACGACGAAGAAATGGCGTAATGGATCTGGATGCAAGAGATGTAGGCAGAGAACTTCGGGAAAGGATAAAGGCAGGAAAAAATGTACAGGGTTGATATTTCTCCTGACGCAAAGTTTGTGCTTAATACATATGTGGATTTGTGCCTGGAAGATAATGGTGAGGATTGTGCGATGCGGCTTTTGGATTCTTATGAGGAAGGAATTGAATATCTTGAAAAAACGCCGGAAGCCGGATGCGGAAGATTACAGTATATTCCTTCCAAATATCGGGTGCGGAGGTTTTGGCCACACTTATGGTTTGTATATCAAATCATTCACATGGAGCAGGTGGTTAAGATTGAATATATCATTGATGACAGGCAGAATTATGGATCTTTTGTAAGGTGAAGCGTGACATTTTATTGTATATTTTTCCTGAATCAGGTCATACTCCAAAGGAAACAGTGGAAATAAGAAACGCCCCCTCGCGTATGCTCGGCGGCAGGACGCGCCATCAATTAAAAAACGCTTCGCGTTGGATGGGCGCTGAAAGGAGTGTGACTATGTCTGAGAAAAGGCTTATCTGGGAGGAATTAAGCCCCGACGACAAATTAAAGTATGAGATTGCGGAAGAGCTGGGCCTGTTGGAAAAGGTGAAGACATTGGGATGGAAATCCCTGACCGCAAAAGAGACCGGCCGCATCGGCGGCCTGATGACAAAAAAGAAAAGAGAGAAAGACCATACGCTATGAAAACGATAAACGAAGACATCAAAAGCGGCCAGTTTCGCCCGGCCTACCTTTTGTATGGAGAGGAAGCCTATCTGAAGGTTCAGTACAAAAATAAACTCCGCGCTGCGATTTTGCCGGAGGACGATACGATGAACCTCAGTGTTTATACGGGCAAGGGAATTGATGTGAAACAGGTGATCGACCAGGCGGAGACGATGCCTTTTTTTGCGGATCACCGGCTGATTCTGATTGAGGACAGCGGGTTTTTCAAAAACGCGACGCCGGAGCTGGCGGAGTACCTGCCGCAGATGCCGCAGGAGACGATTCTGGTTTTTGTAGAGAGTGAAGTGGACAAGCGAGGCAAGCTCTATAAAAAGGTGAAGGACTGCGGACGCGTTGTAGAAATGAAGCGGCAGGACGAGCGAACGCTGACGGCCTGGGTGCTGGGTATGGTAAAGAGGGACGGGAAAAGGATCACGCAGGACGCGATGTCCCTCTTTCTGCAGAAGACCGGCGATGATATGGAAAATATTGCGCATGAGCTGGAAAAGCTGCTTTCTTATACCCTGGACGCGGACGCAATTACGCCGGCGGATGTCGAGGCAGTCTGCACGGAGACGACGGAAAACCGGATTTTTGACATGATCCGGGCGGTGGCAGAGAAGCAGCAGCGGCAGGCATTGGATCTGTATTACGATTTGCTGTCGCTGAAGGAACCGCCAATGCGCATTCTGTTCCTGATCGCGCGGCAGTTTAATCAGATGCTCCAGCTAAAAGACTTGAGAGAGCAGGGCATGGATCACAATACAGTGGCCTCAAAAGCCGGGCTGGCACCCTTTATTGCGAAGAAGACGCTCTCGCAGGCGGCGCATTTTTCAAAGGAAGCGCTCCGGCAGGCAGTCGAGGATTGTGTGGAAGCGGAGGAGGCGGTCAAAACCGGCCGGCTGAATGACCGGCTCGCGGTGGAGCTGCTGATCGTGAAATTCAGTGAGAAGGCGGCGTAAGGTGGAAAAAGTATCTTGACAAACCGTATTCTGTTCGATAAGATAGCAGAGAAGTAAATAGCTGTGAAGAATCATTATTTATAATCACAGCCGCAATAGTGAGGAGAAAGAGGAGTACGCATCACGGCGCCGACAGAGAGAAGGGTTCACTGGCTGGAAGACCCTTTGGGATGGATGGATGCGGAACGTGGCTTTTGAACTGAGTGGCTGAAGCGGAGGCGCCAAATCCGTGTGTAGGGCATTCCGGGACTTCCCGTTACAGGAGATGGAGATACGGATGAGAGTGTGCGTTTTCGTCCACAAGAAAAGGTGGTACCGCGAGACATTCGCCCTTTGTATACGCTTGTATGCAGAGGGCGTTTCTTTTTATGCACACAGGCGGGGGCGGAAATTTGAGGCTTGCGCCGCACCTGCCTGGCACAGTGGATAAGGAAGGAGAAAGCTTTCTTATCCGATTTTACCACCAACCGCAGAAATAAGGAGGAGACTATGAGCAAAGAACTGGCAAAGACCTATGACCCGAAGGGTCTGGAGGATCGGATCTACCAGAACTGGCTGGATAAGGGATATTTCCACGCCGAGGTGAATCCGGAGAAGAAACCGTTTACGATTGTGATTCCGCCGCCCAATGTGACGGGACAGCTGCATATGGGGCATGCGCTGGATGAGACGATGCAGGATATCCTGATCCGGTTTAAGCGGATGCAGGGCTATGAGGCGCTCTGGCAGCCGGGAACAGACCACGCCGCGATTGCGACGGAGGTTAAGGTGACAGAGATGCTGAAAAAGAAGGGCATCGATAAGGATGAGATTGGCCGTGAGGAATTTCTGAAATACGCGTGGGCATGGAAGGAAGAGTACGGCGGAAAGATTACAAATCAGCTGAAGAAGCTCGGCGCGTCCGCGGATTGGGAGCGGGAGCGCTTTACGATGGATGAGGGCTGCTCGAAGGCGGTGGAGGAAGTGTTTATTCGCCTGTACAAGAAGGGCTATATTTACAAGGGCTCCCGTATCATTAACTGGTGTCCGGTCTGCCAGACCTCGATTTCGGACGCGGAAGTGATTCATGAGGACCAGGATGGATTTTTCTGGCACATCAATTATCCGGTAGTGGGCGAGCCGGGGCAGTTTGTGGAGATCGCGACGACCCGTCCGGAGACGCTGCTCGGGGATACCGCGGTGGCGGTGAACCCGGAGGATGAGCGTTACACGCATCTGGTGGGAAAGATGCTGGAGCTGCCGTTGACCGGAAGGCAGATTCCGGTGATTGCGGACGAATACGTGGATAAGGAATTCGGGACCGGCTGCGTGAAGATTACGCCGGCACACGACCCCAATGATTTTGAGGTGGGCAAGCGTCATAATCTGCCGGAAATCAACATCCTGAATGACGACGCGACGATCAACGAGCTGGGCGGCAAGTACGCGGGGATGGACCGCTATGAGGCGCGCAGGGCGATGGTCGCAGACCTGGATGCGCTCGGCCTGCTGGTAAAGGTGGTGCCGCATTCCCACAGTGTGGGTACCCATGACCGCTGCAAGACAACGGTAGAGCCGATGATCAAGCCGCAGTGGTTTGTGCGCATGAAGGAGATGGCGGAACCGGCAATCGAGGCTTTAAAGCGTGGAACCTTAACCTTCGTCCCGGATCGCTTTGACAAGATTTACCTGCACTGGCTGGAGAACATCAAGGACTGGTGTATTTCCCGCCAGCTCTGGTGGGGACACCGGATTCCGGCATATTATTGCGATGACTGCGGCGAGATGGTGGTGGCGCGTGAAATGCCGAAGATCTGCCCGAAGTGCGGCGGTACGCATCTGACGCAGGATCCGGATACGCTGGATACCTGGTTTTCCTCCGCGCTCTGGCCGTTTTCAACGCTTGGCTGGCCGGAGAAAACACCGGAGATGGATTATTTCTATCCGACAGACGTGCTGGTGACCGGCTATGATATCATTTTCTTCTGGGTCATCCGCATGGTATTTTCCGGGATTGAGCAGACCGGGAAGGTGCCGTTCCATCATGTACTGATCCATGGACTGGTGCGCGATTCCCAGGGACGCAAGATGAGCAAATCCCTCGGAAATGGCATCGACCCGCTGGAGATCATTGACCAGTACGGTGCAGACGCACTGCGGCTGACGCTGATCACGGGCAACGCGCCGGGCAATGACATGCGCTTCTATATGGAGCGGGTGGAGGCATCCCGCAATTTTGCGAATAAGGTGTGGAACGCGTCGCGCTTTATTATGATGAATCTGGACAAGGCGACGGAAGCGGGCGATGCGGCGGGAATCCCGGCGCAGATGGAGCTTTCTGAGCTGACTGGCGCGGATAAGTGGATTCTTTCGAAGGTCAATGACCTGGCGAAGGACGTGACCGACAATATGGACCGTTATGAGCTTGGCATCGCGGTGCAGAAGGTCTATGACTTCATCTGGGAAGAGTTCTGCGACTGGTACATTGAGATGGTAAAGCCGCGCCTTTACAGCGAGACCGATACCTCCAAGACGGCAGCACTCTGGACGCTGAAGACGGTGCTGACGAACGCGCTGAAGCTGCTGCATCCGTTCATGCCATTTATTACCGAAGAGATTTTCTGTACGCTGCAGAACACGGGGGAGCTGTCTGACACAGCAGAGAAGACGGATGCGCAGAATACAGCCTGCGCAAAGAATGCGGCAAGCGCGTGCGGAGCAGATTCAGCAGCTGAAACGGGCGTATCTCAGACAACGCCTTCCGGATATCGGATGCCGGAGATCGCGGAGTCAATCATGATTTCCTCCTGGCCGGAGTGGAAGGAAGAATGGAATTTTGAAGAGGACGAAAAAGCGGTAGAGACGATCAAAGAAGCCGTTCGCGCGATCCGCAATGCCCGTACCGGCATGAATGTTCCGCCGAGCAGAAAAGCGCAGGTATATGTGGTATCGGAAAGCGAGACGGTCCGTTCCATCTTTGAAAATGGCAAAATTTTCTTTGCAACGCTGGGATATGCGAGCGAGGTGCATGTGCAGGCCGATAAGACGGGGATCAGCGAGGATGCGGTATCGGCCGTGATTCCGGAGGCGGTTGTCTATATGCCGTTCGCGGATCTGGTGGATCTCGACAAGGAGCTGGCGCGCCTGAAAAAGGAAGAGGAACGTCTGACGAAGGAGCTGGCCCGTGTCAATGGGATGCTTGGAAATGAGAAATTTACGAGCCGGGCGCCTCAGGCGAAGATCGATGAGGAAAAGGCAAAGCTTGCAAAATACACGCAGATGATGGAGCAGGTAAAAGCGCAGCTTCAGAGACTGCAGGCATAAAAGAGAAAACGGGGGAAGGTACGGAAACGCTCGTGCGCCCTGCGAAAACGGGTTCCGGAAGACGGAGAAACACCGCCTTCCGGAACCCGTGTGATTTTATGTGCAGGCTGTCTGCGGCCTGGGTCGGGTTGAAACGTCGTGTAACAATTAACCTTCCGTACCAACCAGAGTAAAGGAAACCACAAGGTCTTCGCCGTCCAGATGGATGGTATACTCTATAATATCTCCCACCTGCAGGTCTGCCAGGCTGATCTCTTCCGTTTCTTCTGTTTCCGCTTCGGTCTCAGTCTCGGTTTCGGTTTCTTCTTCTGCATCTGTGTCCGCCGCGTCGCCTGTGCCGCTGCCGGTTTCTTCTTCTGCGTCGTCTGTGGTTTCCGCCAGTTCGGTTTCGGTCTCAGCCACAGCGTCTTCCGATGCTTCTTCTATCGCAACGGTTTTCTGCTCAACAAGCTGTGCGCCTGTCGCGTCGTCCGCAAAGGTCAGCTCATAGATGATACCGTCCAGCGTGAGCGTCGCGAGTGTACTGTCCAATTCGTCCTCGACCAGCTCTCCTGCGGATACCAGAATCACACTGTCGCTGACGACTGCTTCGACTCTTCCGAAGCGAACATCATAGGTATCTGTCTCTGTCTCCTCCTCCGCAAATGCACAGACAGATGTGAGGGAGAGCGCCATTCCTAATAAAAATGCCAGATATTTTCTTCTCATAATCTTCATCCTTTCCTTACGATATCCAAAAGAGAAAACTTCTGCTTTCACTTTTTTACAAATTTATCAAAAGTGTATGTCTAAAGTGTGACGAAATATTTAAGAAAAAAGAAGGGCTGCTGCCCGAAAGAGCTTGACACAAAAAAATAGGGTGTTATGATAAATTCATTGTGGCAGGGGAGGAATGCGGCGGGATGGCATTACAGTTTATTTTTGGAAATTCCGGGAGCGGGAAATCACGGTTCCTGTATCAAACGTTAATCGAAGAAGCAAAGCGGCACCCGGAGCGCAGCTTTCTGGTGATTGTGCCGGAGCAGTTTACGATGCAGACGCAGCGGGATCTGGTGCTGCTGCACCCGGATGGCGGTATTATGAACATCGATGTCCTGAGCTTTCGGCGGCTGGCACATCGCGTGTTCGAGGAAGTAGGAGCCGACCGGCGGACGATTCTGACGGAAACCGGCAAAAATCTGATGCTGCGCAGGGTAGCAGAGCAGCAAAAGGCTCACCTGAAGGTGCTTGGCTCGCGCATGAACCGCAGCGGATATGTTTCGGAAGTGAAATCCATCCTCTCAGAGCTGATGCAGTATGAGATATCGGACTATGATCTGCAATGTATGCTGGAATCCGTGGAAAACAGGCCTCTTTTGCATGCCAAGCTGGAAGATATCCGGGTGCTTTACCGGGCTTTTCTGGAATATCAGCGGGATCGTTTTATGAAACCGGAGGAATTGATGGAGGCGCTTGCCCGGGTAGCGGGGAAATCGCCGCTCCTTCGGCGCAGTGTGCTCGCATTTGACGGCTATGCCGGATTTACTCCGTCGCAGCTCACTGTTCTGGAGGAGCTTCTGGCTATATGCCCGATGGTTTATCTGACGGTAACGATTGACGCGCGGGAATCCTTCTTTGGTGAAATCAGGGAGCATGAGCTGTTCGCACCGAGCCGCCGTCTGATCAGGGGAGTTGCGGAGCGCTGCGGCACGCATGGGTATGAGGAACCGATTGTGCTCGATGGACTTCCGCGTTTTTCCCGGGATGGAGCCCTGCGGCATCTGGAACAGAATCTGTTTCGAAAAAAGCAGCTTCCGTACGGCGGAGAATCGGATGAGATTTCGCTTCATGAGCTTTCATCCCCGGCGCAGGAGGTGCATTTTGCGGCGCGGACGATTTCGCACCTGGTGCGGGAAGGGCATTATCGGTATCGTGAGATTGCGGTGATTGCGGGCGACCTGAGCGCATATGGGGATTACATCAAAAATATTTTTCCGGCCTATGGAATTCCGGCTTTTGTGGATGAGACGCGGGGGATTCTTCTGAATCCCTGTCTGGAATTTGTGCGCGGAGCGCTGGCGATGATGCGGGATGATTTTTCACGGGAGAGCGTATTCCGTTTTCTGCGCACCGGTCTGGCAGGCCTGTCCGCGGACGAGACAGACCGGCTGGAAAACTATGTGATCGCGGTGGGCATCCGCGGACACAGACTATGGGAAGAAGCGTGGACCTGGTGTCCGGACCGCCTGCGCGCGGTGACCTGCCCGGATGGACCGCCTGGGCAGGCGGAAAATGCAGTCATTGCAGAAGACGCTCCTCTTCTGGCAGGTCTGGATTTGTATAATTCCCTGCGCGTTCGGTTCCTGGATTGTGTCGGTTCGTTCGCGGAGGTCATGCGGGAGAAAGACCAGCCGCTTGCTGTGTATGCGCAGGCGCTGTATGGCCTGCTGGCGGACTGTCAGGTGCAGCAGCAGATGAAACATATGGAACCCCGGGTCGGTGAGCTTTCCTCAGAATATCGGCAGGTCTATCCGGTTTTGATCGGACTGCTGGATGAGATGGTGGAGCTGTTGGGAGAAGAACGGATGGACTGCGAAGAATTCTCGGAGATTCTGGACGCAGGACTTTCGGAAGCAAAAATCGGGATCATTCCGCCGGGCATCGATCAGGTGCTGGCGGGCGATATCCGCCGTTCGCGTCTGGCAAACATAAAGGTTTTGTTTTTCCTTGGCCTGAATGACGGCTGGGTGCCCTCTCATGGGGATGGGGGCGGGATTGTCTCCGATACGGAGCGGGAAATCCTCTTAAATGCCGGGGCCAGCCTGGCGCCATCTGCGCGGGAGAACAGCTATATTCAGCGATTCTATCTCTATCAGAATCTGACGAAACCGCAGGACCGGCTGTATTTGTCCTGGTGCTTAAGCAGCGGGGAGGGGACGGCGATGCGGCCCTCCTATCTGGTTTCGGTGATCGGGCGGCTTTTTCCAAAAATAAAAATTCAGCGGGAACAGGATGCGGGAACGCAGCTTTCCCAGGTGACTTCAAAAGAGAACGGAATGCTGTATCTGCTGCATGGGCTGCAGGAGGCACGAAGCATGGAAAAATCTGCTGACGGCCGGAGCAAAGAAAATGATACAGGAGCCTCTGCCGGTCAGGGAAACCTGCAGGAGCCGTATGCGGATTCGCATGCATGGCTGGAATTATTCCGGCTGTATCTTGGAGACGGGGCGTATCGTGAGCGGGTGCGCACACTTGCAGGCGCAGCCTTTCTCCGGGGAAAAGTGCCGGATACGGAGCGGCTGGAGGCGCAGACGGCAAAGGAGCTTTACGGGGTGCTGGCTCAAAACAGCGCTTCCCCTGGAATGTCGGCGAGCGTCACGCGCCTGGAGCTGTTTGCCGGCTGCGCATTTTCCCATTTTGCTTCCTACGGGCTGCGGCTGCAGGACCGGGAGGTACATGGTCTGCAGGCGGCCGACCTGGGGACACTGATTCACGAATCCATCGAGGTTTTTTCACGTCAGATGTTTGTAGAGGGGATTGATCCGGGAGAATGTCCTTATGAGGAGCAGGCCAGGCGGATGGATCAGTGTGTGGATCAGGTGGCGGAGGCTTATGGAGACGGTATTTTGCATGCGAGCGCCCGCGATGAATATACGATTCGGCGTCTGAAACGGATTTTGCGGCGTACGGTATGGGTGATGCGCGAGCAGACGAAAGCCGGGAAGTTCCGGCCGGAAGGGTTTGAGATTTCCTTTGCGGATACGGATCATCTGGAGGCGACGAGGGTACCTCTGGGCGATGGCGGACAGATACGTCTGCAGGGAAGAATTGACCGGATTGATACCGCCCAGACGGAGGATACGGTCTATGTGAAGGTGGTCGATTATAAATCCGGTATGACGCAGTTTGACCCGGTCTCTCTTTACTATGGACTGCAGATGCAGCTGATCGTCTATCTGAATGCGGCGCTGGAGATGGAGCGAAAGCTGCATCCGGGCAAAAAAGTCGTCCCGGCCGGTGTTTTTTATCACCGGATGCAGGACCCGGTATTGGAAAAGGATGAGGATCCCGGGAGAGTCCGTGAGACTCTTTTGAAGAAATTGCGGCCCAATGGTCTGGTGAACGGCGCCCCGTCGGTGCTGCGTCTGTTTGACGGGGCGATGAGCGGAGATTCTCTGGTAATCCCTGTAGGGTGGAAGAAAGACGGGACGCTCAAGGCAACTTCGAGTGTGGTGACGACAGAACAGTTTGAAGCACTCTCCGGATATGTGACGGAGCTTCTTTGCAGGATGGGAGAGGAAATCCTGAATGGAACCATTGAGGCGCGGCCGTTTGCGGACAAAAACAGGAGTGCCTGTGATTATTGCCTTTATGCGGATGTATGCGGCTTTGACCGCAAGATCCCCGGCCGCTGTGAAAAGCGGGAGCCGCAGCTGACAGCGGCGGAAGTCTTTGAACGTCTGTCGGGGTCAGACAACTGTGAGGGGAGCGATGCCAAAAGGGTTTCAGACAACCATGAGGGAAGCGATAGCAAAAGGGTTTCAGACAGCCGTGAGGGAAGCGATACCAGACGTTTCGCGGATGAGAAGGAGGTGACGGCGGGTGACAGTGACATGGACAAAGGAACAGCAGCAGGTCATTGATGCGCGTGGCTGCAACATTCTGGTTTCCGCGGCGGCGGGTTCCGGTAAGACGGCAGTCCTGGTCGAGCGTATCTTAAAAATGATTACGGATGAGACCAATCCGGTTGACATCGACCGTCTTCTGGTCGTTACCTTTACGAATGCGGCGGCGGCGGAAATGAGGGGACGGATCCGGGATGCCCTGGAGGCGCGGGCCGAACAGGACCCGGAAAATGTCCATTTGCAGAGACAGCTTGTGCTGGTGCACAACGCGAAAATTACAACGATTCACAGCTTCTGCCTGCATGTGCTCCGCAATCATTTTCAGACCATCGGGATCGATCCGGCTTTCCGCATTGCGGACCAGGGCGAGGTGACGCTGCTGGAGCAGGAGGCAGTGAAAGAGATCGTCGATGAGGCATATGCATGCACGGCCGGAGACTCCGGCAATGCCGGACAAAAGCAGGATGGCACGGGAGAAGCGGTATCTTCGGAACAGGCCGGCGACAGCCGGGAATTTACGGAATTTCTGGAACAGTTCGCGACCGGAAAGGACGACACCCGGGTAGAGGGGATGATTTTACAGATTTATCACTTCGCGCTGGGTCAGCCTTTCCCGGAGGACTGGCTGCGGGAATGCCGCAGGGCGTATGAAAAATGCGCGTTTACAGAAGAACCGGAGCGGCCGGCCTGGCTGGCTTTTATCGAATCGGATACGGCTGTGCGGCTGGCGGACATCCGCGTGCAGCTGGAAGCGGCTCTGCGTGTTGCGCGGGAAACGGATGGACCATATCCTTATGAAAAAGCGCTGATTTCCGATCTGGAGCTGGTGGATGAGCTGATGCGGGGCGGCTCATTTGAGGGATATCTGGAAGCATTCCGCAGGCTGGGAAGCTTCGCACGGCCTGGCACCAAAAAGGACGAACGGATTTCCGAGGAAAAAAAGCAGCAGGTGCAGGCGATGCGCGCCGACTGCAAAGACCAGATCGTCGCTCTGCGCGATCAGTATTATTATGACAATCGCAAGGCAATGCAGGCGGACTACGACAACAGCGGTGTTTCGGTACGCGTTCTGACGAAGCTGACGGAAGCGTTTATGAAACGGCTCTCAGAAAAAAAGACGGAGCGGAATATTCTGGATTTTGGCGATATGGAGCATCTGGCGCTGCATGCGCTTGTGAGGCGGGAGGAGACGGCTGCTTCGGAAACCGCAGACAGGCAAAGCCTAGCGTCCGGCAGTGCGGACACCCGGAAACTGGTGCCTACGGCGGTGGCGCTTGAGTACGCAGAGACGTTTGAGGAGGTCCTGATTGATGAGTATCAGGACAGCAATCTGGTACAGGAGCTGATCCTTGAGAGTGTTTCCGGCAAGGGTATCGGTGCGCATAACCGCTTTATGGTAGGTGACGTCAAACAGAGTATTTACCGGTTCCGGCTGGCACGCCCGGAATTGTTCATGGAAAAGTTTCATCGCTATCGCCCTTATGCATTGGAGGATGGTTCTGTTCCTTCTGATGAGACGCTTCTGCGGACAGGCGAAAAAGAAGCCCCCGGCTGCCGCATTGATTTGCACCGCAATTTCCGCAGCCGCCCGCAGGTGCTCGAATCGGTGAATTTTGTTTTTCGCAGAATCATGACGGAGCCGCTCGGCGGGGTCCTCTACGACGACGACGCGGCGCTGTATCCGGGTGCGAGGTTCCCGGAGGCGCCGCTCCTGGCGGATGGGACCAGTGCAGGGACGACGGAGCTTCATTTGCTGGATGGCGGCGCGGGGGAGAACGATTCCTCTGCGGAGAGCCTGCGAAGGGAAGAGGCGAAGATGACCGGCCGCCGCATCCGGGAGCTGGTCGGCACGATGCCGGTGCTGGATAAGGAAAGCGGCGAACTTCGCCCGGCGCGCTATGGGGATATCGTGATTCTGCTCCGAACCGTCAGCGGCTGGGCGGAAACCTTTGGAGAGGTTCTCTCTGCTATGGGAATCCCCTGCTTTACCGGTTCGCAGAAGGGTTATTTTTCGGCCGCGGAGGTGCGGGTGGTTCTTTCTTACCTGCAGATTCTGGACAATCCGCTGCAGGATATTCCGCTCGCGGCAGTGCTGCGAAGCGCGATCGGACACATCAATGACGAGGAGCTGGCCCAGATTCGCCTTGCCGGAGAGCCGGACCTGAAATGCGCCTATTATGACTGCTACCAGCGGTATCGGGAGCGATTTCCGGATACGGAAACCGCGCGGAAGCTGACGGGTTTTTTTGATACCTATGAGATGCTGCGCGCAAAAAGCGCGTACACACCTGTGCATCAGCTTTTGTGGGAGCTGCTGGACGTAACCGGTTATGGCGAATACGCCTCCGCGCTTCCCGCCGGACGGCAGCGGCGGGCAAATCTGGATATGCTCGTAGAAAAGGCAATTGCCTATGAGGCGACCAGCTTCCGCGGACTGTATCATTTTGTGCGCTATATTGAGAACCTGCAGAAATACGAGGTGGATTACGGCGAGGCAAATCTTGCGTCAGAGGCGGACGATACGGTGCGTCTGATGAGCATTCATAAAAGCAAAGGACTGGAGTTTCCGATTGTATTTGTCTGCGGGATGGGAAAGCAGTTCAATGAAACGGATGTGCGCAGCAATGTCGTCATGCACCCCGAATGGGGGATCGCCTGCGATTCTGTGATGCATGCGCAGACGGATTCCGCTCATGATCCGGAAAATACGGATGGCCTGCGGTCGGATGAAATGCCCCGGATGTGCCAGGCTACGCTCCCCAAAAAGGTGATACAGCAGAAGCTGCGTACAGAAAATCTCGGTGAGGAGCTGCGCGTCCTGTATGTGGCGATGACACGGGCAAAGGAAAAGCTGATTCTGACCGGAAGTGTGAAAAATCTGGAAAAACGGCTGTCGGCCTGGAAGATGGCGGCGGCTCTGGCGAAAGACGGGACATTGGGATATTCCTGGCTCTCGGGTGCATCTTCTTATCTGGACTGGGTGGTTCCGGCACTGCTGGATTCGTCTGCCGGAAATAATTTCATGATGCATACAGGCGGGGGCGATCTTATGCGGCTTACGCCGGACCTGTCTGACGCAGCTGACAGGGGAAACGGTATGGATGACAGAGAACACTCGGCGCAATTGTCCGGGAAAGCTTCAGAGGTAAGATTCCATCTCTTCCTCTCCGCCCCTTCCGGGAACGCGGCGGAAGAAACCCGGGAGCGCACGGAGGAGCTTCTGTCCCTGCGTGATCTTTTGCAGATGGATCCGAATCTCTGTCAGGATGAGCAGGCAAGAGATTACCTGCAGCGGGTGTTTGAAACAGAATATCCGTATGAGGCAAACCGGAAGATTCCCGCCAAGGTCACAGTTTCTGAACTGAAAAAAATGTCGCAGCGAATGGAAGAGAATGACACACAGGAGCTGTACGCGGAGGAAACCGTCGTGCCTCTGATTCCCCGATTTGTGATGCGCGCGGACGAAAGCGCAGATGCACAGCCGGTTTTCTACCCGCCCGGAGCGGCAGAGCAGAAAGAAGAGCCGGTTCCTGCCCGAACGAACCATACGGGCGGACCGGAAAAACGCCCGCAGACAGGCGGCGCTGATCGGGGCACGGCATATCATACCTTTATGGAAAATTTAAGCTTTTCTGAGAAAGAAGAATTACGTTTCCAGTTGGAAGAATTGATAAGTTGTGGTAAAATGTCCGAGGAAGACGCCGCGATGATTCGATTGAGTGACATTTCTGCATTCCTGCACTCCCGGATTGGGCAGAGGATGAAGAGGGCGGCGCAGGAGGAGAGACTTTTCCGGGAGCGCCCATTTGTACTGGGCGTGCCGGCCGATGAGATTTACGGGCAGCTTACTCTGGATGGAGCGGCAGACGGGGATCGCACGACGAAGAATCCCCAGCCGGGCGGCAACGCGCTTTTGTCACAGGAAATCATACTGGTGCAGGGGATTATTGACGCCTGGTTTATCGAAGACGGACAGATTACGGTCGTCGATTACAAGACAGATCGGGTTTCGGACGGTTCTGCTCTGGTAAAACGCTATCGGACGCAGATTGACTATTATCAGAAGGCACTGGAACGCCTGACAGGGAGAAGGGTCTGTGACCGGGTGATTTATTCGTTTTCTCTGCGGGAGGAAATCCACATGTAGTGTGGATTTCAGATGAAACGTCAGTCGTTACAGGTCACATCCTGCCGATACAGCAGGTGTGTGGTCGGGGCGTGAGCAGTAACCGTCAGTCACATGAGCCTGCGGCGCGGAGAAAAGCGCAGAAGTGAATGTGTAAGGATGCGAGGTATTATGAAAAAAATAATTCAAAATCAGGCAGTACGGTATATTTTTTTCGGGGGCTGTACGACAGCAGTCAATCTGATTTCCTATTATCTGCTGTGTCTGGTGGGCTTTAATATCACTGTGGCGAATACGATTGCGGTATTGCTCGCGATTCTGTTTGCCTATGTGGTGAATAAACTGTTTGTTTTTGAACACAGGACGCGCTCCGTTATGGAGCTGTGCCGGGAAGCGGGCAGCTTTATAGGCATGCGGCTGGGAACCATGCTGATCGAAGTGTTTGGCGTGCTGTGTCTGGTCTGCATCTGGGGTGTGCCCAATATGGTCTCGAAGCTGCTGATCCAGGTCGTGATTCTGATTCTGAACTTCCTGATCAGCAAATTTGTCGTATTTAAGGAGGATTCCTCTGCGGCGAACCAGACGGCCGGGACGGAGGTTCTGAGCGATTCCCCGCAGGAAGCCTTTGCGGGAGCGGCTTCCGAGGAAGGGAATGCTTCTGCAGATGGCAGGAGACACCGTTTCGCCGCCAGAATAAAAACTGCCGGGAAAAAGAAGCGCTCGGCAGCGAGCGTTTCGCGCAATTATTTTCTGGCGGGATTTTTCCTGACCGGGGTGGTTGCGCTGGTCGGTTTTGCCCTGATGGGCGTCTGGCCGTTCAGGGATAAGACGCTGTTGATTATTGATTCTCTCCATCAGTACCTGCCATTCTATACGGTGTTTCATGAAAAGCTGGCGGACAGCGAGTCGTTCCTTTATTCTTTTTCCGGTGGGTTCGGTTATAATTTCTGGTCGACGTATGCCTATTATCTGGCCAGTCCGCTCAACCTGCTGATGGCATTTATCCCGACGCAGAACGTCTGTGATTTTATGGATCTGATGATTCTTGTTAAGATCGCATTCTGCGGCGGATGCTTTTCCTGGTATCTGCATAAGAGAGACCCGCAGAGAAAGTATCTTCCCGCTGTGTTTGGTATGATGTTTGGCCTGAGCAATTTTGTGATTGGCTATTATTTCAACCTGATGTGGCTGGACAGCATCGCGGTGCTGCCGCTGATCATGTACGGCATTGAACGGATTGTCAAAGGCGGAAACGGGAAATTTTATTGCCTGGCTCTGTTTTATGGCCTCTGGTGCAATTATTATATTGGTTTTATGCTCTGCCTGTTTTCCTGCCTGTACTTTCTTGTGCGCTGGATTGCCCAGACGGGGGAGTACGGATCCCATGCAGGGAAGGAGGCGGGCAGCTTCTTCGCGCGGAAAAGCGTCCGGGAGGGCCGCGATGGAGCTGGGGCGCAGACGAATGACAGCGGCGGTAAAGACCAAAAGACCGCGTCCGGCAGCTTTGGGCGTGATCTGGGCAGGAGCTGTCTGACCTTTGCCTGGCATTCGTTGCTTGCGGGCGGAATGGCAGCTTTGGTGCTGATCCCTGCCTACCTGGGTCTGACCGCTTCAGAATCCATGGAAGGGAACTCCTTCCCGACGGTTGTGAAGTTTTACGAGAGTCTGGCGGAGCTTCTGGAGAATCACATGGCTTTTATGGAGCCGGTAACGATCTCCAGCACACAGGTCGGACTGAATGTATACTGCGGTGTGGCGACGGTTCTGCTGGCGGTGCTGTATCTGTTCGACCGGGACATCCGTCTGCGGGAACGGCTGGCACATTATGGACTTTGCGCGCTGCTGCTGTTTTCGTTTGCCTGCAATATTCTTAATTATATCTGGCATGGCTTCCATCAGCAGAATGGTCTGCCGAACCGCTTCGCCTTTCTTTACATTGCCATCCTTCTGGTGATGGCATATGACGCCCTCGGGCATTTGAAAAATTACTGGCTGCCGGAGCTTCTGTTTGCGGTGGCCGTGCCGGTGGCTTTCCTGATCGCGCGCTACCTGGATCCGGAGCAGGAGCTGGAAGGCTACCTTTTCCTGATCTCGATTGGCCTGCTGGTTTTCTATTTTGGCTTCTTATTAATAGGAAGGTACGCGAATCGTCTGAAGCCTTCGACATTCAGCGCGGCATTGGCCTGCGTTCTGTTTGTGGAATGTGCGGCGAATGCGGTTTACGGTATTTCGGAGAACGGGAGTGTCACAAGGAGCATTTATCTCGCCGATCAGACCTCCTACCAGGCCCTGATCTCAGAACTGGATGAGGAGGAAGATGGCTTTTACCGCAGTGAGGTCGATCGGCAGAGAATGCGGAATGTGACGATGTTTGTGGGCGGCAATTCGATGGTCATGTTTAATTCGACCATGCAAAGCTCTGTCGTGGATTTCTGTGACGCGCTGGGGATTGAAGCGCGGACGAACAAAAACGGATACCTCGGGGTGACGAAGCTGATGAATGATGTCTTTGGCATCAGATATGTGGCGACGCCGTCCGGAATTTCCGATACCTTTTATCAGTTTGAAAAGGTAGCCGAGGATGGGGAACTGACCCTGTATGAGAATACCAATGCGCTTTCCCTGGGATTTATGGTGGACGACGCCATTCTGGAGTGGGATACCAGCTCCGGCGAGCCGCTGGATATCCAGAACAGCTTTGTAGAGCTGGCGACCGGTCATGACGCGATCTATGTGCTGGACCGCTACATTGACATGGCGGATGGAGAAAATTACGCGATCAAGATTCCGGAGAACAAACAGGTCTACATGTGCATAGATACGCGTGTGGAAAAAATTGAGCTGAATACGCCGGAATACTCGAAGACGTATTCGACGTATACCGACCATCTGTATGTGATTAACGGCTCAGAGGAGAGTGACCTGGCGGACTTTACGGTGACGCTGAAGGATACACAAACGACCGTGCGCGCGGAGATTTATACCTGTTCAAATGAAGCGTATCAGGAAGTGGTCGATGCACTTGCCGAGAGTCAGCTGGAGAATCTTTCCGTGGACAGCAATCATGTCACAGGCGACATTGATGTAAAGGAAGAAGGGACACTGCTGCTGACCATTCCGTACGACGAAGGATGGGCAATTCTGGTAGATGGGGAAGAGACGGAATTCTCCTGCGTGGGAGGCGCTCTGATTGGCGTGCATCTGACAGAGGGGACGCATTCGATTGAGATGAACTATACGCCATCCGGACTGTGGCCTGGAACCGGCATTACATTTGTCTCTGTGGCGCTGTTTCTGGGAACCTGCGCATGGGGAACGATGGACAGAAAGCGCAAGAAAGGAATGCGCAGGAAAGCGGCTTGATTGCATATGAAACACTGGCAGGAGGAAAAAGGAATGGATTTTACATTTTCTGACAAAGCGGAGCACATGGAAGAGGGCATCTTTGCGGCTCTGAATGCGAAAAAAAATGAGCTGCTGCGGCAGGGCAGAAAGGTCTGGAACCTTTCTGTAGGGACACCGGATTTCGCGCCGCCGCAGCATATCATGGATGCGGTCTGTGAGGCTGCGAAGAACCCGGAAAATTACAAATATTCTCTGGTGGAGCTGCCGGAGCTGATCGAAGCCCTGCAGGGGTTTTATGAGCGCCGTTTTAGGGTAACGCTTGAAAAAAATGAGATAATGGAGCTTTACGGTTCACAGGAGGGGATGACACATCTGGCGTGGACGCTCTGCAACCCCGGCGACCTGGTGCTGGTGCCGAATCCGGGCTATCCGATCTTCGACATCGGGCCTCAGCTGTGCGATGCCGAGCTCTGGGAGTATCCATTGTATGAGGAAAATGGATTTCTGCCCAGATTTTCCGACATCCCGGAAGAAGTGGCGCGGCGGGCAAAGCTGATGGTGGTGAGCTATCCGGCCAATCCGATCTGCCGTGTGGCGCCGGATTCCTTCTACCGGGAGCTGATCTCTTTTGCGAAAAAATATCATATTATAGTATTGCATGACAGTGCATATTCGGATATCGTTTACGGAGGCAGAACGTGCGGCTCGTTCCTGTCATATGAGGGAGCAAAGGAAGTCGGGATTGAGTTTTATTCTCTTTCGAAAACCTTTAATTATACGGGCGCGCGAGTTTCCTTCGCGGTTGGCAACGCGGAGGTCATCCGCAGATTCCGGGCGATTCGAAGTCAGTATGACTACGGCACCTTTCTGCCGGTACAGTATGGCGCGATTGCCGCGCTGAACGGGCCGTTTGACAGTGTGCTGGACCAGTGTAAGATGTATGAGGAGCGCAACCAGGCTCTGTGCGGGGGCTTACGCTCGATCGGCTGGGATGTGCCGGACAGCGAGGGAACGATGTTTGTGTGGGCGCGGCTGCCGGAGGGTTATACGAATTCCGCCGGCTTCTGTCTGACTCTGATGGAAAAGTCCGGCGTGATCTGCACGCCGGGGAGCAGTTTTGGCTCCCTCGGAGAAGGATATGTGCGCTTTGCGCTGGTTCTTCCGCCGGAGCAGCTTCGCGAAGCGGTGGAAAGCATCCGGGTCAGCGAAGTGCTGTCCGGAATGGCTGTGGAAGGAAAAGAATCATTGAGGTGACTGGGAAGAGGCAAAGTTACGGGTTTGGAGGATTTTATGCCAGATATGAGAACGTTGCTGCGGGAAGCAGCCGGGGAAGATTGCATTCTTGAACAGGAGAGTATGAAAAAACATACCACCTTTCACATCGGAGGCCCGGCGGATTATTTTGCCGCCCCAACGACTGCGGAAGGTGTGCAGAGGATTGTAAAGCTCTGCCGGGAGGAGGAGTATCCGTTTTACGTGATCGGCAATGGGAGCAATCTGCTGGTATCGGATCAGGGATACCGGGGACTGGTGCTGCAGCTTTATAAGAATTTCAGTGAGATAACGATTTCCGCCCCGGACACGGGCCGGAGTACGATTCTGGCGCAGTCCGGCGCGATGCTCTCTGTGATCGCGAAGCGTGCCCTGGAAGCAGGACTGACCGGATTTGAATTTGCCTCCGGGATTCCGGGAACGTTGGGCGGTGCGGTTGTCATGAATGCCGGCACCTATGGCGGCGAGATGAAGGATGTGCTGATTTCCGCGACGGTTCTGGACCGGTCAGGAGAGATTCGGGAGATACCGGTGCCGGAGCTGGCGTTGGGATATCGGCAGAGCGCCGTGTCTGCGAACGGGTGGATTGTGCTTGACGCAAAGATTACGCTTGCATGTGGGGAAACGGAGGCGATTCGCGGCCGCATGGAGGAATTAAAACGGCAGCGGGTGCAAAAACAGCCGTTGGAGCTGCCAAGCGCAGGCAGTACCTTCAAGCGGCCGGAGGGCTTCTTTGCGGGAAAGCTGATTATGGATGCCGGCCTGCGGGGTTATACAGTCGGGGGAGCGCAGGTATCGGAAAAGCATTGCGGTTTCGTGGTCAATCGAGGCGGCGCGACGGCCGCAGATGTCCGGAAGCTGATTGCGGATGTGCGTGCCCGGGTATATGAAGCGTCTGGTGTGACCCTGGAGCCGGAAATCCGGATGCTGGGGGCGTTCGATGAGGATGGAAAACCGGGCGGCTGCGGGCATCCGGCTCATCCGGAAGATGGTTTTGACTGAGCGGGATTCTGGTTTCGGTTGAGAGGTGAGATGTGATGTCATTTTCTCAGGATGTGCGGCAGGAGCTCTCCGCGCAGATCGCGCCGGCGCGCCATTGCAATCTGGCAGAGCTGGCCGCGATTATCGGTATGGCAGGGGAAGTTTTTGCCGGAAAAGGCTGCTGTGCGATAAAAATTCGTACCGAAAACCTTTTATTAGCAAGAAAAAGCTTTACATTATTACAAAAAACATTTAATATAAGTGTTGATGTCTCAGCGCATATACATAGAAATGAAAAAAAGAGCGATCGGGTCTATACGGTTTTGGTGAAAAATACAGAAGCGGCACTTAAGGTGCTTTCCGCTCTGAAAATGGTGACTTTGGACGGACACCGGACAGATGCGGCGCAGGCGGATTCGATTCTGGTGCAGCAGCCCTGCTGCCGCAGAGCTTATATCCGGGGAGCATTTCTTTGCTCCGGTTCGATCAGCAATCCTGAAAAATCTTACCATTTCGAGATTGTCTGTTCATCCTGCGAACATGCGGGGCAGCTTCAGATGCTGATTCGCTCCTTTGGGCCGGATGCCAAAATTGTACAGCGTAAAAGCCACTACATTGTATATATTAAGGAAGGAGCCCAGATCGTTGATATGCTGAATATTATGGGGGCCCATGTCTCGCTGATGAACCTGGAGAATATCCGGATCGTCCGGGAAATGAGAAATTCCGTCAACCGCAAGGTGAACTGTGAAGCCGCCAATATCAACAAGACTGTAAATGCGTCTGTACGACAGATGGAAGATATTCACTGCCTGCGGGATACCGTGGGTTTTGAACAGCTTCCACCACACCTTGCGCAGATTGCCAGATTGCGGCTGGCGAATCCAGACGCTTCGTTAGCGGAGCTGGGGGAGATGCTGGCACCTCCCATCAGTAAGTCTGGTGTGAACCACAGACTGAGGAAACTCAGCCAGCTGGCGCAGCAGGTAAGAAAGAAAGGAGGAGGGTCTTGCATATGAATCGTTGCGCAATGGCCCGGCCTGTGTCTCTGGTTTTCAGTGAGGACCGGGACAAGATTAAGGAGGAAATATTATGACAAAAAAAGAAATCACGATTCAGCTTCCGAGCGGACTGGAAGCCAGACCAATCGCTATGCTGGTGCAGGTGGCGAGCCAGTATGAGAGTGAGATTCATCTCGAGAGCAATGGAAGAAATGTCAATGCGAAAAGCATCATGGGCATGATGACGCTGGGGCTCGACACGGGGGATAAGGTTCTGGTTACCGCGGATGGCGCCGATGAGCTGGAAGCTGTGAATAACATAGAAGAGTATCTGAGCAAAACAAATTGAGCGGGTAGCAGGTATGGATATTTGTACGGCAGGCAGTCTGGATAAGAAATTCATCCTGGAGCTGTATCAGAAGACTTTTTCGCCGCAGCAGCGGCAGGAGTTTGCACTGATTGAGCGCAGAACTGCCATGGGGGAGATGGAAATTCTTCTGATCAGAGAAGAGAGAAAACCAATCGGGTTTGCAATACTGGCATATGGAGAAAAACTGGTTTTGCTCGATTATTTTGTGATTGCTGAAAAATATCGGGGGCAGGGCCTCGGAAGTGCAGCACTGGAACTGATTCGGGAGCTGTATGACGACCGTCCGTTTTTTCTGGAAACGGAGGAACAGGAAGAAGGTGCAAGAGCTTTCTTTTTGCATAACGGTTTGTACGAGACGGGGATCTGCATCGACCAGGGCGGGGTCTGTATGGAATTACTTTCCACACAGCCGGAGCTGCGATTTGAGGAATGTGAGCAGGTATATCGTTCCCTTTTTGGGGCGAATTACCGTGAAATCGTAAAACGGGTAAAATAACTGGACGGCAAGTCAGGTAAGGGGATGTCAGGGATGGCATCTCCTTTTTTTATGCACACAGGCGGGGGTGGAAATTTGCGGCTCGTGCCGCACCCGCGTAGGGGTGCGAAAAGAAAACGTTTTAGAAAAAGTCTGGCTCTGCCCCTTCATTTTTCGCAGCGGAAAATCTGAATTTCGAAAATACGAAAAGAGAAAAAGGAAAAACACACAAAAATAACGAGACAAAAAAGTGCATAATGACCAAAAGATAAAAAAGATTAAAAAAGTTGTTGACAAAATAGACGAAATGCTGTTTAATGTACTTAAGAAATCGTTTAAGTAAAGACAGATTCGACAAGCGAAGGAGAAAAGCATGGTTTCCATGAAGGAAATTGCGGCAGCCTGCGGAGTATCTGTAGCGACTGTCAGTAAAGCATTGAGTGATCACCGTGACATTGGTGAGAAAACAAAAAGACAGGTGAGAGAGACAGCGGACCGGATGGGATATCTCCCGAATATGTCTGCCCGCTATCTCAAGACGAATCGCAGCTACAACATTGGTGTCCTCTTCGAGGATGCGGCGCATAGCGGCCTTACACATGATTTCTTCTCCGGGGTACTGGAGAGCCTGAAAATCACTGTGGAGTCCAGAGGATTTGATATCACGTTTCTGAATACAACCTCATCGGAAATGTCCTATGTAGAGCGCACACAGTATCGGGGATTTGACGGAGTGGCGATTGCCTGTTTTGATTATTCGAATCCGAAGATCCTGGAATTGCTGCAAAGCAGCGTGAAGGTGGTTACGGTTGACTACATTGCTGACAATCGCACGGCAGTGGTTTCCGACAATACGAGCGGGATGACGCAGCTGATGAATTATATTTTAGGTCAGGGCCACAGGAAGATTGCCTATATCCATGGGGATGAAGGGCGGGTTACCAGGCAGCGGCTGGCTTCCTACTATCACAGTATGGAAGAATATGGAGCGGCCATTCCTGACGAATATGTACAGGCCGGGCTGTACCGGGATCGGCAGCTTGCCTACGAAAAGACAGAGGAGTTCCTCTCTCTGAGAGAACCGCCAACCTGCATCCTGTATCCCGATGATGTGGCCGCATTTGGCGGGATCAATGCGATCCGGGCCAGAGGCTTACGGGTTCCGGAGGATATTTCGGTAGCCGGTTATGACGGTATCCGTGCACTCCAGTACAGTGAACCAAGACTGACGACCGTCCGGCAGGATATGGAAGCCCTCGGAAGGATTGCTGCGGAAAGCCTGATTGCGGAGATCGAGCGTCCGATGCTGACGGCTCCTACGATTCATACGGTTGCGGGCAGCTTACTGGAAGGACAGACGGTGAAAAAAATCTAGATTGTTATCGCGGAATGGTCCGCGTAGCATATGTCGTGTGCGTCCTTTGCACACGACGAAGGCCAGTCCATCGCAAAGCGATTGCAAATGGCTGGCTCACCATATGTCGTGTGCAGTTTATGTGCGCGACAGCAAACACTTTATTATTTAAGGAGGAATATCACAATGAGAACAATATCCAGAAGAGATTTTCTGCGTGGATCTGCAGCGGTAGCAGCCAGCTCAATCGCAGCAAGCATGTTCGTAGTTCCGGCACTGGCTGAAGAAGAAACTGAGCCGGAAAACACCATTACTGGTGACGCTTCCGCAGACGGTGCGTTCGTTGTATGGGGCTGGAACGATGATATCAAGACCATCCTGGACACTGTATTCGCAGAGGCATATCCGGATGAGTATTCAAGAATCGTATTCGTAAACACCGGTGGTTCTGACTATTATCAGACCAAGCTTGATGCAGTTCTTGAGGATCCGAGCAACGAGCTGTATCCGGATCTGATGGGTCTTGAGGTTGACTATGTGCAGAAGTATACCAACAGCGACTGGCTGCTGAATGTTGCTGATATCGGCATCACAGATGAGGATATGGCAAATATGTATCAGTACAACGTAGACCTTGGCTCTGACTATGACGGCAATGTAAAGGCTCTGTTCTGGCAGGCAACACCGGGCTGCTACGCAGTACGTGCAGATCTGGCAGCTACCTATCTTGGAACAACGGATCCGGACGAGATCGCAGCGAAATTCGCAGATCTTGACACCATCCTTGAGACGGCTCGTGAAGTAAATGAGGCTTCCGGCGGCACCTGCAAGCTGTTCTCCGGCTATGATGAGATCAAGAGATCCCTCATGAACTCCCGTGAGGTTGGCTTCTATGATGAGAACGATGTGATCACACTGGATGAGAACATTACTACATACCTTGAGACCGCGAAGACTCTGTATGATGAAGAGCTGACCTACAACACCTCACAGTGGAGCGCTGACTGGTATGCAAACATGGACGGCGACGGCACAGAGAGCAACGCAGCACTTGCATACTTCGGATGCCCGTGGTTCGTATACTGGAGCCTTTCCTCTACATGGCAGGGTCAGACCATCCTTGTTCCGGCACAGGAGCAGTGCTTCTGGGGCGGCACAGGCCTGGCAGCTACCACTGGCTGCTCTGATACAGATCTGGCAGCTCTGATTATGCAGTATCTTGCTTGCAATACAGAGGGTATGGTTGCGATCAACGCACAGAACTCTGACTATGTAAACAACACCGAGGCGATTGCGCAGATCATCGAGAGTGGCGCTTCCGCAGACGGCAATGGCTATATGTACAGCGCAGATCAGAACTTCATCGAGTTCTTCTATGACAAGGCAGACGCGATCGATGCTTCTACTGTAACGGCTGAGGATCAGACCATCCTGTCTCTGCTCGATACCGAATGCCAGGCTTATGCTACTGGTGAGAAGGATCTGGATACTGCACTTGCAGATCTGAAGGCTTCTATCCATGATACCTATTCCTACCTGAGCGTAGAGTAATCCGTATCGGATTCTGAAAATGGCGAGACGCCGCTTTCAGAAAATAGAATTGATCGAGTTATGGAGTGCTGCTTCTTCTTAAAAAGAAGGAGCAGCACATTCTTTACTATAGGTTATACCTTAGGACAGGAGGCATTATGAAAAAGAACAAAAAGAAGAAAGTTACATATGGAAAATATGGCTATCTGTTTATCGCGCCATTTTTCATTACCTATATCATTTTTCAGCTGTATCCTTTAATCAGCACCTTTTATTACAGCACCCTGTCATATTATAAGCGTAACGGGCGTGAGGTAATCAGCTTTGCCGGCATTCAGAATTTCCTGAATATTTTCGGATTGGCGGCCGGTGAGCGCGCGTATGTACTCCAATATCTGAAAAATACCCTTGTGATGTGGGGCTGCAACTTTGTTCCGCAGATCCTGGTTTCCCTTCTGATGGCAGTCTGGCTGACCGATACGAAGGTAAAGATTAAGGGAACCGGCGCCATCAAGGTTATTATATATCTTCCAAGTGTTATTACGGCAGCGTCCGTATCTGTCCTGTTTAAGAACCTGTTTTCGCAATATGGACCGATTACGCTTGCTCTGAAGAGCATTGGGCTGCTTTCTGAGAATTTTGATTTTATGTCGAGTGTAGCGGGCAGCCGCGGACTGATTTCCCTGATTCTGTGGTGGATGTGGTATGGCAATACTTCCATCCTGCTGATTTCCGGTGTGCTGGGCATTGACCCCGGTCTCTATGAGGCGGCCGATATCGACGGCGCGGGAGGCTGGCGAAAGTTTACCGACATCACGCTGCCGCTGCTGAGGCCGATTATGCTGTACACCCTGGTAACCTCCGCAATCGGCGGTCTGCAGATGTACGATATCCCGGCCCTGTTCAACGTAACCGAGACGGGTCTGAAGGGTCTTCCGAACGATATGACGACGACCATGGCCATGTATATCATGCGGCTGTACAACAGTGACGTAGGAAAAGCTGCGGCGGTATCCGTATTCCTGTTTGTGATTACGCTTGCTATCAGCCTGATTCTGTTTTTCCTCATGGGTGATAAGGAAGAGAAGAAGCTGAAAAAGCTTGAGAAACAGAGAAGAAAGGCAGGTGCGAAATAATGCAGAGCAAAGACAGTTATTTGCGCCATTTAAGAAACCAGAGAATTTTCCGGACGGTTATTTGCATTATCTTCTGCTGCATCTCTCTGCTGCCGTTCCTGATCCTTTGTATGAACGCGACCAGAACGTCCGAGGCGATCCAGTCCGGTCTGTCCCTGATTCCGTCCACGCACTTCCTGGAGAACTGGAGAAACCTGCTGGCGAAGCAGAACGGTATGCAGATTACGCTGCAGAGAGCCTGTCTGAACTCCCTGATCATCACGGTGCCGGGCACAGTTCTATCCGTGTACTTTTCATCCATGACCGCTTATGGCGTGCATGTATATGATTTTAAGCTGAAAAAGTATGCGTGGGCATTTATCATGGCAGTCATGATGGTGCCGAGCCAGATTTCCATTATCGGTTTTTATCGATTCATGTTACAGCTGGGCCTGATTGACACGTATATTCCGCTGATCATTCCGACGATCGCGGCGCCGACGGTCGTTTTCTTCATGAAGCAGTACATGGAGAGTATCCTCTCGATCGAGATGGTCGAGGCGGCCCGTATCGATGGCTCCGGTGAGCTGCGCACCTTCAACAGCGTTGTCATGCCGATCCTGAAGCCGGCGGTAGCGACGCAGGCAATCTTCCAGTTCATCGCACAGTGGAACAACCTGTTTACCCCGACGGTCATCCTGACCACAGACTCAAAAAAGACACTGCCGATGTTCGTACAGCTGCTGAGCTCCAACCAGTTCCGCACCGACTATGGCGTGGTGTACGTAGGTCTGTTTGTGGCCATCATCCCGCTGGTAATTGTCTACCTGATCCTCTCCAAGTACATCGTAGCCGGTGTAGCGCTTGGCGGTGTGAAGGGTTAAGACAAAGTAAGATTGCGTTTTTTCTTTCATAATAATTTCCTCATAGAATAGCCTGGCGGTGAAAAGACCGCCAGGCTATTTCAAATGTGCAGGGCTGCGTAAGGATTTTTCTGGCTGACGCCAGACACAGCCCGCGCGGGCGAGCAGGAGCCGACAAGCTGCCTCCTGCTCGATTATATGTTGATTTTTATTCGAAAATTGCGTATCCTTGTCCTGACAGTTCAGAACAGCATCGAAATGAAAGGAGATAAGACAAAATGACAGACTTAGTAGCATTTGATTCCGGGAAGGAGCGCCTGGTGGATCCGGCGCATGATGAATTGCTTTACTGCGGCAGGATTGACGATACGAATCCGCATGAGCCGGTCTTTGTGCAGCCTGGCAGCTTTGTAAGGATTGCATTTTCCGGTTCCTCCTGGCTCCGGGCAGTGGTGGTGAACCACAGGCGATGGAATGATTCCCGGGTAGGGGTTCTGGTGGATCAGGAGCAGCGCAGCATCGGGATTGAAAAGGATGACGAACCGGTAACGCTGTTGCTGGCGGAGAACCTGGATAAGGAGACCGAGCACACCGTGACGTTTTTTAAACGGATGGATCAGTGCCACGAGTACCGGTTTCTTGGCTTTTATCTGGAAGACGGCGCGAAGGTTGGGCGGCTTCGTCCCTTGCCGGGGAAAAAGATTGAGTTCTACGGGGATTCTGTGACCGCAGGGGAAGTATCGGAGGCAGTTTCCTTTTGCGGGAAGCCCGATCCGCCGAGCAGCGGCGAGTACAACAACTCTTATTTTTCTTTTGCCTGGGCGACGGCAAGGCAGTTGCATGCGCAGGCGCATATCGTGGCGCATGGCGGTATCGCGATGATGGATGGCCTCGGATATATGCAGCTGTCAGACGGAAGCACGGTTGGTATGGAGAGCTGTTACGATAAAGTTTATTTTTACCCGGAGGAAGACCCGGGAGAGGGAGCTTTGCCGTCCGGACGAATGGAACGCTGGAATTTCGAGCGCTTTACCCCGCAGGTCGTCGTGGCTGCTGTGGGGCAGAATGACGCTTACCCGTTTGATTTTATGAAGGAAGAGGAACATGGGGAGCAGGCAGTTGCCTGGCGAGCTCATTATAAGACCTGGATCGAATCGCTGCGGCGAATCTATCCGGACGCGTGGATCGTATTGATGACAACGATTTTAGAGCATCATCCGGGCTGGGACCGCAGCATCGGGTGCGTCTGCGCGGAATTGAATGACCCGAAGATCGTTCATTTTCTGTTTGCAGAGAATGGGAGAGGAACGCCCGGACATATCCGCGTGCCGGAAGCGATGAACATGGCGCTGGAGCTGGGAGGCTTTATTGAGAGTCTTTCGGACCGTCTGTGGTCATGATGTATATGAGGCATATCGTGACTGGTCACAACCCGGCCACGTACCTGCTGCGTGGTCGGGTTGAAAGCATAGTGGAAGCCGCAAAATCGGCCCCTATTGCGTAGCGATCTGAATTGAGAACTCAAAAATGTTAATATGCGCAAAAACATCGCAGCGACCTTCTGGTCGATATGTATATTGCAATTTCAGAGAAACAAAAAAGAAATGGCAAAATATCTAAAAAAAAGAAACAGCTTGATTTTTTGTGAAAAGTGCTGTATCATGGTTTCATTGTTGGAGATATGCAAGGGACGAAAGTTGCATAAATTATTCCCACATGAAAAAGGAGGATACAGAATGAAAATTACTCGTAGGGACTTTTTAAAAGGAACGGCGGCCGGTGCGGCCAGCATGGCGATGGCAGGCGTGTTAGGTATGCCGGTGATGGCTTCTGAGTCAGACGGCTCTACGCCGCGGAATGAGACACTTTATTTCTCAGGTCAGCAGTGGGGTACGATCGCGAGCTGGAACCCGATGGATCCGAACGCGAATAACGCGATGGGCATCATGCAGGGAGATTCTTCCCGTACACTGCTCTATGAGACACTGTTTATGTACAATATGCTGGACGGCCAGCTGTACGGACTGCTTGCGACCGACTATGAATGGGCGGATGACAATATGTCGGCGCTGATTGTACATCTGAATCAGGACGCGCATTGGAGCGATGGTACGGCTGTGACAGCGGCGGATGTTGTGGCTACCTTTAACTATCACGTAAACTGTGAGTCTTCGATCGGCCTTGATATCATTAATTATGTTTCTTCTATGGAAGCGACGGATGATTATACTGTTCAGATGAACAGTGTTCTGAACGATGACGGCGCAGCGGCAAACTACATGATGATTCTGCGGTACACGCAGCAGATGTATATCATGCAGGAAGCTTATCTGCAGACCGTGGAAGCCAGATGCGAGACGCTTGCTGACATGAAGACCGATACGATGGAAGATTTTGTAGGGTCCGGCCCGTATCTGAAATATTTTGACGACGACCAGAAGGTTGTATTCATTCGCGACGATAATTACTGGGGCCAGGCTGAGTCTATGTGGGGATGCCTTCCGGCACCGACCTATATCGCTCACACAATTTACGCAGATAATGCCGGCGGCGATACCGCTCTGCGCGCAGGCGAGGTAGACGTTTCCCAGCAGTTCACGACGAACGTACAGGATCTGTGGGAAGTAGACGGCCTGCCAATCACCACCTACATTGATGAAGAGCCGTACAACATGGCGGCGACCATGCCGTCCCTGTGGTTCAACACAGAGGTGGAAGGCCTGGATCAGGTAGAAGTCCGCAAGACAATTGCCATGGCGATCGATTATGAGCAGATCCGTTCCTCCGCAATGTCCAATCAGTCCCCGAGCTTTGACGATGTTCCGCGTTCGACGATGAACCCGACAGACGGCGAGCAGGCTTTGATTGATGCGGATACGATTGCTTCCCTGCAGTGGGCAAGCAATGACATCGACGGCGCGATTGCGCTCCTCGATGAGGCTGGCATCGTGGATTCCGACGGCGATGGAATCCGTGAATACAATGGTTCTCCGCTTTCCTTCACCGTAGAGTGCCCGACCGGCTGGACAGACTGGCAGGCGTCTCTGGAGATCGTAGCGCAGTGCGCGAATGAGATCGGTATCCAGGTAGAGACCTATTATCCGGACGCTTCTGTATTCTATGATGATTTGTACAGCGGCAACTTCCAGCTGATCATGAACTCCCCGTCAGGCTCCTCGATCGTATGCCCGTGGCTCCGCTGCATGCAGTATCTGAGCAGCACCTACGCAGACCTGGAGTACAACACCAGCGGCAACTGGGGCAAGTACAGAAATGACGAGGCAGATGAGATTCTTGACGCGATCGCGGTTACCACCGATGATGATCAGCTGATCGAGTACTATACAAGACTGAACGAGATCTATCTGACGGATGTTCCTTCTGTAGCTTTGATGTATCGTCCGCAGTTGTTCTATACCGTAAATGAGTCCGTATGGACCGGATACCCGATGTATGAGGATGGTTCCAATATCCCGCCGACCGATTGTACAGATGGCTACGGCATTGCAGCACTTTACAATCTGGTTCTGGTAGAGGAGCTGGAGTAATTCGCGTTCCTGCAGCCGTGTGACTGCCGTATGGCATGCCTGATCCGGCTGTGATCGGAAGTGTGCAGGATCGGTAAAGAATATAAGATTTTATAAAACATGAGACAGATATAAAGTGGAGAGACCGGGACGTGTTTCCCGGCCTTTTGCCATATTGAAACGGCTGTTTTATGGCAGAAGATGAGGTGACGATATATGAAAGGCTATAAGAAATATTTTGGCCAGAAGATCATCTGGTATCTGGTCACACTGGTGATTGCCGTTGTGTTAAATTTCCTGCTTCCGCGGCTGATGCCGGGCGACCCGGTTTCCGCCATCATGGGGAAATCGGTGAGCGGCATGACGGACGCTACAGCGATTCAGAAGGTTTATGAACAATACATAGAAGAATTTGGCATTGATAAGCCGCTGTATGTCCAGTTTATCAAATGGGTACAGGGAGCGCTGCGCGGAGACTTCGGCGTTTCCTTCAGCCAGTATCCGAGGACGGTTTCGGACATTCTGGCTTCCTCCATCGGGTGGACGCTGGTACTGCAGCTGCCGGCGATTATTGTGGGCTGGCTGCTCGGCAATATTCTCGGTGCGGTAGCCGCTTACATGAAGGGTGTTTTCGACAAGGCGATCCTGCCCGCGTTTATGTTCCTGAGCAATGTTCCGGCCTTCGGTATGGCGATTGTCCTGCTGGTGGTTTTCAGTGTGCAGCTGGGGTGGCTTCCGGCAAGCGGTGCCTACGGGTATGATCTGATTCCGACCATGAGCCTGTCCTTTGTGTGGTCGGTATTTGTTCATTACCAGCTTCCGTTCTGGTCCATCGTACTCATTACGATTGGCGGGCAGGCGATCGGTATGCGTTCGATGTCCATCTATGAATTGAATGCCGATTATGTGAAGTACGCCCGTTTCCTGGGCATCAAGGACAGGAAGATCGTCGGCTATGTATTCCGCAACGCGATGCTCCCGCAGATCACGGGTCTGGCGATGTCTCTTGGTACGATGATGGGCGGCGCACTGGTGGCGGAGACCATTTTCAGCTACCCTGGCATCGGCACTGCGATGGTGAGTGCGATCACCGGTAACGATTACCCTCTGCTTTCTGCCTGTACGCTGGTAATCACGATCATGGTATTGCTGGCAAATCTGATCGTGGAGATTATCTATGGTATTATTGACCCGCGTGTGAAAGCTGCGCAGCAGGATTAAACAGGAGGGATTAAAATGAAAAATACGTTGAGAAATATTTTCCATTCCCCCAGATTTGTGGTTGGGTTTGTGATCTTTATGGCGATTCTGCTGACAACGATCATCTATCCGCTGGTTGTTACGGCCAACCCGCTGGCGATGATCGGACAGGGCAATTTCTTTAAGCCGGGCACCTATGTTTCCGTTAAGGATACAGTTACGTCCAAAACATACACATTGAATATTGAGGCTGTGAGCAATATAGCGGATCAGCTGACAGATACCAATAAAGAAGATATGCGCACCTGGCTGGTAAAATATGGCGGGGTGTCGCAGGAGGATATGGACGCGGCGGACGACGATGAGCTTGTGGAGCTCTGGCTGGAAAACTATGATTCCTCCGTGACGCAGTCGGGACTGACTTCCTCTACCAAGAAGGCGTATGTCCGGCTCAATGATACCATCTTAAGCCTGATGGATGATTCGGACGTGATCATTGCTTCGGAGAATGAGGACGGTGAGCTGGAGGAGTCTGACAGCATCAGCACGAAAGAGTATGTAAATGTCAGCGATGTGACGAATAAGAAGACGTTCCTTCTGGGCACGGACAATTTCGGGCGCGATGTGCTGACAGAGATGGTGAACGCGACGGCGACTTCGCTCAGAATCGGCCTGATCGCCGGACTGGTTGCCACGCTGATCGGTCTTTCTCTGGGTCTGCTCTCCGGTTATGTCGGAGGAACCTTTGACAACATTATTGTCTTTATTACGAACCTGTTTACCGTGATTCCATCGTTCGTGCTGCTGATTCTTATCACTTATTCGGTGAACCAGAGTGCGCGCGGCGCGACCCTGATTGCGGTCGTGATCGGGCTGACCTCCTGGACCTGGACCTGCCGTTCGGTGCGGTCACAGGTAATTTCTCTGCGGAACCGTGACCATGTGAATCTCTCCAAGCTGTCCGGACACAGTATGTTCCGGATCGTGGTGACGGATATTTTGCCCTATGTAGCTTCTTATGTTGTGATGGCGCTGATCCTGCAGATTTCGTCGGGAATTCTCTCGGAGGCGCAGCTGTCGATGCTTGGCCTTGGACCGTCTACATCGACTACGGCGACACTGGGACTGATGATGAACTGGGCGACGGCCTATTCGGCTCATCTGAACGGCTCCTGGTGGGCGTATTTCCCGGTAGTTCTCACCATTACACTGATTTCATTCTCGCTGAACCTGATGAATACAGGGCTTGACCAGGTATTCAATCCGCAGCTGAGGGATTAAGGAGGATACCATGGGAAAAGTAATGCTTGAAGTAAAGGATCTGAAGACAAAATATGTGACCCGTCTGCGTGAGAGTGTGTACGCGGTAGACGGTGTCTCTTTAAAGATCGAGGAAGGAAAATCCCTCGGCGTGGCGGGCGAGTCCGGCTGCGGCAAATCGACGCTGGCGCTCTCTCTGATGGGGTATTATTTCGCGCCGCTTCATTATATCAGTGGTAGCATAATCGTGGATGGCAAGGAAATCTCCGGCATGAAGCCGGACGATGTACGCAGAACAGTGCTTGGCACGGACGTCGCCTACATCCCACAGGCCGCGATGAACGCCCTGAACCCGACGCAGAAGATCATCCGTTTTATTGAGGATGTCATTCATGTCCATATGCCGAAAATGACGAAAAAAGAGATCTATGACCTGGCAAGGGAGCGGTTTGAAATCCTGGGGCTTCCGGAGGATGTACTGCAAAAGCATGCGGTGGAGCTTTCCGGTGGTATGAAACAGAGAACGGTCATCGCGATCTCAACGATCCTCTCCCCGAAGGTGCTGATCGCCGACGAGCCGTCCTCTGCCCTGGATGTGACGAGCCAGAAGATGGTCATCAAGATGATGCGCGACCTGATGGAGAAGGGCTATATTAAGAGTATGATTTTTATCACGCATGAGCTGCCGCTGCTGTATAACGTGACAGACGACATTATGGTGATGTATGCGGGGCAGATCGTGGAGACCGGATCGGCGAAGGAGATGGTGTTTGATCCGCTGCACCCGTATACGAAGGGCCTGATGGGTTCGATCATTGTGCCTGAAGCCGGCGTACGTGAGAATAAGCTGACCGCGATCCCGGGTACTCCGCCGAACCTGAAGCACCCGCCGAAGGGCTGCCGTTTCGCTGAGCGCTGCAAATACGCGACGCCGACCTGCGCCGGAATGGAGATCCCGAATATCAGCCTGGCAAACGGACGGGAATACCGTTGCCTGATGTCCGAGAGAAAGATCAGGGAGGTGTATGAGAATGAGTGAGAAGCGTGGCAAAGAGTGTTTGCGCGGAAAAGGCGTAACTAAAATATTTGGTGTCGGGGATAAGAAAACCGTCGCGGTGGATCACGTGGATTTTGATTTCCGCGAGGGAGAAATCATATCAATTGTAGGAGAATCCGGAAGCGGAAAAACAACGCTCTCTAAAATGCTGCTTGGACTGATCAGTGTCACCGAGGGAGAGGTGTACTTCCAGGGAGAACCTCGTGATATTAAGGGCAGTAAGAAAAAGAAAGAATACTGGAAAAACATTCAGGCAATTTTCCAGGACCCGTTCTCGTCCTACAATATGTTTAACAAAATTGACTCTGTATTGCTGGACTGTATCAACATGAGGGGCGGGAAGCATCTGCCCTATAAAGAAAAATTTGAAATGATGTCCGAGGCCTGCCACTTTGTGAACCTGGAGTTTAAGGAACTGACCAACAAGTATCCGTTTGAGCTTTCCGGCGGGCAGATGCAGCGGCTGATGATCGCGCGGATCTTTCTTCTGAAGCCGAAGATTCTTCTGGCAGATGAGCCGACGTCCATGATCGATGCGTGTTCACGATCCACGATTCTGGACATGCTGCTGAAGCTGAGAGATGAGATCAACATGACGGTCATTTTTATCACCCATGACATCGGACTGGCGTACTACATTTCCGACGAGGTCTATATCATGGAACACGGGAAATTTGTGGAGTACGGGACAGCGGAGGACTGCATCATTCACCCGCAGGCAGCCTATACGAAGCGGCTGATCAGCGATGTGCCGAAGATTTACGAGGAGTGGGATCTGAGTACAGTATAAGGTTTTTTATTGAAAACCGGATGACGGTATGCTAGAATAGGCGAAGGCAAATCGAAGAATCATGGGAGAGGAGAAAGAGAGGAAGAATGTCGTTTCCGAAGGATTTTATGTGGGGAGCCGCCAGCGCAGCGTATCAGGTGGAAGGCGCGCGTGATGCGGATGGCAAGGGCGAGGGCATCTGGGATGCGCTCAGCTACGGCCATGTACAATACAACGAGAACGGAGATGCAGCCTGTGACCACTATCACCGCTACCGGGAGGATGTGGCGCTGATGAAGCAGATCGGGCTGAAATCCTACCGTTTCTCTGTGAGCTGGCCGCGCGTGATGCCAGAAGAAGATGTGATCAATGAAAAAGGACTCGATTTTTACAGTGATCTGGTGGATGAGCTTCTGAAAGCGGGAATTGAGCTGCTGGTGACGCTTTTTCACTGGAACCTGCCCATGTGGATGCAGGAAAAAGGGGGCTGGGAAAACGAAGAGGTGGCAGAGCATTTTGAGAGATATGCGGCGGCGGTAGTGGAGAGACTGTCGGATCGTGTCACCTGGTGGATGACCATAAATGAGCCTCAGGTTTTTGCGACGCTGGGATATGTGGTCGGCGCTCATGCTCCGTTTCTGAAAAAGCCGGAGGCGCTTTGCCCGGTGACACGCAATGTGATGCTGGCGCACGGCAGAGCGGTCTGCGCGATCCGCTCTCATGCGAAGAGACTGCCAAAGATCGGAATGGCGCCTACCGGAGGAGGCGTGACGCCGTTTGAGGATACGCCGGAAGGAATTGAGGCCGCGAGACGGCAGAACTATGAGGGCGAGCAGGGAGAACCATTCGGGAATTCCTGGTGGATGGATCCGATTGTCCTCGGAATTGTGCCGGAGCCGTTGAAAGGAACGATCAGCGCGGACGACCTCAAAACGATCTGCCAGCCGCTGGACTTTTTTGGTTTTAATATCTATAACTCACAGAACTACGAGGGAAGAGTGGAGAATCCCCATATGTATCGGGGAGTTCCGCGGACAGCGATGGGCTGGAGCATTACCCCGGACTGCCTGTACTGGATGCCGAAGTTCCATTATGAGCGGTATCACCTGCCGATCCTCATCACGGAAAATGGCATGGCAAATTGTGATTTTGTCATGCTGGACGGAAAGGTGCATGATACGCAGAGAATTGATTTTATCCATCGCTACCTTCTGGAGCTGAAAAAGGCAGTAGACGAGGGGATTCCGGTGATCGGCATCAGTACTGGTCGATTATGGATAATTTTGAGTGGGCAGAAGGATATAACAAGCGGTTTGGGCTGGTGTATGTGGATTATCGGACACAGGAGCGCATCCTGAAGGATTCTGCGCTCTACTATGCGGAAGTGATCCGGACGAACGGGGAAAATTTGTAGAGAACGAGTCGCTGTGTCACAGGGCTTATCAGCGCCACGCACTTTGCTGTGTGGCGCCAGGAGAACGAGTCAGGCAGGAAAGCAATGGAACGGGTTTGAGAACAAGTCAGGGAGGAAAACATGATTCGACAGGAAATAAAAGACAACTGGAAATTGAGGGAAGCGGGTGCTGCAGATTTTATCCCTGCCGTGGTGCCGGGGACGGTGTACACGGATTTGCTCCGGGAGGGGCGGATGGAGGATCCGTTCTGGAAGGATAATGAGGATCAGGCGCTTCGTTTGATGGACAAGGATTATGAATATGTGACGGAATTTGACTGCCCCCGGGAGCTGTTTGCCTGTGAACGTGTGCTTCTGCGTTTTGACGGGGTAGATACGATCGCGGATGTCTATCTGAACGGGGAGCTTCTCGGCTCTCCCTGCAATATGCATCGCATCTGGGAGTATGAGGTGAAGGGAGCTGCCGCGGAGAATCTGAAGGCAGAGGGGAATGAGCTACGTGTCGTTCTTCACTCGCCGACGAAATACATCGCCGAAGCTTACCAGGAGCGTCCGACCCGTGGCTCAGAGGATGCGATGGAAGGCTTCGTGCATATCCGCAAGGCTCACTGTATGTTTGGCTGGGACTGGGGTGCGCACCTGCCGGATGCCGGCCTGTACCACCCGGTGTCTCTGCTGGGGATCGGCGCAGGCAGAATTGAGAGCGTATATGTGACGCAGGAGCATCGGGACGGAGAAGTGACAATTCACGCGGAAGCGAAGGCAGATTACAGCCCATCGGCGATGACTGCTGCCGCGAAGAATGAGAACGGGTCTTTTGTTTACCGCATGACGGTAACGGATCCGGATGGAAAATCTTACAGAACCGAATGCGATGGTTCGGGAAAACTGGAGCTTGCGATCAGCCAGCCGCAACTCTGGTGGCCGAATGGGTATGGCGGTCAGAATCTGTATACGGTTTCGGTGGAATTGCTGGAGCGGACAGCTGCGGAAATACCTGCCGGGGCCGGAAGCCGGTCGGAAGAGGTGGTCCTGGATACCTGGACGCGCCGCATCGGTTTGCGTACAATGACGGTACATTGTGAAAAAGATCAGTGGGGAGAATCCTTTGCCGTGCAGGTGAACGGAGTGGATATTTTCGCGATGGGTGCGGATTATATCCCGGAGGATCATCTGCTGGGACGGGTGACGCCGCAGACGACCCGTACACTTCTGGAAAAGGCGAAATGGGCGAATTTTAATTCCATTCGCGTATGGGGCGGCGGGTATTATCCGGACGACTGGTTCTATGACATCTGCGATGAGATGGGGCTTGTTGTATGGCAGGATTTCATGTTTGCCTGCGCCGTATATGACCTGACGCCGGAGTTTGAGGAAAACATTCGCGCGGAATTTGCAGACAACATCAAACGTCTGCGTCATCATGCAAGCCTGGGTCTCTGGTGCGGCAACAATGAGATGGAATCCTTTGTCGCTTTCCGCAATTCCTGGGTAACAAAGCCGCAGGAGGTGCGGGACTATCTGTTCATGTACGAACGGGTGATTCCGGAGGAGCTTGCGAAGTATGACCCGCAGACGTTTTACTGGCCCTCCAGCCCGTCATCGGGTGGCTGTTTTGACGAACCGCAGGATCCGAACCGCGGCGATGTCCATTACTGGGAGGTATGGCATGGAAACAAACCGTTTACCGAATATCGGAAGTATTACTTCCGCTATCTCTCTGAGTTTGGCTTCCAGTCCTTCCCGGCGATGAAGACGATCGAACGGATCAGCGACGATCCGGCGGACTACAATATATTTTCTTACATTATGGAAAAGCACCAGCGCAATGGCAGTGCGAACGGCAAGATCATGAACTACATGCAGCAGACCTACCGCTACCCGTCTGATTTCCAGACGGTGCTGTACGCGTCGCAGCTGCTGCAGGCGGATGCCATTCGTTATGGCGTGGAGCATTTTCGCCGCAACCGCGGACGCTGTATGGGGGCCGTGTACTGGCAGCTCAACGACTGCTGGCCGGTGGCGTCCTGGTCGTCGATTGACTATTGCGGCCGCCTGAAAGCTTTGCATTACTACGCGAAGCGATTTTTTGCCCCGCTGATGATTTCCTGTGAGGAGCAGGGACTGATGACGTCCGGGAAAGAACTGGTTCGCGAACACTTTGAATTTGAAAAGTCCATCCGCCTGAATGTAGCGAATGAGACCATGCTGGATGCAGATGTGACGGTCCGCTGGGCGCTGCGCGACCCGTCTGCAAAGATCTTACAGAGCGGGGAAAATCAGCTTACTGTACCGGCGCTGACAAGTGTCTGGCTCGATAAGATAGAATTTCCGGACGCAGATATCTATCGTGAATACATCAGCTACGAGCTGGAGAAGGACGGAGTGGTTCTCTCCTCCGGAACGGTGAATTTCTCCTATCCGAAATATTTCCGCTATGAAGACCCGCAGCTGACCTGCCAGGTAATCGGCGATGAGATCGAAGTGACGGCCTCCGCTTACGCGAAGAGCGTTGAGATCCGGAATGAGAACGAAGACCTGATTTTGTCCGATAACTATTTTGATATGAACGCAGGTACAAAGCGCGTGAAAATTGAGAGCGGCGACGTTTCGAAGCTGCGGCTGCGGAGCGTGTATGATATCCGGTGACGGAAGACTAAGCTGCAGGAACGATTCGGAAGAGCAGGCCACAGGTCTTTTCTTCCCGATGCTGTTCTGAACGGTTACGAAAAACAGAATAACAGGAAAAATCGCGCAGGCATGATTTTTCATGTGCCTGCGCGATTCGCAACAGAAATGGACTTTTTCCCGTAACTGTGAAGGGACTGAACAGTTACTAATTTTTTTGATTTTTTATCTTCTTTTCATCCGAGGATTCTTTATCAGCCTTTTTCCCGGCCGGCGGTTCTTCCTTTGAATCCCCAAGAACACGCGCGATCAGCATCATGGCGTAGAGCAGCACCGGAATCACAACGGTACATACGATAGAAGCCATCAGCATATTCTGCGTCGCCGGGCTGGCGGTCAGGCCAAGAATCAGGGTGACGACATACATGCCTATCAGAAATATCACGCCGATCATCGCGGCGATGCGTTTGAATTTTTGCATTTCAAAAGATCCTTTCCATTTTGATGCTGTTGTGATTTTAAATGGGCTTTTCCCTCGTAACTGTGAAAGTATGGAACAGTTGCGAATTGTTTTGCATAAGTATATCAGATACGACGCAAAATGAAAAGGGTGAAAAATCCTTATTCCCGCGTTGTCCCCCCATTGACATAATGTACCGGCAGACATACGAGCGGGGGCGCCTTCGATAAATCAGAATTCAAAAGCAGATTGACACTGGTCTGGGCGATCTGCTCGATGGGCTGTACGATGGTGGAGCAGTAATACTGGCCGGTGGCGTAATCCTTTATCCCGTCGAAGCCGATGATCTGTACGTCCTGCGGGACGCGGATGCCCACCTCATACAGCTTTGCGATCAGGATGCGTGCCAGGGTATCTGTGCCGCAAAAAATGCCGTCGAAATCAAATTTGCCGTCTGTGATGTGTTCTGCGAGAAAATCGTAAAATACGGAATAGGGCGTGCCGTCGGTCAGGCAGAGCATCTGGTAATCGAGTCCCATGGAGACACAGGCGCTGACAAAGCCGTCCCGCCGTTTGGTGGCCTCATTTGGCAGAGCGGAGCTGATGCTCATATGCAGCAGGCGCTTACAGCCGAGCTCAGCGAGCTTGCGCACGGCAAGCTGGCCGCCCGTGAGGTTATCGCTGGCGACACAGGGGGATACCACGCCGGAGTGCCGGTCGATGGTCACTAGCCGGGTGCTTTCCCGAATCTGTAACCCTTCATTATAGGAAATGCAGATGATGCCGTCTACCCGGTTCTGCTCTGCCATGTCGAGGAGAGCCTGTTCCATCTCCGGGCTGGCCTGGGTTGCGCACAGCAGCATCCGATATCCGTTCTTGGCCAGCTCGCGGTTTACGTAGAAGGTCAGTTCTCCGAAAAAGGGGTTGATCGTGTCGGGAACCAGAAAGGCGACGGTCTGTGTTTTATTTGACTTCAGCCCCTGGGCGTAGCTGTTGACCCGGTAATCCAGCTTGTGGATGGCGGCGTCTACTTTTTTCTGATAATCCTTTCCGACCGGAATCCCGTTTACGACTTTGGATACGGTGCCAAGCGACACGCCTGCCTCCTTCGCGACGTCCTTCATTGTGGGTGAAGCATTTTTCTCTGCCATGGTGTCACTCCTTTATATCGTTTCATGAAATTTCATATATCCATTCACGCTGACAGCCTCTGAAAAGTGTGGGCTTCGGTGAAGCCGACAGCTGTCAGATGTATTGACAATTATATTATATCTCACAAATCTGAATTTGTAAAGCAGTTTCATGAAAATTATATGAAACGTTATGAAATAAAAACGACAGACGGAAATTGTGCAAAACAGACAAAACACACAAAACATTTTTGTGAAAAACAGAGATCGTGTACCAAAACAACAAATTGCGGTTGACAATTGCCTCGGGAATGGTGTATGATGCGGTCATCAGATAAATATAACGTTTCACGAAAGAATTCCCTGGACGGAACACAGGGAATATTATTTGAAGAAAGCGTGAAACGTTATACGAAAAACAGGATAAGCCTGAGGGCAGGGAAGGTTCGAAATTGATTCGATAAAAAAGAACGGTTCCGCAGCCATCCGGGTGAATCAAAGTAAGGAGGGATTCTTGTGAGTGTTCAGGCAACCGCGGCGAAAAAAGCCGGCAACATGGAAGGGAAACCGGGACAGAAGAAAAAAGGGGCTTCACTGGCCCGACGGCTGAGGCAGAGCTGGCAGTTATATGTCATGCTGCTGATACCGATTATCATTACCATTATTTATAAGTACATTCCGATGTATGGAATCCAGATCGCGTTCCGGGATTACAAGGCGAGCAAAGGATACCTGGGAAGCGAATGGGTGGGGCTGAAATGGTTCCAGAGATTTTTCTCCTCACCAAACTGCATCCGTATGATTCGGAATACGGTGCTGCTCAGTCTGTACAGTCTGCTGTGGAGCTTTCCGATTCCGGTCATCTTATCACTGGCGATCAACCAGCTGCGGTTTCACCGCTATAAGAGAGTCGTGCAGACCGTTCTTTACGCGCCGCACTTTATCTCAACCATGATCATCTGTGGTATGCTTCGGATTTTCCTGAGTCCCTCCGGCGGATTGATCAACCTGCTTCTGGGGACACAGATTGACTTCCTGACACAGAGTACTGCATTCCGCACGATCTATATCGCGTCAGGCATCTGGCAGGACGCAGGCTGGGGCATGATCATTTATCTGGCGACGCTGGCAAGCGTAGATACGACCTTATATGAGGTAGCGAAAGTGGACGGCGCTTCGATGTTCCAGCGGATCAAGAACATCGATTTTCCGGCACTGGTTCCGATGATGGTATTGAACCTGATCATGAGCGCGGGCGGTCTGATGAATGTCGGTTTCGAGAAAGTATGGCTGTTGCAGACAGACCTGAACAAGGCGACCAGCGATGTGATTTCAGTATATGTATACCAGCAGGGTATTGAAAACGCGAAGTACAGTTATTCGACCGCGATCGGCCTGTTCAATACGGTGATTAATATCATTCTGCTGATTATCGTGAACAAGATCGCTTCCAAAGCATCCGATGTCACGTTTGTATAGAAGGGAGGAGGAAGAACAATGAAGACGCAGAAATTGCATGGACTTTCGGACAAGACCAGCGATATCATTCTGGTGATCCTGTGTACCGCCATAATGCTGATCGTTCTTTATCCACTTTTTTACATACTGATTGCTTCCGTATCTGATCCTTACGATGTATACGCCGGGAAGACCTTCTTTTTCCCGAGCGGGTTTACTCTGGACGGCTACAAGGCGGTGTTTGCGGATGACAGCATTCTGATGGGCTTACTGAACAGCTTTAAGTATACCGTAGTCGGTACGCTCTTTTCGGTAATAATGATTTACCTGACGGCATACCCGCTCAGTCAGCACAATATGCCGGGACGCAAACTGTTCAGTATCTTCTTTATCATTACCATGTATTTTGGCGGCGGACTGATCCCGACTTACCTGGTTGTAAGAGATACCGGACTGATTGGCAATATGTGGGCGCTGTTCCTGCCGGGCGGCGTGGCAGTCGGCAATATGATCATCGTCCGCAACTACATCGAGCACAGCCTTCCGGGAGAGGTTCTGGAGGCGGCGCGCATCGACGGGGCAGGACATTTCCAGATTTTCTTCCAGATGATCATCCCGCTCTCCCGCGCAATCATGGCCGTTATGGTGGTGTTCAGCATGGTGGCCTACTGGAACGACTGGTTTACTTCTCTGATTTACCTGACCTCTGAGCAGGCGCCTCTGGCTCTGGTATTGCGCAGCATCCTGATCCAGTCGAGCACGACCGCGGCGCAGGCCAGCACGATTTCCGGCGGATACGCCGAGCTGAACAAGCTGACCGAGATGCTGAAGTTCTGTTCGATCGTAGTGGCGGCGGTTCCGATGCTTGTGGTGTATCCGTTTGTCCAGAAGTACTTTGAGAAGGGCTTCATGGCCGGAGCGGTCAAGGGCTGATTAAAAAAAATCGTTTTTTCCTCTGCGTGAGCCGATTGTGCCGCGCAGAGGATCAATAGAAAACATACGGAGTGAAATGACAGTTACTAGTACATCGTCTTCCAAATAGCTCGACTTTAGACGCAGGATGAATTTTCATATGCGAGGCGGAAGAAGGAGGCGTAGCGGTGGCTACGTCGACTGATGACAACGAAGCAGATGGAAATTCAGTCAAGTATAAAGTCGAGATAATTTGGAGACGAGGTACTAGTCACAACCCGACCACGCACTTGCTGCGGGGTCAGGGTTGAAAACATAGTGGTAACAAATGACACGAAAACACAGGAACGAATTGATCAGCGAACAATCAAAAAATCAAATATATCTATAAGGAGGAAACAATCATGACAGCAACAATTACCAGAAGAGACTTTTTGAAGGGTTCCGCAGCGGGAGCAGCCAGCTTTGCACTGGCAGGAATGGTCGGAGGCGCAGCTGAGCTTACGGCAAAGGCGGCAGAAGGACAGACCGAGTTCTCCATCGTAGGCGCGCAGTCTGCACTGAGTGCAGGCTATGACGACAATACCGTATTAAACGAGATGGCGGACAATGTCGGCATTACCATCAACTGGGATACGATGAGCGACAGTGTTTCTGAGCAGGTCAGCATCCGCATCGCGGGCAATACGCTGCCGGACGCGTTCATCGGTGTAGGCTTCAGCAACTATGACCTGGCGCAGTATGGCGACGACGGCACATTCATTGACCTGACTCCGTATATCACAGAGGAGTATATGCCGAACCTGACCGCGATCCTGGAAGAGCATCCGGATATCCGCTCCGCGATCACCATGGACGACGGCGGCATCTATGGACTGCCAGCCGCAGAGCAGATGGGAACCGCTGGTATCGGCGACGAAGAGGACTACTCAATCTACACGATTCCGCAGTTCAGCATGATCAATAAGGCATGGCTCGACGATCTTGGCCTGGAGGTTCCGACGACCCTGGATGAGCTGCATGACGCGCTGGTTGCGCTCCAGGAGAATGACATGAGCGCGAAGTATTACGGCAATGACGCTGGTTCTACCATCCCGATGAGCTTTGGCTTTGACCAGTGGTGCTGGGGACAGAACATTTTCTACGCCGGCTTTGGTTTCACAAACTGGCCGAATGATGTCATCAGTGACATTCAGGTGATCGATGGCGAAGTTGGCTTTGCCTGCGTAACGGATGGATACCGCGAGGCGGTTACCTATTTCCATGACTGGTATGCGGACGGCCTGATTGACGTCGAGGTATTCAGCCAGTCTGATACACAGTATATGGCAAAGTGCCAGCAGGGCTATGTGGGTGTAGGTACCTGGTGGTATATTGAAGAGCTGATGGGCGACTACGCGGATGACTATGTATTCCTTCCGGTACTGGCTGGCCCGGACGGTACCTACAATGTGACCGTGCGTACCGGCGGCGGTACAAACAGCGGCAACCTGAGCATCACAAGCGCATGCGAGACTCCGGAAAATCTGCTGGCGTTCTTTGATCAGTGGTATGACGGCGAAGCAGTTATGCAGCTGCAGTATGGCCCGATCGGCGTGTACTTCACCGAGCAGGATGAGGATGGTATGTGGCTGAGCATCACAGATGAAGAGAGCCAGGAGCTGTTCGGAAAATCGGCCGGCGAGCTCAAGAGTGAGTATGAGGTTTATGGACCGAAGCTGATCCTGAGCGAATATTACAATGAGTATTTCTACATGGAGGATCGTGCGATTGAGCGTCTGACCGACCTGAGCGAATACTGGATGGCCTATGTCAGCGATCCGACCTGCTTCCCGGTAGACTGTGTATATACGTCTGACGAGCTGGATACAATCGACTGGTATAAGGCAGACTTTGAGAGCGCAGTTTCCGAGCAGGAAGCACTCTGGATTCAGAACGGCGGTCCGACCGATGATGAATGGGAAGCTTATAAGAATAAGCTGGTCAACACCTGCGGAATGGACGAGCTGCTTGCGGTTTATACGGATGCGTACACCCGTTATCAGGAAGCGTAATAAAGCAGGAAAAGGGCGGGCAGGTGTGTATCTGTCCGCTTTCTGATGTAAACAGAGAGGAAAAGAAGGATATATGATGACTGAAAAATTGAAAAAGGCGCGTGAGTATGAAGAAAAATATGCCCGCTTCATTTCGGATGAGGAGCGTCCCGCTTATCATCTGACCCCGCGCATTGGCTGGATGAACGATCCGAATGGCTTCTCTTTTTATAATGGGGCGTATCACCTTTTTTACCAGTATCACCCTTACAGCCTGGAATGGGGTCCTATGCACTGGGGACACGCCGTCAGCCGGGATTTGCTTCACTGGGAATATCTGCCGTGTGCGCTGGCTCCGGATCAGGACTATGATGGCTTTGGCTGTTTTTCCGGAAGCGCATCGGAGCTTCCGGATGGCCGGCAGCTGCTGATGTATACCGGTGTGCGGGAAGAAATGTGTGAGGATGGGAGACAGAAAACGGTTCAGACGCAGTGCATGGCAGTCGGCGATGGCCTGAATTATGAAAAATATGAAGCCAATCCGGTTCTCGATGAGACGAGCCTGCCCGTGGGGGGCAGCCGTCTGGATTTCCGCGATCCGAAGCTGTGGCGGGAGGAGGACGGCTCCTTCGCCTGCATTGTAGGCAACCGCACCGAGGATGGCAGCGGCTCTTTGCTGCTGTACCGCTCGGAAGATGGATTCCACTGGAATTTTGAGACCATTATCGACCGCTCCTATAACGAGTTCGGGAAAATGTGGGAGTGCCCGGATCTGTTTGAACTGGATGGGAAAACGGTGATCCTGACCAGTCCGCAGGAGATGAGCCAGAGCGGCCTGGAGTTTCACAATGGAAATGGCACGATGTACCTGATCGGCCAGTATGACCGGGAGAAAAAGCACTTCGAGCGGGAAAGTCTGGGGGCGATTGATTACGGCATTGACTTTTATGCGCCGCAGACTGTGCAGGCGCCGGACGGACGCCGGATTATGATTGGCTGGATGCAGAATTGGGATGCCTGTGTGGCTCCATCCGGGCGCTCCCGCTGGATTGGTCAGATGACGATCCCCAGAGAGCTGCACATCGTCGATGGAAAGCTGCAGCAGATGCCGATCCGGGAAATTGAGACGCTGCGCGGGCACCGGGTTTACCACCGGATGTCGCTTTGCAACGAAAATACCTTACAGGGAGTTTTTGACCGCAGGATTGATCTGACGGTCACTCTGACTCCCAGCGAAGAAGAGAGCTACGAACGTTTTCGGATTCGGCTGGCCAGGGGAAGCCGGCATTATACCATGATTTCCTATAATCCCAAAAACTCTGTGCTAAAGCTGGATCGGAACAACTCCGGCTGCTGCCGTGATGTGGTTCATGAGCGCCGCTGCTTTGTGCGGCAGCAAAGAGGCAGGCTGAAGCTGCGGATTCTGCTGGACCAGTATAGCGTGGAAGTGTTTGTTTTTTTTTTTTATGATTCGGTGACGACGGAGATCTACACACC
>JAJQGP010000101.1 GCA_021200475.1 Lachnospiraceae bacterium
ATCTCCGCGATATAATCAGCACATCAAATTTTAGGAGGTGCGCTGATTATGGCAAGACCAAGACGTGATTTATTTTATGAGTGTGAGTGCAACGAGAAACTCTACCTCACACACAAATGGCTGGCAATCTATGACAGCAACTGCAGAAACGTCGTTAATTATCTGGTACAGCGTGGCGTAGGAACCACACTCTATTACAGCACGGTCCGCTGTTTGGAAAAGTTTCGTGTGTTTCTTATCGAGAGCGGTCAGTGCTATACTACAGATGTGGCTGGCCAATGGTTTCGGGATACCGGTCCGCATCCAAAAGGTTTCCTGTCTGCATTACTCAGGCTGGATGATTTCTTTCGTTATGGGAATGTCCAGCCGATAAATGCGTTTCCTGCCGTTGTCTCACATTATGCCAGCCTATGCGAGCTGTGGAAGGGGCTGTTGGACGATTATCTTTCCACCCTTGATCAAAAAGAACGTTCGCTGACACAGGTAAGGAACTGCGCTGCAAGATTTTTACATAGCATCCAGACCAATGGCATAACAAATCCGTCGGAGATAACGTTTCAAGTATTGGAATCATACATGAAAGATGACGCCCACAGATCTCACAATTCCGATGCCAGATACACGTATGTGATTGGAGATATCCTCCTCTTCATGGCCTCCAGAGGAATGTGCAGCCATGGACTTGGCTGGTATCCTTATTTCAGGATGCATGGAAGCGTTCTGCATATGCAGGATCTTTCGCCTGAACAGAACAGCAGAATTGAATTGCTGAGGAATGAGAGCCTGGCCTTTCCTTCAGAAGAGTACGCAGAGCTTATTCCTGGTTTTATGGAACGTTTTCGCTCTCTCGGTTACAGCAGCAGCCCCTGTAAAGCCGCAAAATCTACTCTTTATAATCTTCTGCTATTTTTAGAAATGCATGGGTTGGGCTACCACCGTGAGATTGCTGCTGTATGGCTGGAGCCCGAGATACTTATCAGTAACGGTGCTGGGTGGAAACAGAAACGGCGTATTCTGGATCTTTTCGAATTATATACAAAAGAAGGGGATATAATCCCGCAAGTTATTTTTAGAAATCAGCCGTTGCTGTGTAATTCGCTTCCTGAATGGTGCCGGAAAACGCTGGAGGACTTTCTGGAATTAAAATCAAAAGAAGGCTGGGAACCGTCCACGCTTTCCATGTACAGGTCTTCGACCACAAGGTTTAGCCTTTTTCTGGTTGAGCAGGATGTCACTTCTTTTTCTGACATAACAGTGGAACTTATAAAAATGTTTAACCAGACCGATCAGCATATGACCATTAAGGGAAAAAATGCTTATAATGTAAGAATTCGAAGATTTCTTCAATTCCTCGAGCGGCGAAATCTGATCCCTTATGGAGTGTCGTTTTCCCTTGCCTGTACAGTTGCACCGAAAGAAAATGCCGTCATCACCCTCTCAGAAGATGAAAAAGCAGAAATAGAACAGGCTGGGAAACAGGCATCCACTTCTACAGAACTCCGCAGCCATGCAATCCTTCTTCTGGGGATGAAAATGGGACTTCGCAGCAGTGATATCGTAAAGCTGACGTTCCAGGATATCAACTGGAAGCAGCAGACGATACGGGTTATGCAGCAGAAAACCCGGCATGAGATTGAACTGCCCATGCCAACGGATGTTGGAAACGCCATCTATCTCTACATCAAAAATGGCCGTCCGGAAACCGCCTGCTGTTTTGTTTTTGTGAAAGTAAGGGCTCCCTATGACTCACTGTCCCCTGCAGCCTGCCGTTATGCATTGAAGCATACGCTTCCGGATCGCAACTGCCCAGGCTCTGGCTTTCATGTCACGCGAAAAACCTTTGCAACAGAGCAGCTTCAGCGGAATGTCGGACGAGACACTGTGGCGGATCTGCTTGGGCATCGGGGAACATCATCGGTTTCCCGCTATCTTAACCTTGATCCAGAACGGATGCGCCTATGCCCGATTTCTTTGGAAAAGGCAAATCTTACAATGGAGGGCAGACGTTATGACTGATTACAGGAATTATACTTATCGCAGTGCCCTTGCTCCTTACATGGGAGGGCTTGTATCTGAAAAGAGAAAGTTCGGATTTATCTACAATGTCCAGGCCTATAACCTCAAACGATTTGATGATTACTGGATTGCCCATGGATATGACGATGCAGCCATTACAGCGGAAAGGGTCAACGAATGGCTGTGCTGTCTTCCTTCCGAAGGCAAAAGCAGCCAGCAGGGCAGAGTCAGCACCCTGCGATCTCTTGCCTTTTATATGAACACGCTCGGCATCCAGGCCTACGTGCCGCTCATTCGCATCGGTGATGACCATCCGGTAATCCACATCCTCAGTGATGATGAGATTCGCGAACTTTTTCTTGTGATTGATGGATATTATCCCGAAGCTCCGGCAGCTGTTTTTCTCAGAATGGCCGACGAATACCCGGTTATTTTCCGCCTTTATTATTGCTGTGGTATGCGGAACAATGAAGCATGTTCCCTGAAGACCTCCGATGTGGACCTTGAAAATGGTATCCTGACGATAAAAGAAGGAAAGAACCATAAGGACAGGCTGATTTATCTGCCGGAAGATCTGCGGCTTCTGGCAGGGAAATATTTCAGCCACTTAAAGAGAACACTTGGCTTTGAACCTGTCTGGTTTTTCCCTGGCAGGAATCCGGCCAAACATGTCTCAAAGACTCAGATTGACAAGAAGTTTGAAGCTTTCTGGAATGCAACGCCGTACTCAAAAAGCTGTGACAGGAAGCCGACACCTCACTGTCTCAGGCATACTTTTGTCGTCAACCGCATTAACCAATGGATTCTGGAAGGCGCCGATGTCAACGTGATGCTGCCTTATTTAAGCAAGTATCTGGGGCATCGTGACCCGGATGAGAGTTTTTATTACTACCACGTGGTTTCAGAAGCTTTCCGGATCATCGAACAGAAAGATACCGTGGCAGCCAGTGTGATTCCGGAGGTGAGACGCAGATGAAGAAAAAGATTTTAAAAGAGGAGCTCTTCTTTTCCCTGACATGGGATTATCTGAACATCTTCCTTCCGTCCCAGCACCAGGACAGTCCCCAGACGGCAGAAGCGTATGCAGATGCATTGACAATCTTCCGCCGATATTTATCAGATAACTGTGGAATCCCGATTGAACACTTCCGATTCGCGGATCTTACCTATGACTTTCTTTTGGATTACAGGATTTTTCTTGAAAACAAAGGCTATAAGCCAAGAACCGTGAACCATCGGCTGACTGTCATAACTGCGTACATGCGGTACGTTGCGACACGAAAGCCAGAGCTGATCCAGATTTACATGAATGTTTCGGAAGTACCCTATGTAACTGTGCCGTCAAGAATACGGGAGACCATTGATGATAAAGAAGCACTTGCCATGCTTCTGTCAGCACCTGGTCCATCTAAGATTGGGATCAGAGATCAACTGATCCTTATAATTCTCTATGACACGGCGATACGCGCTGATGAACTGATCGAGCTTGATGTGACAGATGTAAATTTCACCTGCTCAGAACCGTATCTCCGCATACATGGCAAAGGAGACAAGGAGCGCATTGTGGCACTGTCAGAAAAAACGGTTCCGTTGATCAGACAGTACATGGAGCTTTATCACGAGCAACATCGGCAGAAGGCCACTCCGTTTATCTATACTGTAATTAAAGGACAAATGGGGCGAATGTCGGAAAGAAACCTTGAGCGAATCGTGAAGAAATACGGTGACATAGTGCGAAAATCCAAACCGGACTTGCCGCCGCAAATATACCCGCATATGCTTCGGAGAACAAGAGCTACTGGCTGGTACAGGGATGGAGTCCCAATTGAAACGATCGCTGTTCTGCTTGGGCATTCCAGTACACTGACAACCCGTAAATCCTACGCAAGCCCTTCTGTTGAGATGCTGCGGCGAGAAATGGAAAAAAGTGGGAGTCCAGACGCTGAATCATCTGAGGCTCCGCTGTGGACAGATGACGAGGTACTGGCACGCCTGTGTGGAGTTCGGTGA
>JAJQGP010000039.1 GCA_021200475.1 Lachnospiraceae bacterium
CAGTACAGGCAGCGGTAGATTTCTTCTTCCGGGTCAGCAAGGAAGAAAATGTGATCCAGCTCCTGCTCGATGGAAGTAATGCAGCGCGGATTCCTGCATTTGATGATGTTGACCAGGCGTTCCGGAAGCTCGACGCGTCTTTTTTCAACAATTCTGCCGTCCTTTATGATATTGACGGTGATGCGGTGGTCGATGTATCCGAGGACATTCAGGTCAAGCCGGTCGATCGGACATTCGACTTTGATGATGTCTTTTTTGCCCATCTTATTGCTGTGCGCATTTTTGATGATGGCGACGCAGCAGTCCATGCGGTCAAGCTTCAGATAACGGTAGAGATCCATGCTTTTGCCGGCCTCGATGTGGTCGAGAACGACGCCTTCGTTCAGTGCTCCTACATTTAACATACTTCCACCTCCAATAGTGTGAGAATCAGTGCCATGCGGACATAGACGCCGTACTGGGCCTGCCTGAAATAGACGGCGCGCGGGTCGTCGTCGACTTCGGTGGAGATCTCGTTGACACGGGGCAGCGGGTGCAGTACCAGCATGTCCTCCTTCGCGAGCTTCATTTTTTCCCGATCCAGGATGTAGAAATCCTTCATGCGGATGTAGTCTTCCTCGTTGAAGAAGCGTTCTCTCTGCACGCGGGTCATATAGAGCAGGTCAAGCTCTGGCATGGCGTCCTCCAGGCGTACCTCCTCGCAGAAATCCTGATGGTTTTTGCGGAGTACACCATCGCGGATGTTGTCCGGGAGACGGAGCTCTTCCGGGGAAATCAGGATGAAACGGACATTCGGGTAACGGATCAGCGCCTGGATCAGCGAGTGAACCGTGCGGCCGAATTTCAGGTCGCCGCAGAGACCGATGGTGAAATTGCCAAGTCTTCCCTTCAGGGAGCGGATGGTCAGAAGATCCGTCAGAGTCTGGGTCGGATGCTGGTGTCCGCCGTCGCCGGCGTTGATGACCGGAATGGACGACTTCATGGACGCGACCAGCGGCGCGCCCTCCTTCGGGTGGCGCATGGCGCAGATATCCGCGTAGCAGGATATGATGCGGATGGTGTCGGAGACGCTCTCTCCTTTGGCGGCGGAGCTGGAATCAGCCGAAGAAAAACCAAGTACGCTGCCGCCTAAATTCAACATCGCTGCTTCAAAACTGAGACGGGTGCGGGTACTTGGTTCATAAAATAGGGTAGCTAATTTTTTGCCCTCGCAGGAATGGGCGTATCGGGAAGGGTTCGCCTCAATGTCGTTGGCGAGATCGAGAAGCCTGTCCAGCTCTTCGACTGAAAAATCCAGCGGGCTCATCAAATGTCTCATGGGATCCTCCTTTTAACGAAATATCTGGGAACGGCGGAAAACCGTCTGATCAAAGATGATCTGCAGCTGCGGAACGTGCAGGGCAGCTGCGGGGGTGCTTTACAGCCTGCATTATAATACTCTATATCGGGCAGAAATTCAAGAGGAAAATAAACGGGTTACGGATTGACTTCCGGGTGGATTTTCGATATGATGGTAGGCGGAAACTGGATGGGGAGAGTCCTCTCCTTAAGATTTGTTTTGGTGGTGTTGCATTATTATGGAAGAAACGGAACGGTTTATATTTACGAAGGAGGAGCTTGCGGAGCGGGTACAGGTCTCGCCTGTCGTGGAGTCGGATCTGAAGCAGATCATCACGGATCGGATGGAACAGTGCGGCCTGTATTTTCGCGTATTTTCGAGAGTGAAGACGGCGACTTCGATGGCGCGCAAGTTTGAACAGAAGGAATATGGCGGGGAGCGCAGGATTCAGGACCTGGTCGGTGTGCGGATTAATTTGTATTTTGACGATGATGTAGAGATCTGCCGTCATATCATGGAGCAGACCTTTGAGGTGGTGGACTGGTCGACGTCAGAGCGCAATGAGGATGAATTTAAGCCGATCAAGCTGAACGGTGTGTTTCGCCTGCCGGAATATTTAAGAGATGAGATTTCGGCGGATACCTGGGAAATGGGCATCGATGATACGTTTGAGGTACAGATCAAGACGATGTTCTTCGAGGGCTGGCATGAGATTGAGCACGATATGCGATATAAGGGCGAGGAGCTGTGGGTGAATTATTCCGGTTTTTCCCGTTATCTGAACAGCATTCTTGCGACGCTGGAGCTCTGTGATAAGTCTATGGTGACCCTTTTCGAGGACCTGGGGCACACTCTGTATAAGGATGGCCGCTGGAGTGATATGATTAAAAGCCATTTCCGCGTAAAAATGAGCGATACCTCGCTTTACCCGGAGGTGCAGGAGCTGCTGGACTCGGATTCTGAGAATGGAAGTAAGCTGGCAAAGAAGCTTTATAAGACAAAGCGCATCGTGCTGATTGATCAGCTGCTTCGGCGCAGCCGCCGGGTGCCGATCAATGTCAATACGATTATTGCTCTGCTCAATGACGAGGTGCTTCATGATAGCCGCCTGACAGCGATTTTCCGCAAACGCGATGTGTATAACGATGGCCGCGAGGAGAGCCTGGCGGAGTCCCGCCATTATGAGCTGCGTCCGCTGACCCGGCAGACTGTTTTCCAGATGTGTACGGAGGTGGACGACAGCCGCATGAAGGGGCAGGAGAAAAGCCTGACGAATTCTTTTTCAGCGACGGACGCAGATGCGGCCCATGCGGATGCGGAGGAGATCTTTTGGGCCTGTGTGGAGCAGATTTACGGCTGGATTGTGAAAAAATACGGCCCGCTGTTTAAGGATATGCCGTCGAAGCCGACGACGTATCATGCGGATATCCTTGCATACCATGTAGCGGTAAACCTGGATGAACAGAGAAAGCGGATGAATATGCATGTGCGGCATATGGACCCGGAAGTGGGCGGCCGGATCTGGTATTCGGAGGCAAGCCTTGTGATGGAGGAGAACCCCTCATACGCCGATTCGGCGGCGGAGGGTACGCAGACGGCAGAGGCTGTTTCGCACGTTATGGATGCCGGGAAGCAGAAACGGGTTTTCCTGCGGGTCTCCAATGGCTATGCGGAGGCGAAAAAGGACGACCGTCCGGAGCACGAGGGTGCGGGCATCTTTTTCAGCTATCCGGGTTATTACAAGCTGATCGTGGATGGCGTTGGTATTTATAATAGTATTCCCTGCTCGAATCGCAGAAGGATTGTCCGGGAGGATGGCCTGCCTGTGCTGGAAGAGGCGATCGGGGACTGCAGCCGGAATTTCCCGATTGTTGTGATCATTTCCCGGGAGGATAACGACGGGATGATGGATGAGGACTGGCTGGGGGCCTTCCGCGTCTCAGACTTTACGAGGACCGTATGGCGCTACGCGCATGTGCTGACCTGCTATGAAGAGGTCGGGCGGAAACTTCTTACGGGCCTGCGCCGGACACCTGCGTTCGCTGCGGGGCGTTTCTCCGCCTTTGAGGCGGCGGATATTCCGCGACTGTATATTTTCTGGCCGGGAGGGGACGTCGATGACTTTGGCCCGGAGGACGTCGAGAACTGCAGCTTTGGCCGCCATCTGGAGGCGCGCAGCGACGCCCGCACCTATGATATTGTCCGCGGAGGGCAGGCGTTTTATCACAAGATCGTGACCGACCTGCGTGACTGGAATGTGTCGGCGGATATGTGGGACGGGTTTCAGCTGGAGATTATGACGGAGATTCCGGGATGAATTTTGCTGTAACAGTTCAGAACAAGCCACAGACATATGACGCGTTAGCGACGACCGAAGCGTAGACCTATGGCCTGCTGTTGTGAATATTACAAATGCTTATGTTTAAGGAATGAGAGAAAGATGGAGGACTCGTTTTGAGTGATATTATAGAAGAGATAAGAAAACGGCGCACGTTCGCCATTATTTCCCACCCGGACGCGGGTAAGACGACTCTGACGGAGAAGTTTCTTCTCTATGGAGGCGCGATCAATCTCGCGGGCTCTGTGAAGGGAAAGGCGACGGCGCGCCACGCGGTTTCCGACTGGATGGAGATTGAAAAGGAGAGAGGAATTTCGGTGACCTCGTCGGTGCTGCAGTTTAATTACGGCGGTTACTGCATCAATATCCTGGATACGCCGGGACACCAGGACTTCTCGGAGGATACCTACCGCACGCTGATGGCGGCAGATTCGGCGGTGATGGTGATCGACGCATCCAAGGGCGTTGAGGCGCAGACACGGAAGCTGTTTAAGGTCTGCGTGATGCGGCATATTCCGATTTTTACCTTTATTAATAAGCTGGACCGCGATGCGAACGATACCTTTGAGCTGCTGGATGAGATTGAGAAGGAGCTGGGAATTGCGACCTGCCCGATCAACTGGCCGATCGGCTCCGGAAAGAATTTTAAGGGCGTTTATGAGCGCGAGAGCCGCAGTGTGCTGACCTTTACGGATACACAGAAGGGCACAAGGATGGGGGTGGAAAACCGCATTTCCATCGATTCACCGGAGCTGGAGGCATTTATCGGCGCGGAAAATAAGGAAAAGCTGCAGGATGAGATTGAGCTGCTCGACGGCGCGTCCGCGGAATTTGACCAGGAGCTGGTCAGCGCGGGGGAGCTTTCCCCGGTCTTTTTCGGCTCGGCCCTGACGAATTTTGGTGTGGAGACGTTCCTGGAGCATTTTCTGAAAATGACGACCCCGCCGCTGCCGCGGAAAGCAGACTGCGGTCTCATTGACCCGATGGAAGAGGATTTTTCCGCATTTGTGTTTAAGATTCAGGCGAACATGAACAAAATGCATCGGGACCGCGTCGCTTTTATGCGCATCTGTTCGGGAAAATTCGACGCGGGCATGGAGGTCTACCATGTGCAGGGCGACCGGACGCAGCGCCTCTCACAGCCGCAGCAGATGATGGCACAGGAGCGCCATGTGGTGCAGGAGGCTTACGCAGGAGACATTATCGGTGTCTTCGACCCGGGTATTTTTTCCATCGGCGATACCATCTGTATGCCGGGCAAAAAGTTTGCCTATGAGGGCATTCCGACCTTTGCGCCGGAGCATTTCGCCCGCGTGCGTCAGCTCGATACGATGAAGCGCAAGCAGTTCGTCAAAGGCATTACCCAGATCGCCCAGGAGGGTGCGATTCAGATTTTCCAGGAGTCCAGCATCGGTATGGAAGAGATTATTGTCGGTGTGGTCGGCGTCCTGCAGTTTGACGTGCTCAAATACCGCCTGGAAAATGAGTACAATGTGGACATCCGCCTGGAAATGCTGCCGTACGAGTACATTCGCTGGATTGAGAATGAGGATGTGGACCTGGATCATCTGGTCGGCACCTCAGATATGAAGAAGATCCGCGACCTGAAGGGCCGCCCGCTGCTGCTGTTTGTCAACAGCTGGTCCGTGGGGATGGTGCTTGAGCGCAACAAAGGACTGCTTCTGGCGGAATTTGGCCGATGAATTTTTAACCTTGCAAATAAAAAAGGTTCTGATATAATGAAGACAATTGTAGTAACGCTTCAGAACAGCAGGCCGCGGGCCTGCACGCGGGTTCTGAGCGCTAGTCATTCGCATCGGAGGTTATCCTATGGAAAATGCAGAGGTTCATACTTATAAATTAGAAAATGACGAGCAGTTTGGCGAGGTGCGCATCGCGGACGAGGTGGTGGCGATTATTGCCGGACTCGCGGCGTCAGAGGTGGATGGCGTCGCCTCGATGGCGGGGAATGTGACGCGCGACCTGATCAATAAGCTGAGCATGAAGAGCCTGTCAAAGGGTGTGCGGATTACGGTCACAGATAAGACGGTGACCGTGGCGCTGGCGATCAATATCCGCTACGGCTATAATGTACCGGCGACCTGCGCGCAGATTCAGGAGAAGGTAAAGACGGCGATCGAGACGATGACCGGTCTGACCGTAGCCGAAGTCAATGTGAAGATTGTCAATGTCCAGATGGAGGAGAACGCGTAACAGGTTTCGGGTTGAAGAAGATTGAGGACGCGCGTTGCTTTGAACGGCAGGGGAATGCGGGGACTCAGATAGGCAAAGGATCATATAGAACAATGAAAAGAAGTGAGATCAGAGAAAATGTATTCCGGCTTGTCTTCTGCGGAGATTTTTACGGGATGGATGAGCTGCCGGCGCAGGTAGACCGTTATTTTGAGGAGGTATCCCTGCCAGACGAAGAGACGGGGTTTTGCCAGTTCAGTGAGGAAGACCAGACCGTCATCCGGGAGCGGTTTAATCAGATCAAAGACCGGGTGGGCGAGCTGGATGCGAAGATTGATGAGGTCGCCATGGGCTGGAAGACGAACCGCATGGGCAAGGCAGAGCTGGCGATTTTGCGGCTGGCCGTGTATGAGATGCTGTACGATGAGGAGGTCCCCGTGAAGGTGGCGATCAACGAAGCGGTGGAGCTGGCCAAAAAATATGGCGGAGATGAGGCCTCTTCTTTTGTAAACGGGATTTTGGCGAAGCTCGCATAGGAGAGGGAGAATGCAGCAGAAGGTCTATTCCGTCGGTCAGATTAACAGTTACATTAAAATGATGTTCACACAGGATTTTGTGCTGAACCGGGTCAGTATTTCGGGGGAGGTATCCAACTGCAAATATCACACATCGGGGCACATTTATTTTTCTCTGAAGGATGAGACAGGGACGATTGCCTGCGTGATGTTTGCCAGTGCCAGAAAGGGACTGGCTTTTCGACTTTCTGACGGAATGCAGGTGGTCGCGGACGGCAGCGTCAGCGTCTATGAGCGCGACGGCAGATATCAGCTCTATGTGTCGCGGATGCGGCGGGATGGCGCGGGTCTTTTATACGAGAGATTCCTGGCGCTGAAGCAGGAGCTGGAGGACATGGGGATGTTCTCGCCGGATTACAAGCAGCCGATTCCGGCGTTTGTGAGAAAGCTGGGCGTGGTGACAGCGCCGACCGGAGCCGCGGTCCGCGATATTATCAATGTTTCCAGACGGCGCAGTCCGGGCATTGAGATCATTCTTTTCCCGGCTAAGGTGCAGGGAGACGGCGCGGCGCAGAGTGTCGCGGACGGGATCCGGGCGCTGGATGAGCTGGGCCTGGACGTGATCATCGTGGGCCGGGGCGGCGGTTCGATTGAGGATTTGTGGGCATTCAATGAGGAAATCGTCGCGCGGGCCATCTTTGCGTGCCGGACACCGGTGATCTCAGCGGTCGGCCATGAGACGGACACGACGATTGCGGACTTTGTCGCAGACCTGCGCGCGCCGACGCCCTCGGCGGCTGCGGAGCTGGCGGTGCCGGACATGGCGGCGGCCGCGGAGCGGCTTCTCTCACAGAAGACGGCCATGGATCGGCTGATGCGCAGCCGGCTTGGCGAATATCGGATGCGCCTTGAGCAGGGGCAGACACGCCTGAACTATGCCTCACCGGTTCAGCGGGCGCGGGAACAGCGGCAGCGGCTTGCTGACCTGGAGGAAGCGTCGGACCGTGCGATGAAGCAGCATCTGGAGAGGAGAAGACATGCCCTGGCATTGTACGCGCAGAAGCTGAAAACGGTTTCTCCGCTGGAAAAGCTGACACAGGGCTACGCCTGTGTCACGGATGAGGCGGGAAAACGGATTTATTCCATCGGACAGGCGCAGTCCGGGGATGCGATTCGCGTATACGTCACCGATGGCTATATGGAGGCGGAAGTAAAGAGGACGGAAAAACTTTGAGAAAGAGGAGTTTTAAGTTACTGTTTAAACTCCGACCACGCACTTGCTGCGCGGTCAGGGGTGAAAACGCAGAGTCTGCAGTTTTGAAAACCGGAACGAATTCCGAAGAAACGCAGGAAAGGCGGGAGGCGGACTATGGCTGAAATAAGCGAAAAGGAGCTCTCTCTGGAGGAGTCCTTTGAAAAGCTGGATTCTCTTCTGGAGCGTCTGGAGGACCGCGAGCTTCCTCTGGAGGAGGCGTTTTCCCTGTACCAGCAGGGACTGGAGCTCATGAAAAGCTGCAATGAAAAGATTGATACGGTGGAAAAGAAGATTCTGGTTTTGAATGGAGATGGTGGCTTTGACGAATTTTGATGAGCAGATGAAAAAACGGGTAACGGAGATAAAAAGCATCATTCAGAATGATCTCCCTGCGGAAGAGGGATACCAGCGGACGCTGCTGGAGGCCATGAATTACAGTATGCTGGTCGGCGGGAAAAAGCTGCGCCCGCTTCTGATGCAGCAGACGTTTGTGATGTTCGGCGGGACGTCGAAAGCGATCGGGCCGTTTCTGGCGGCGATCGAGATGATTCACACCCATTCGCTGATTCACGATGACCTTCCCGCGCTCGACAATGATGAGTATCGCCGCGGTCAGAAAACGACCCATGCGGTGTACGGGGAAGCCATGGCGATTCTCGCCGGAGACGCGCTTTTGAATCTGGCGTATGAGACGGCGGCAAAGGCATTTACGGAGGACCCCGGGAACCCGGATGTCGCGCGCGCGTTTGCAATTCTGACACATAAGACCGGGATTTACGGGATGCTCGGCGGCCAGTCGGTGGACGTGGAGAATGCGGGAAAGCCACTGACCAAGGAGCAGCTTCATTTTATTTACAGCTTAAAGACGGGCGCGCTGATTGAAGCGTCCATGATGGTCGGTGCGGTGCTTGCGGGCGCTTCGGATGAGGAAACAGAGCAGATCGAGCAGGTCGCGCGGTGCGTCGGGATGGCTTTCCAGATTCAGGACGACATCCTGGATGTGACCGGCCGGGAGGAAGAGCTGGGCAAGCCCATCAACAGCGATGAGCGGAACCAGAAGACGACCTATGTGACGGTGCGCGGCCTGGAGACAGCGCGGCAGGATGTGAAAAAATACTCGGAGGAGGCGGTTCGCCTGCTCGGGGAACTGCCGTATGAAAATGAATTTTTAAAAGAATTGATTTTGCATCTGATCGATCGAACACTTTAATGATACAGGCAGTGCGCGAAACAGAGGAGGAAGCCTGAAAGGGGGCGGTTTTATTTTTCTGGAACAGATTCAGAAGGTAAACGATATCAAAAAAATCGATCGCAAAGATTTGCCTGCCCTGGCACAGGAAATCCGGGATTTCCTGATCGGGAAAATCAGCGAGACGGGGGGCCATCTGGCTTCCAATCTGGGCGTGGTAGAACTGACAATGGCGCTCCATCTGTCGTTGGATCTGCCGCAGGACAAGCTGATCTGGGATGTCGGGCACCAGTCTTATACGCATAAAATTCTGACCGGACGGAAGGATGGCTTTGACCAGCTGCGCAAATATGGCGGCATGAGCGGTTTCCCGAAGCGCAAGGAGAGCGACTGCGACGCGTTTGACACCGGACACAGCTCTACCTCGATCTCCGCGGGACTTGGCTATGTCTGTGCCAGGGATATCCAGGGAGAGGAGTATCATGTCGTGTCCGTAATCGGCGATGGTGCGCTCACAGGCGGTATGGCGTATGAAGCTCTGAATAACGCCGCACAGCTGAAGACCAATTTTATCATCGTTCTGAATGACAATAATATGTCGATTTCTGAAAATGTCGGCGGCATTTCCGCTTATCTTGGCAATATCCGCACCGCTGAGTCTTACACCCGATTCAAATCTGACCTGAAAAATAAGCTGAACCGGATTCCCGTTTACGGCGATCCGCTGGTACGCGGGATCCGCAGGACAAAGCAGGGCCTCAAGCAGCTGGTTGTGCCGGGAATGTTTTTTGAGGAGATGGGGCTGACCTACTTAGGACCGATCGATGGACACAACATCACACAGATGCAGCGTGTTCTGAATGACGCCAAACGTATGAAGGGGGCCGTGCTCGTCCATGTGGTTACCAAAAAAGGGAAGGGCTATGAGCCGGCAGAACGGATGCCGGCGCGTTTTCACGGGACCGAGCCGTTTGACCCGGAGACAGGGCTTCCGCTTTCCCGAAGGAAAAAAGCGGCCTATACGGACATCTTCTCCACAGTTATGTGTAAAATGGGAGCCAGAGAGCCGAAGCTGGTCGCGGTGACGGCGGCCATGCCGGACGGTACCGGTCTCAAACGCTTTCGCAATATGTATAAGGATCGCTTTTTTGACGTCGGCATCGCCGAGGCGCATGCCGTGACATTTGCTGCCGGTCTGGCGGCCGGCGGCCTGAAGCCGGTGGTTGCGGTGTATTCTTCCTTTTTACAGCGGGCCTACGACCAGATCATCCATGACGTCTGCATCCAGAATCTGCCGGTTGTATTCGCGATCGACCGCGCTGGTCTGGTCGGCAGCGATGGAGAGACTCATCAGGGGATTTTTGACCTTTCTTATTTATCTGCAATGCCGAATATGTGTGTGATGGCACCCAAAAACAAATGGGAGCTTGCGGATATGCTGAAATACGCGATTGCCTACGAGGGACCGATCGCGCTGCGTTACCCGCGGGGCGAAGCCTATGACGGACTGGCGGATTTCCGTGCGCCGATTGTCTATGGGAAGAGTGAGATCATTTATGATGAATGTTCTCTTGCGCTTGTGGCCGTGGGAAGTATGGTAAAGACGGCGTTGGAGGTCCGCAGACTTCTGAAGGCACTCGGTTATGGCTGCACGCTGGTGAACGCCCGGTTTGTCAAGCCGGTGGATGAGGAAATGCTCGCTTATCTGGCGAAGGATCACCACCTGGTTGTGACCATGGAGGAAAATGTGCGCAGCGGCGGATTTGGCGAGAAGGTTCTGGAATATTACAGTGATACCTGTGCAGACCTGCGCGTCATACAGATTGCCCTGCCGGACGACTACATTGAGCATGGCAACGTAGATGTACTGAAAACAGAGACCTGCATCGACGCGGAGTCTATTTTCAAAAAAATTGTGGCGGAGTACTTGCCCTGAAAAGGGGAAAAGAAAGGATTCGTAATTTATGAAAGAACGCCTGGATATTTTGCTTGTGCAGCAGGGACTCGCGCCCTCACGGGAAAAAGCGAAAGCACTGATCATGGCCGGGGAAGTTCTGGTGGGCGGACAGCGCGAGGACAAGGCCGGCACTATGATCGATACGGCAGCGGAAATCACGGTAAAGGGCGGAAAGCTGCGCTACGTGAGCCGCGGTGGACTGAAGCTTGAAAAAGCGATGCAGACCTTTCCCGGTATTACACCGGAAGGGAAGGTCTGCATGGATGTCGGTGCTTCCACCGGAGGCTTTACGGACTGCATGCTCCAGAACGGCGCCACCAGAGTATATGCCGTCGATGTAGGACACGGCCAGCTGGACTGGGGACTGCGCAATGACCCGCGTGTCGTCTGCATGGAACGGACCAACATCCGCTACGTCGTCCCGGAGGACATAGAAGCGCCGCCTTCCTTTGTCTCGATCGACGTCTCCTTTATCTCGCTGACAAAGGTTCTCACCCCTGTGAAGAATCTGATGGCAAAAGCCGGAGATATCGTTTGTCTGATCAAGCCGCAGTTCGAGGCTGGCCGTGAAAAGGTCGGAAAAAAAGGAGTGGTCAGAGACCCGGAGGTGCATGAGGAAGTCATCCGCAGGGTCATCGAGTATGCCGCTGCCATTGGCCTGCATGCCATTGCGCTCACCTACTCCCCCGTCAAGGGACCGGAGGGAAACATCGAATATCTGGTGTGGCTGAAAAAAAGCGGCGGACCGGCAGAAAATATGGATACAGAAGATACAGATATGGAACCTAACGATAGACAAACGGTCACCGCAGCGTCAGACAGAGCAGGAGTTCGCGCGGATATATCTGCAGAGGATCCCGTGATAGCGGGAGTAGTTGCGGAAGCACACAGGACATTGGACCGGTAAGAGGCCGATCCCTGGTAAAACCACCGAAAGGAGCTTCCTTTGAACATTTTTTATGTTATTTCCAATGAACAGAAGGATCCCGGCGCCGAGACCGCGCTGTTTATCCGTTCCTACCTTGCAGAGCGGGGAAAAACCTGTTATCTGCGGGAACATTCTGATATGGCCGCCCCTGGTCAGTGCCGGTACACCGATGCGAAGCAGATCCCGGACGAAGTCGAATGCGTGCTGGTGCTTGGCGGGGATGGCACGCTGCTGCACGCGGCGCGCGATCTGGTGGAGCGGCGCCTGCCCCTTCTGGGCGTGAATATGGGAACGCTGGGATATCTGGCGGAGGTGGAACGAAAAAACCTGCCGGAGGTGCTGGACAAGCTGATCGTGAACAATTTCGTGACCGAAGAGCGGATGATGCTCAGCGGCGCTGCCTGGCATCAGAACCGTATGCTAATGAGCGATATTGCCCTCAATGACATCGTGATTTCCCGCAACGGCCGAATGCGGGTGGTAGATGTGAATATTTATGTCGATGGCGTTTTTCTCTATTCCTATGCTGCGGATGGGATTATCGTATCGACGCCTACCGGATCGACCGGCTACAGCCTTTCCGCTGGCGGACCGATCGTGGAACCTGCGTCCTCCATGCTGCTGCTGACTCCGATTGCGCCGCATACCATGAATGCCCGGCCGATTGTTCTGCCGGCCGATGTGGAGGTGGTGGTTGAGATCGGTTCCGGACATGCCAGGGACATGGATGGAGCGGAGGCTACCTTTGATGGGGATACCTCCGTGAAGCTTCACTCCGGCGACCGCGTGGTGATTTCAAAAGCAGAGCAGGCCACCCGGCTGATAAAGATTAAGAATACAAGTTTTCTTGAGATTTTGCGGGAAAAGATGAACAATTGACGGATACCGTTATAGGTCGCACCTGTAGGGGTAAAAATAAGGGAAATCTGGTCAGGGTGTGAGCTGTAACGACGGGAGACAGTGTGGGCAGTGGAAAATGTTTGGAGTCGTAAACAGCAGTCAGGAGAAAACCTATTATGAAAATCGGACGTCACGCAAAGATCATTGAACTGATCGGAAAATACGAGATTGAGACACAGGAGGAGCTGGCGGATTACCTGAAAGCAGAGGGATTTCAGGTGACGCAGGCGACAGTATCGCGGGACATCCGTGAACTGAAGCTGACGAAGATCGCCCTGGCAGATGGCAGGCAGAAATACGTTCTGATGCAGCAGCAGAACGCGGAAGCCGCGGAACGCTATCTGCGCGTTCTGAAGGAAGGGTTTGTTTCCATGGAGATGGCGCAGAATATTCTGGTCGTCAAGACCGTCTCCGGCATGGCGATGGCGGTCGCCGCAGCGATCGACGCAATGCACTGGAGGGAAGTGGCCGGATGTATCGCCGGAGATGATACCATCATGTGTGCGAATCGCAGCACCGACGATACGCTGATCGTAATGGAAAAAATACGTCGGATTGTCGGAAAATGAGGGCCGGTATGAAACGCTCGCCGTCTGGTAGATAGTACCTGTCTTTTCATTTTGATGCGGTTCTGAACGGTGATAAATATTTTGTAACAGTTCAGAACAGCATCGAAAAGAAAAGACAGGTGCTGCGTGCCAGTGGCACGCGTTTAGCACCGACCGGAGCGAAGCGGAGATGTGCAGGTTTACCTGCTAAAGGCTGTATTTTCTTTTCGGGATGGGCGGAACGCCCATCAAGCCACAGACATATGACGTGTTAGCGGCATATAGCCTGCATCGCAGGCGTCGCTGGACGTCCAGTGGACGTCCGCTTAGCGACGACCGAAGCGGAGCGTAGACCTGCGGCCTGCTGTTCTGAATAGTTACAATATTTTTTGGGAAAAGAGAAACAAAAGGATTTGAAATTCGTTTTTTCTATTGGCGGCAAACGGTTGCAGCATCATCCCGGCAGAGACAGTTACAGGGAGAAAACGTAGTGGCTGCAGAAAATTTGAGAGACAGATATATTTCAGAAAATGGGGGAACACTATGCTGGCAAGCTTATATGTAAAGAACATGGCCCTGATCCGGGAAGCAGAGGTAGAGTTTGGCCCTGGCCTGAACATCATGACCGGTGAGACCGGCGCGGGCAAATCGATTGTCATCGGTTCCGTTAACATTGCGCTCGGTACGGGCAATTTTAAGGATTACGTGCCGGAGGACGCGGATTATGCGCTGGTAGAGCTGACGTTTCTTACGGAAAATCCGCATGTTCTGGAACTGCTCAAAGCGCAGGACTTGCCCTGTGAGGATGGCACGATTGTATTGACACGAAAATACAAAAGCGGCAGAAGCACCAGCAAGATCAATGGGGAGACGGTTCCCCTCTCTTTTGTGCGGCAGCTCTCTGCCGAGCTGATCGACATTCATGGCCAGCACGAGCATCAGTCGCTGCTCTACGCGAAAAATCACCTGACGATCCTGGACTCCTTTGCAAAAAAGGAAACCGCGCCGCTGCTTTCAGCCTGTGCGAAGCAGTATCATCAGTATCAGAAGGCAAAGCGGGAATGGGAGCAGGCATCTGCCTCCGGCAGGGATCGGACGAAAGAGCTTGATTTTCTGCAATATGAAATTCAGGAAATCCAGTCCGCCGCCCTGCGGCCGGGAGAGGACGAAGAACTGGAAAGCAGCTATCGACGAATGGCGAATGGACAGAAGATTATGGAAGCACTTTCCGAGACCGGCAGCCTGACCGGTGCGGGCAGTTATGGGAGCGGCGCGGAGGACGAGATCGCGCGGGCTGCGCGGTCACTGGCGGCCGTGCGCGGATATGATGCGTCTCTTGAGGAGCTGGGAAATACGCTGGAGGATATCGAATCCCTGATTGGTGAGTTTAACCGCAGTCTGTCCGAATACATGGATAATCTCATATTTGACCCGCAGGCACTGTACGAGACCGAAGAGCGTCTGGATCTGATTAATCGGCTGAAAACCAAATATGGCAACACCATCGAAGAGATTCTTGCTTCCTGCCGGGAAAAAGAAGAGCGGACAGAAGTGCTGATGGATTACGAGGGCTATCTGGAAAAACTGCGCCGCACACGCGATGAAAGCCGCAGGCAGCTGCTGGAGACCTCGCGCGAGCTTTCTGCCGTCCGCAAACGCTATGCAAAGACCCTTGCGGAACAGATCCGCGCCGCATTGGTCGACCTGAATTTCCTGGATGTACGCTTTGAAATTTCCTTTGAAGAGCTGCCTGAGCCAGGCGAGGACGGAATGGATGCAATCTGCTTTCAGATTTCCATGAACCCGGGCCTGCCGATGCGTCCGCTCGGAGCTGTAGCTTCCGGCGGCGAGCTTTCCCGTATCATGCTGGCGATCAAAGCGGTCATGGCAGACAAAGACAACATGGAAACCCTGATTTTTGATGAGATTGATACCGGCATCAGCGGGCGAACTGCTCAGAAGGTGTCTGAAAAAATGGCAGTGATCGCGGCCAGCCATCAGGTGCTGTGCATCACGCACCTCGCCCAGATCGCGGCCATGGCCGACCGCCACTACATCATAGAGAAAAAGCCGGCCGACAGCAAGACTGTGACCAACATCGGACTGCTGAACGAAGAAGAGAGCGTGGAAGAGCTGGCGCGAATCCTTGGCGGGGCGAAGATCACCGATGCGGTGCTTGAAAATGCGCGGGAGATGAAAGAGCTGGCGGCAAAGATGAAACGATAGAGGAACGGGATATCCTGTGTAATAGGAAAGAAAGACACACTTATGAAACGAAGGGAACCTGTAATTGTTGCCTGATTTCCCATGTTTTGGAATCTCTCACAACAAAATACCAGTGTGAATTACAACAAAAGATCGCATACTGACAACAGAGATCGAATTCGGTCTTGGTCAGACCGCTGCGCAGCGATGCTGCCTGGTCTGGCAAAGGTTTGTCGTGTGCGTTTTTTTGTCCAATCGAAAATTGCGCCCGACACATCTGGAAGGATTGTGAGGTGCAAAAGATGAATGTCAGGAAAAAGTACAGAAGGTTTGTCTGCTCTCTTTTGTTATTTAGTGTATTTGCTCTGGTACTCTGTGGAACGGCAGTGTTTCAGAACATGACACTGGCAGATCGTCAGGTGGAGAGCAGCGCATCCGTAGCAGAAAGAAAGAAGGTCTATGTGGGCGGCACGCCGATTGGAATCTATCTGGAGACAGACGGTGTGTTTGTCGTAGATACAGGAACCATCACGGCGGAGGACGGCAGTATCTGCTGTCCGGCGGAGAATATTGTGCAGACCGGCGATTACATTCAGGCGGTGAATGGAGAGTCTGTCAATACCAAAGAGGAGCTGATTGCCTGTATTCTGGAATCAGAGGGGGAAACTCTGGTCATGGATGTGGACCGTCAGGGCGAGCAGATCCGCCTCAAAGTAGTCCCGGTAAAAGATGCGGAAGGTGAGTATAAAGCCGGGATCTGGGTGCGCAATGATACCCAGGGAATCGGGACGCTTACCTATGTGGACGAGGATGGTTATTTCGGAGCGTTGGGGCATGGCATCAGTGATGTCGATACGGCAGAGCTCCTGAATATCCAGAACGGCACGCTTTATGATGCAGAAATTGTCTCCGTGGTCAAAGGTGAATCCGGCTCTCCCGGTGAATTATCCGGGATCATCCATTACAGTGCAGGCTATCGGATCGGTACTATAGAGGAAAACAGCCAGAACGGGATCTTCGGGCGGGTTACAGGCTTTTCCCTGACCATAGAAGATCAGACACTCTATGAGACCGCACTCAGACAGGAAGCGGAGCTGGGAGCGGCCACGATTCGCTGTACGGTCGATGGCTCCTGCCAGGAATACGGGGTTGAAATCAAAGAAATCCGTTTGAATGGCAGCGACGTCAACAAAGGAATGGTGATTGAAGTGACCGACCCAGCGCTTCTTGCAAAAGCTGGCGGCATCGTGCAGGGAATGTCCGGCTCACCGATCCTGCAGAATGGGCGGCTGATCGGTGCGGTGACGCATGTATTTGTCAATGACCCGACAAAAGGTTACGGAATATTCATAGAGAATATGCTGAACAGTTAACGCCGGAAAGGACTCCTGCCGGGGCAGCAGTGCGGGAATCCGGCTCCTCCGCCCCGGCGAGGACTTTTTTCGTATGCTGCAGGCTTTTCTACGGTCTTTACGGAGGGTGTGAAGACCAGTTTTGCATAGCTGCAAATCCTCTTAATCGTTACAGGTCACACCTTGACCAAATTTACCTGATTTTTACCTCTACAGGTGTGACCAGTAACAAAGAATCTTCTGGTTCGATGCTGGCTGGCAGGAGGGCTGGGCTGGCAGCTATGCAGAAACATCAGAAGGCAGAAACGGTGAGATGATGATTCGCGAACGTCTGTAAAAGCCGATACATCTCCGGAAAACCGATGCCATTTTTAATGGCCAGCCGACTTACGCTGTCATTTTCCGGGAAATAGCGGATCGTCTGTCCATCGTCGCAGCATTTGATATCTGCGACACCCCAGTCCGTTTCTACGGTAACAATTCTGCGTGAAAGCCGGGTGCGCAGCATGGCCTGTCTGCGAATGCCGATCGTTGTCGTGTTTTGAAAAATGATGGCTTCGAGTGCCTCCCGGTTTTCCGGATTACAGATGGTTTCCAATAACCACGCCGGACGGTTCTTTTTCATGTAAATCGGAATCGAAAAGACATCAAGTGCTCCGGCGTTAAGAAGCTGCTGCATCGTAAAGGAAAGCGCTTCTCCCGTGCAGTCGTCAATATTCGTCTCCAGGACGAGAACGGAGTCCGATGTACTGCTTTTTTCCTTTTCAGCGGCGCAGGCATGCTCCTCCGTGTCGGAATCGGCCGGCTCAAGCAGCATTGCCCGCAGCACACCTGCGGTCGCGTAGGCTCGCTTTCCCGCACCGAGACCGACCTTGCGTATCCGGAATTGCTCAGGCAGCTTCTCTCCTGTGCGGATAGCAGCTGCAATCGCTGCGCCGGTCGGCGTCACCAGTTCGCCCTGAATATCCGTAAACCGAAGCGGCAAATCCTCCATCTCGGCAATCGCAGTGACCGCCGGAACCGGTACAGGAATCAGACCATGCTGGCAGCGAATCTGCCCGCACCCTTCCGTGAGCGTGGATACAACCACCTGATCCGGATGAAGATTATCCAGACAGACCGCTGCCGCTACGATATCGACTATCGAATCAACCGCTCCCACCTCATGAAAATGCACTTCATGGATCGCTTTCCCATGTACCTGCGCTTCCGCTTTTGCCACAATCTCGAAGATACGGACTGCCAGATCAGCGGCAGACGCACGCAAATCTCCGGCGCGGATAATTTTGATAATATCCTGCAGATTGCGGGCAGAGTGCGAATGTGAGCTGTGGGCATGGTGGTGTACATCATCCGTATGTGCGTGCGAGCCGTCTGCCGGGATGAGAGCAGCCTCCTTAAGATCGTGCAGACGGTCTGCATGAGCGTGCTCGTGCGGGTCGCCCTCGTGATTGAGCGGGTTCTCCCCGTGATTGAGCGGGTCGTCCGCGTGCTCATGCGAGAGTGCAGAGTGTTCATGCGCGTATATAACACTTGTATGCTCATTTCCATTTCCATGCAGATATGCCATATCGTGGTCATGGTTTTCATGCTCTGTATCTAAAATCACATTGAAATCACATGCCCGGATTCCGGATTTGTAAACTTCTTTTATTTCAATCGAATAGCCGGAGAGCGGCAGACTTTTCAGCGCCCGCTCCAGCACATCCCGGTCCGCGCCGAGATCCAGAAGAGCAGCGACCGTCATATCGCCGCTGATACCGGAGCTGCATTCCAGATACAGGATATTTTCCCTCATAACAGTTCCCCCTGATAAAAATAATTAGCGCAGCTGTCAGATTCCTTGTGCGCCTGTATTGACATCGACCGAAGGTCGCAGCGCCAGGCGCAGACAGCGTAGCTGTCAGATTCCTTGTGCGCCTGTGTGCATTATAAGATATCGCCGCCTTTTTTTCTACCTAAATTTGCGCCCAGGGAATGTTTTTTGAAAATCAGGAAAAAAGTTCTTGCGCAGGTGTTCAAGCTTCGATAGAATGTGTCTTATCAGAATACTTTCCAGACATGCTGGAGATACTTTATAGAAAAATGGAAAGGAAGATTTATTATGATTCTAATAAAAACACAGGAACAATTCGATCTGGAGGTACTTAAGTCAGACACTCCCGTTATGGTCGATTTTTACGCGGACTGGTGTGGTCCGTGCAAGGCACTCGCGCCCCTCATCGAAGAGCTTGATCAGGAAGCGGAAGGCTATGCTGTTGCGAAAGTGAACGTAGATGCCATCCCAGAGCTCGCGCAGCAATATCGCGTGGCATCCATTCCGACCATCCTCATTTTCCGTGATGGCATTTGCGCAGAGCGGAATGTTGGCCTTGCCAGCAAGGATGAACTAAAACAATTGATTTGACATAAGAACACAGGAGACAAATATGGAAAGAGAAACCGTCATCGTCCTCGACTTTGGGGGCCAGTACAACCAGTTAATTGCAAGACGTGTGCGCGAATGCGGCGTATACTGCGAAATTTATTCCTACAAGACCGATTTTGAAAAAATCAGGGCCATTCAGCCGAAGGGCATCATTTTCACAGGTGGTCCGAACAGCTGTTACGAGCCAGGAGCACCTACCTATACACCAGAGATTTTTGAGATGGGCGTTCCGATTTTAGGCATTTGCTATGGTTCCCAGCTCATGATGCATCTGCTCGGAGGCTCGATCGGCAAGGCTCCGGTCCGTGAGTACGGGAAAATCGAGATTACTGTAGACCAAAATTCGAAGCTATTTACCGATGTATCCGAAAAAACCATATGCTGGATGAGCCACAACGATTACGTCGAGAAAATGGCTCCCGGCTTTAAAGCCAGCGCCCATTCCGACAACTGTCCGTACGCCGCGATGGAAAACACCGAAAAAAACCTGTACGCGACCCAGTTCCATCCGGAAGTGCTGCACACCAAAGAAGGGCAGAAGATGCTCTCCAACTTCGTGTTCAACGTCTGCGGCTGCGCCGGAGACTGGCGTATGGATTCCTTTGTAGAACAATCTATCGTAGCCATCCGGGAGAAAGTCGGTGATGGCAAGGTTCTCTGCGCCCTTTCCGGCGGCGTGGACTCCTCCGTAGCAGCCGTCCTGCTCTCCAAAGCGGTGGGAGAGCAGCTCACCTGCGTTTTTGTCGATCATGGCCTCCTCCGCAAAAACGAAGGCGACGAAGTCGAAGCGGTCTTTGGACCAGACGGTCCTTACAAGCTGAACTTCATTCGCGTCAACGCGCAGGAACGCTTCTATTCCAAACTGGCCGGCGTCACCGAGCCGGAGCGCAAGCGCAAGATCATCGGTGAAGAATTTATTCGCGTTTTTGAGGAAGAAGCCAAAAAGATCGGTGCAGTTGATTTCCTGGTGCAGGGCACCATTTATCCGGATGTTGTAGAGAGCGGTGTCGGCGGAGAGTCCACCGTCATCAAATCCCACCACAACGTCGGCGGTCTGCCCGACTACGTCGATTTTAAAGAAATCATCGAACCGCTGCGCGACCTCTTCAAAGATGAAGTGCGCCGTGCCGGCCTCGAGCTAGGCATCCCGGATTACCTGGTGTATCGCCAGCCCTTCCCCGGTCCGGGTCTTGGCATCCGCATCATCGGAGACGTAACCGCCGAGAAAGTCGCGATGGTACAGGATGCAGACGCCATCTGGCGTGAAGAAATCGCAAATGCTGGTCTCGACAAAACCATCAGCCAGTATTTCGCCGCCCTCACTAACATGCGCTCCGTCGGTGTCATGGGAGACGAGCGTACATACGACTACGCGATCGCCCTTCGCGCTGTCACCACTACCGATTTCATGACCGCAGAAAGTGCACAGATTCCATGGGAAGTGATTGAGAAAACCACCAGCAGGATTGTGAATGAAGTGAAGCATATTAATCGGGTGCTGTATGACTGTACGGGGAAGCCACCGGCGACGATAGAGTTCGAATAAGTAAAGGTGTCGCTGGAATCCGCATAAACACTGGATTCTTTGTGAATTTGAGTACCGTTTGATAACAATTTGATAACAGCACCGCCAGAGCATTTATTATAATGATGCTGACGGTTAGCGGGTGGAACCGCTAAAGTCCAATAGAAAAGGTCTTACCAGATTGAGTGAAACAGATCAATTTGGTAAGGCCTTTTTTGCGTTAAAAGCTGAATACCGGATAAATGATTAAGCCTGCTGTTCCGTGTCATTCTGCGCTGCAGCACGTTTTCTGATCCGTATGGCATTTAGGATGTCTCGAACTGTTCCGTCTCCATTTTGGGGTAAGTATAACGCCACTGATCGTATTCTTCTTTAGTGATCTCGCCGGATTCCATGGTGCGTCAGGAACTTTACACAAAATCAAAATCTGCAGAAACAGCGGATGAACGCGAAAAAGCCAGACAGGAATATCTGGACAGGCGCGGAATATTGGACAGTTTTCACTGGTGACTGTTTCCTGATGACAGGGAACGGGAGCGTGGCACGCTCCTGCAGATTAGGACCAATGGGAAAGGATGGATACGATGATAAGACAACCAAAACGTGGATCAAGGGATGTGAATGATTGCTTTTATGATTATGAAGCGGAGCAGATTAGCAGAAATAGCCTGGCAATTCCTGATACAGTTCGCTGAAAAGCAATTAATTCCGGAAAGACAATCCACGGCTCGCAGAGCGCATAGCCTCTCCGGCGAGGAGCGCAAAGGCGCTTTTGATTTACTTTCGCGAAAAAAACTTAATGATTTTTCTCTTGGCAGGAATGGACAGCCGTCGTTTTCTACGATATAATTCAAGAAGTTATATGTCATGATAGTAATGCAGATTGCAGAGAGTGAGGCGAAGAAGAAAATGAAAGGCGAAAATAATATAGAAGCAAAGGATTTATTCTGGTATGAAGAATTTTGGAACGATGAGGACCTTGAGATTGCTTTAGAAAATGCGGAGATAGAAGTAACTGACGAAAATGTTGCGAAGCTAAAACAGGCATGTCTGCATATTTTTAATGACAAATCTGACCGTAATGAAATGCTGGCTGACATGGCCAGAGATATTTTTGGCTGATCTTGGGACAGGAGAAAATGAAGATGAAGACGATAAAGGTAGTGGCTGCAGTTATCCGACATAAAGACAAAATATTTGCTACTCAGCGTGGATACGGCGAATTTAAAGATGGCTGGGAATTCC